>NZ_JBNPJV010000006.1:0-5528 GCF_050312585.1 Pseudomonas sp. R19M
TCTGTAGTGAGCGGGCTTGCCCCGCGCTGGGTGGCGCAGCCGCCCCAAACCCAGGCACTTCGGTCCTTCTGAAATACCGCGGCGTCTTTGTTGGGGCGGCTGCGCCGCCCAGCGCGGGGCAAGCCCGCTCACTACAGAGTTTGTTTGCGGCAGGTTCTCTTAACTGACTGGCATTAGGGCAAGCCCCCTCCCACATTTCAGTCTTTATTGTCCTGACACCTGAGTACGATATTTCCCACACCAAGGCCTCCCTATAGCGACCTTGGTGATGGTAGTGTGTAGAAATGTTTCTGACTTATTGATCAGAAACCTCTTACTCACTATCTGCAAAGGAATGCCTCTGACAATGCACTTTCCACTCAAAAAACTGGTAGCCGCCACCCTGTTCGCAGCCAGCCTCTCGGCAGTCGCCACACCCGCTTTCGCCAACCTCAGCGCCGAACAAAGCGCGACGATCATCAAGCATTTCAACGAAGCGCCGGCTACCGATTTCCGGGGTTTCCTCGGCACCCTGTCCAAGGGCGAGCTGGCGAAAACCGATGATGTCGGCCCGGCCATCGAGACCTTCCTGGCCAACAAACCGCTGACCGCCGACCAGCAGAACGAAATCAATCGTCTGCTCGGTATTTACACGCGGGTGAAGTACGGCAAGGCCGCCCTGGAAACCCTGCGCGAGCTGGTGGAGATCCCGACGTTCAATGTCGATGGCCTGCCGCAGTACAAGAACCCGGAATTCCTCAAGATCGCCGACAAGATCCAGAGCCTGGCCAAAGCGTTCAATCTGAACTTTCGCAACGTCGACAACCGCGTCTATGAAATCACCCTGGAAGGCAGCGGTGACGAAGTGGTGGGCATCCACGCCCACGCCGACGTGGTGCCCGTAACGCCGGAAAACTGGGTGCTCAAGGACGGCACCAAACTCGACCCGTTCAAAGTCACGCTGATCGGCGACCGCATGTATGGTCGTGGAACCGAGGATGACAAGAACGGCATCGTCGTGGCCATGTACGCCATGAAAGTGATCAAGGAAGAAAAGCTGCCGCTGGCGCGCAACTTCAAGTTGCTGGTGGACACGACTGAAGAAACCTCCGGCGATGCGATCCCGTACTACTTCGAACACAACCCGGTTCCGCAATACAACCTGGCGCTGGATGGCGGCTACCCGGTGGTGATTGCCGAGAAAGGTTACGGCACCGTCATGGCCACCTTCCCGGTGCGCAAAGGTGAAGGCAAAGGCGCCGAGATCATTTCGATGACCGGTGGCATGGCCACCAACCAGATTCCTTCGGTATCGGTGGCCACTCTGGTCAGCGACAAGCCGGCTGAACTGGCGGCCAGCCTGGAAAAAGCCGGCGTTGAATACGCCAAGCAGAATGGCGGCGACTTCGAGGTGGCGGCCAAAGTGGTCGGCAACGAGGTAAAGCTGACGGTGACCGGCGTGTCCGCTCACTCCTCTGAACCGGAATCCGGTGTGAACCCGGTGGCGCGCATGCTGGTGCTGATCCACAGCCTGGACGGCAAGATTGCCCTCAAACACAACCACATCACCGACGCCGCGCGGTATGCCGCCGACAACTGGGGCCTGGATTACCTGGGCGGCAAATTGGGCGTGGGCTTCTCCGACGCCTTCATGGGGCCGCTGACCACCTCGCTGACCTTTGTCGGCCAGGATGCCAAAGCCTTCAAACTGGCGGTGAACCTGCGCGTACCGAAGGGCAAGACGCCGCAAGTGCTCAAGGCCGAAATCGCCGACAAGCTCAGCGCCTGGGACAAGCAATCCAAGGTCAAGGTGGACTTTACCTACTCGGTGGCCGAGCCGATGTACCGCAACCCTGAAGGCGAATGGGTGAAAGCCTTGCTCGCCGTGGCCAGCGAAAACCTGGGCATGGAACACAAGTTCGGCACTTCGGCCGGCGCGACCTCCGTGCACGAATTGCCCAATGGCGTGCAATTCGGCCTGGCGCGCCCGGAAGTCAAATACACCGGGCACACGGACGGCGAGTTCAAGAGCGTCGAGCAGTTCCTGCTCGACCTGCAGATCGTCACCGAAATGATGGGCCGCGTCGGGCAACTGCCCAAGCTCTGAGGCGATTTGAGCCCGCCGCAACGGCGGGCTCAACGCATCAGGATATCTTCCAAGAACCCACCGATGGGCAGCACGGGGTGACAAAGCTGGATCTCCAGCACCCACACCATTTCGCTGGGGGTGATAGCCAAGTCAGCCAGTTCCTTGTTCCCGAACAACGCATGGGGAAAATCCGCAATGCGATGACCGGCCAGGTTGCGTGACAGCCGCCAGCCTTTGTCCACGGCGCGGCGTTCGGCAAAGTCATACAGTTCACAGCCGGTCATGCCTCGCAGCCAGGCTTCGCGGGTTTCATCGAAGACTTCATGCAACACCTGGCGGCACTCCAGGTGCAACGGCGCCTCGCCGAAGACAAAGGTATCGCCGTAGTCCCCTTCATAGCCGTCCCAGACCGGGCCAAGGTCCACCACCACGATGTCGCTGGGGCGCAATGTGCGCAGCGGGTCGATGCCTTCCCGGGATGGGCGCACCGTATCATCGCCAAAGCGGATGTAGGTGGGATGCCAGGTATGTGAGGCACCCATGGTTTGCAATTGCTGGGCGGCCATTTCGAGGGCGGCACCCGTGGTCATGCCCACCTTCAGTTGGCTGGCGATCGCGGCCAGTGCACGCACGCTTTTCTCACGTGCCGCGAGCATGCCGTCGAGGGAATAGCGCGGCCCGACTTTTTCCCAGGTTTGATCCAGGTTGTCGAGCAGCGTATCGGCGCCGGACTGGCCACTGGGCACAAAGGCCTCTGCGATAAACCGATGGGCTGGCAAGCCCGCGTCCAGGCAAGCTGCACGCGCCTGGTTGATCATTACGCTGTTGCCGCAGGCATACACCTGAGCCGCCTCCCAGGCGTGCCCATGGCTCAGCGCAACCTCCTGCACCCTGCCCTCGGTTGCCAGTACCGGGTGCCAATGAAAATGCGCAGAGTCGATGACCGCCTGATCCAGGAATGCGCGGTCGTAGAAATCTGCCGCCTGTGCGCCGCCCCAGTAAAACGTCACCGGCACATCCTGTTGCAGGGCGGCCAGCAAGATCGGCTTGATACCCGCGTAGCCGGTGCCCGTGGCGAACAAGACCACAGGCGCAGCGGCATCATCCTGCCAGGTGCAGGCACCAAAAGGCCCTTCCAACGGCAACAGATCGCCGGCCTCGAGGTCATCCAGAAGCGTCTCGGAAAACAGCCCGCCGCGCACCCGGCGAATCTGAAACACCAGGCGCCCATCGCCTTCGGCCGGCAGGTTGGCGATCGAGAAGCAGCGCGAGTCACCGCCGACCAGGCGAAATTTGAGGTACTGGCCCGGCCGCACGGCCAATGGCTTATCCGGCATCAGGACCAACTCCGTGATATCGGCGCTGAGTGCGCGCTTGCCCAGCACCGTCGCCTCGACAACCAGCGCGGGCGTGTCCAGCGACCAGCCGGGAATTTCCAGGCGCATATCGGCGCACGCATGACTTTGGCACAACAGCATTTCATTGGCCGCCAAGGGGAAGCATGGCGCAGGGGCGCCGGGAGCCAGTGACTTGGCCCGATAGTGCCCCGCAGTGACGATGACCTTGCAGGATCCGCAGGCGCCGCGACGGCAGGAAAACGGAACGGACAGGCCGCTGGCGAGCATCGCGTCCAGCAATAGCTCGTCACCGGCTTCAAAGGTTTTCCCCGAGGGGGCGAGTTCGATGACATGGCGTGTATTCATAAAAACCTCGGGGTAAGTGAGGCTTGATTGTTGCGCTAGACTAGGCCCATTAGAAACCTCCAGTTTTGGATACTTCAGATGGTCCAGATGCGTAAATGGCGTCCGTTGCTCAAGTTGGATGAAAACACCCGCCAGGCCTCCTATCGCAAGATCGCCGAGGGCCTGGTGGCTGCGATCGTCGACGGGCGTCTGTCGCCGGGCACGCTGCTGCCGGGCACGCGAGAAATGGCGCAGTTGCTCGACGTCAACCGCAAGACGGTCATCCTGGCCTATGAAGAAGCCCTGACCAAAGGCTGGCTGATCAGCGAGCCGCGACGTGGGACGTTCGTCAATACGCAACTGGCGCCCACGCCAACGCCGCGCGGCGCACAACAGTCTTTTGCCCCGCCATTGCTGGAACAAGCGAACGTCGCGTACTTCACCCAGAACGCCCAGGTGATCGCCCTGCAACATCGGCACGACGCGCTGTTTTTCGATAACGGCGCCTGCGACCACCGCTTGCTGCCCCAGGCCGTGTTGCATCGCTACTACCGCAACGCGCTGCGCAACAGCTTTACGTCCAACTGCGTGCGTTACGGTAGCGAAGGCACCGGCTATGAATTGCGTTGCGCACTGGCGCAGATGTTGCGCAATAACCGTGGGTTGGCCGTCAACGCCGAGAATATCTGCCTGACCCCAGGCACCCAGGTATCGCTGTTCCTGACCGCCGGCCTGCTGATCCAACCGGGTGACGTGGTGCTGGTAGAACGCTTGAGCTACCCCCCCGCGTGGGAAATCTTCCGCAGGCTCGGTGCGCAATTGGTCATGGTCGATATGGACGACGAAGGCTGTCGAACGGACCACATCGAGCGGTTATGCCACATGCACAACGTGAGGATGATTTACCTCACGCCGCACCATCAATTCCCCACCACCGTGAGCCTGCATGCAGCACGTCGACAACAGTTGCTGGCACTGGCGGCGCAGCACAATTTCTGTGTGATCGAAGAAGACTACGACCACGAATACCATTTCAACGGGCGGCCGTACTTGCCATTGGCCAGTGATCACGCACAACGTCATGTGATCTATATTGGCTCGTTATCCAAAGCGTTGGGCGCAACCTTTCGTTGCAGCTACGTCGTCGCCCCCGCCAGCGTGATTGAAGTGCTGCAGAGGAGCGCGGCATTGGTGGTGGGAGACAGCGACGCGGTCGCGCAGAAGATGCTGGCCGACCTGATCAACCAGGGCGAATTGAAGAAACACCTGCGCCGCGTTTCAAAAGAATACGCCGCGCGTCGGGAGGTGCTGCAGAGCTGCCTGCAGGAGGCATTTGGCGACCGTATCCGGGTACGCGAGCCGGAGGGTGGCCTCGCGCTCTGGGTGCGGTTCGAGGATGACACCGACGTCGATCAACGGGTCAACGCCGCCCAGGACCAGGGCATCGTGGTGCGTAGCGCCCGTCAGTTTTCGCCGATGAACCTGCCGGAAAATGCCCTGCGCCTGGGTTTTGCCTCACTGGATCGGGATGAGATCCGTCAAGCCACGCAGCGGCTGGCAAAGGTGCTTAACGCGCACAAATAAAAACGCCGATCATCACTGATCGGCGTTTTCATTGAATATGGAGCGGGAAACGAGACTCGAACTCGCGACCCCGACCTTGGCAAGGTCGTGCTCTACCAACTGAGCTATTCCCGCAAATGGCGTCCCCTAGGGGACTCGAACCCCTGTTACCGCCGTGAAAGGGCGGTGTCCTAGGCCACTAGACGAAGGGGACA
>NZ_JBNPJV010000017.1:0-3728 GCF_050312585.1 Pseudomonas sp. R19M
GCCGCCCCAATTAGAAACGCCGCGGTATTTCAGAAAGACCGAGGCGTCTGGTTTTAGGGCGGCTTCGCCCCCCAGCGCGGGGCAAGCCCGCTCACTACAGGCGTTGGATGGTGACGGTACCTGCGGGCCCGGCCGGCCCCGGCTGGCCTTCCAGCCCTGGCCGGCCCTTGTCGCCACCCTCGGCGCGGTACACCAGGCAGCCTTTGGCTTGCCCACCTTTGCCGGGTTTGCCTGCCGTACCGGCCGCGCCACCCGCCCCGCCGTCCACCCAGACCTTGATCTGTTGCGCCGGGTAGCTTTGCGGCAGCTCCACTCGCACCTGCGCACCCGCCGCACCCGGCAGGCCATCGCCACCGTTATCACCGTTGGCCCCGCGCCCGGCCGAACCCCAGGTACAACCCGGGTCTACGCCGTTGGCGCCATCCAGGCCGGCATAGCCCTGGGCTCCAGCGCCACCCCGCGCATCCACCGACAACTCGTCGGCGGTCAAGGCATCGATGCGCAAGGTCAGGTCACGCCCCGCCTTGGCAGGGCGCTCATGGGTGCCGGGGGCGCCGCGCGAAGTGATCTGGCTGCCATGCTCCAGTTGCGCGTGGCGTACCTGCAATTGCAACCCTGTATTGCCCGGGGCGATGGCGATACGGGCCTCACGCCCCAAGTGCAGTTCATCTACCGAGACCTGGCTGATAGAGGGCGGAATCAATAGCGTGCCGTAGTCCGCCACACTCAAGCGCTCCAGCTGTAAAACGCTGGTGCTGCTGGGCAGACGCATCAAGGAATTGGTTTCGACGCTGACGCTCTGGGCCAGAGCAATGGGGCTGGCCAACAAGGCCAACAGGAAAACCTTACGCATGAATGGCCTTCTTATTTTGTGCATGGACGGACGCACAGTAACGACTTCTACAGGCGATATGCCAGTGAAGGATAAAAAAAGCCGTGATTTCGACGAAGATCGCCAGCCAGGCCCCTGTGGTTGACACAGGGGCCTGGGCTGTCAGCGGTTGATCTGGATTTCCACGCGGCGGTTCAAAGCGCGGCCTTCAGCGGTTTTGTTGTCGGCCACCGGATGGCTTTCACCGGCACCGCTCACCGAGACGAAATTGCTGCGCGGCACGCCCTGGCTGATCAAGTACTCGACGACCGAATGCGCGCGTTTTTCCGAGAGTTTCTGGTTGTAGGCGTCTTTGCCGACACTATCGGTATGCCCGCTGACGCGCAGTTGCGCACCAGGCGCTTCTTTTTTCAGGCGAGTGGCAATGACATCGAGCTTGGTTTTGTCCGCGGCGGTCAGCTTGGCCGAATCGAACTGGAAGTGCACATCACGGATCACGATGGTTTCTTCCTTGACGACGACCACCTCCTCCACCACCGCCGGCTGCACGACAGGCGGGCAACCATTGGCATCGACCTGTACGCCTTTAGGTGTGCCCGGGCACTTGTCGCGGCTGTCCGGCACCCCATCGCCATCTTCGTCGCCATCGCCGTGCACCCAGCAATAGGCACCCGCCATACCGCCGACCAGCAGTGCACCATAGCCTGCGTAGGCCGAGCTTTCAGTTGCACCGATCGCCGCACCGGTCACGCCACCGACGGCGGCACAAGTGGGCCAATCGGTTTTTTGCAAACCTGCGCAACCTGTCAATACTCCGGTTAGCAGAACCAAGGGTAGAGCTGTCCGCATGATGCTCATCTGATTTCTCCTGAGGGGATCGGCGGGGGCCGATGGGTGGAGTAAAGACCGCTCTTTTCATCTGCGCCAGTACGCCACACCCCCGTATTCATTGAGGATCGACGCAGTTGCTCGGGTTTTCGCGCCCACCCGCTCTAGGCCCGCACGCTCAGCCGCGCTAGTCTCTACAGTCCTGATGTGAGGATCTGTGATGACCGCCGGTATTTCTTCTCGTACACCCCAGCAAGCCTTGGCTGCCCTGCTTGACCTGCATGCTCCGAAACGCCTGCTGCTATTGGGGGCCAGCCAGTTACCGGCGCTGGACGCCTTCAAGCAGGCGCATCCCGATACCCAGGTGTTTTGCGCCGCTCCAGGGCCATTGCCGCCAGAGCTGGCCACGCAGCGGTTTGACCTGGCCCTGGTGGTCGACTGCCTGGAGCACCTGTCAAAACCGCAGGGCCTGACCCTGCTCGGAGGCATTCGCAACCTCAATGCCAGCCGTATTGTGGTGCTGGTGGATCTGAGCGTCTGCGGCTGGAAAGAAACCGACTTCTTCTCCCTGGCCCTGCAGGCCGGCGAGCGGTTCCAGCGCGACGAGCAGGTGCTGACGCTGTTCACCTATGATCTGCTTGACTATAAACAGGTGCCGGACTGGCTCAACGCCCGCTTCTGGGCTAACCCGGAAAACTTCGGAAAGTATTGGTGGTAACCCTATGAGCACATCCATTTGCCCTTGCGGCAGCGGCAACCTGCTGGATGCCTGCTGCGGCCACTATCACGCAGGCCATCCGGCGCCTTGCGCCACCGCGCTGATGCGCTCGCGCTACAGCGCCTATGTGCTGGGCCTGGTGGATTACCTGGTGGCCACCACCCTGCCCGCGCAACAGGCCGGCCTGGACCGCGCGGCCATCGCCGCCTGGAGTGCCCAGAGCACCTGGCTGGGCCTCGAAGTGGAAAACTCCGAGGTGTTTGGCGGCCAACCGGAACACGCCTTCGTGACCTTTACAGCACGCTGGCATGACAGCACCGGCGAACACAGCCACCGTGAGCAATCTTCTTTCGTACAGAACGAGGGACGCTGGTACTTCATCGATCCGACAGTTGAGGTGAAGGCCGGGCGTAATGATGTATGTTTGTGCGGCAGCGGACAGAAGTTCAAGAAGTGTTGCGCAAGCTACCTTTAATCACCTGACAGGGATAACGCCATGCTTCGGATTTACAGCTTGATGCTGGCGTTGACCCTGGGGCTCACCGGCTGTGCTTCGTGGTTCGAGGACGACGCACCACCGCCCCATGTGGCCTTGGTAAAAGTCGAGGTGGTGCGCGCCAAGTTGCTGGAACAGAAGTTCAAACTGTACTTTCGCGTGGACAACCGTGATGACGCCGACCTGACGGTGCGCGGCCTGATCTACAAGGTCACCCTGGGCAACTTCGTGCTGACCGAAGGCGAATCCAACGAATGGCTGACCGTACCGCCACGCAGCCACAGTTTTTTCCGGGTGACGGTGCGCACCAACCTCTGGCCGCAGGTTCGTGATGTGGTGCAGATGTTGAAAAACCCTACCAAACCCGTGCCCTATCGGCTGGAGGGCGAGTTGAAAACCGGATTATTCATCGGTAATGACGTGCAGGTGGCCCACAATGGCGAGATAATACCCGGCGATTTTATTCCGGAGCGACATCGATGACCCAGCAACCCCATGTCCATGGTCCTGACTGCAACCACGATCACGATCACCATGATCACGACCACGGCCATGTCCACGGCCCGAACTGCGGCCACGCCCACCAGGAGCCGGTACGCAACGCCTTGAAGGACGTGGGTCGCAACGACCCTTGCCCGTGCGGCAGCGCGAAGAAATTCAAGAAGTGTCACGGCGCGTAAGCGACTTCCCCTGGCGCCGGCCACACTGAAGATCCAAATGTGGGAAGGGGCTTGCCCTAATGCCAGTCAGTTAGCTGGTGGGATGTAGAACACATCATCTGTAGTGAGCGGGCTTGCCCCGCGCTGGGTGGCGAAGCCGCCCCAAACCCAGGCACCTCGGTCCTCCTGAAATAC
>NZ_JBNPJV010000101.1:0-3091 GCF_050312585.1 Pseudomonas sp. R19M
GGGATGCTGCCCTCGTCTGCCCGCGTAATCTCATGGGTAGTCGAGAACGTCGTCGCCTCGGTCGGGCCGTAGCCGTTAAGCAGATGCTGGGGTGCACCGTCCTTGAGGACCCGGGCGATCACGCTCGGATCGAGCACATCACCGCCGACGATCAGGTAACGCAACTGCGGGAAAACCGGCAACAACCCTTCGGCGTACTGGTGGAACAAACCGGCGGTCATCCACAACACGCTGACTGCTTGTTCCTGCAACAGCGCAGCAAAATCGGCCTGGGACAGCAGCGTGTCCTGATCGACCACCACCACCGCGCCGCCATTGAGCAACGGCGCCCACACGTCCAAGGTACTGGCGTCAAACGCCGGGTTCGAAGCAAACGCCACGCGGTCCTGCTGATTGAAATCGGCATAGCCGTTGTTGATCACCAGGCGTGTGATCGCTCGATGCGGCACCAATACGCCTTTTGGCGTGCCGGTAGAGCCGGAGGTGTACATGATGTACGCCGCCGTCTCGGCGGATTGCTCCAGTGCCGGGTTGTGATCAGGCTCAAGACTCAGATCCAGAGTATCCAGGTCCAGGCGACGAGCACCCTGCGGCGTCTCGATCGAGGCCGCCGACAGCACCAGAGCCGCCCCGCTGTCCGCAACCATGAAGCCTTGACGGTCCAACGGCGCGTTGACGTCCAGCGGCACATACACCGCCGCGCACTTGCTGATTGCCAGCTGGCTGACCAGCAGGTCCACGGAACGCTCCAGCAAAATCGCCACTCGGTCGCCGGGCGCCACGCCTTGGCCGAGCAGGTGATGGGCCAACTGGTTGGCCCGTCGGTTCAATTGCGCATAACTCACGGATTGCTCGCCATGCACCGCCGCCAGCGCCTGCGGATCGGCCGCCGCATGGGCTTCGAACAGCGCGTGCACGGTCTGTGTTTCGGGGTAGGCACGAGTGGTCGGGTTGAACTCGACCAGCACCTGGTGTACTTCGCTCGCCGGCAATACCGACAATTGCTCGAACGGCAGATCGGGGGATTGCTCCAGTGCCTGCACCAACTGCTCCACGACGGTGAGCAGGTAGTCACAGAGACGGCGCGCTTCCAGGGGCGAAACCACCAGTGCATTGAGATTGAATTGCTCGCCCAGGTCATCGACGCTCAAGGTGATCGGGTAGTTGGTGCGTTCTTCGGCGTGCAGGAAGTACATACCGTGCCAAACCTGTTCGAGCGCGGCCATGTCCTCGACCACGCCAGTGTGCCGGTAGTTGAGCAAGGCGCTGAACAACGGCACGCTCGCCGGCACCCCGCTGCAACGCTGGGACAGCGCCAGTGAAGCATGCTCGTGCCCCAGTAACGCCGTCAGTCGCGCATGGGTTGCCTTGACGGCCGAGCGCACGCCCACGGCGTCGACATCGACTCGCAGCGGCAAGGTATTGATAAACATCCCCAGCCCACGGTCCGCCCCTTCACCGCCTTGCATGCGGCCGAGCAACACGGTGCCGAACACGACCTCGCGACGGCCCGACACGCTGCCCAACACCCGTGCCCAGGCCAGGTGAAACAGGCTGGCGGCGCTGACGCCGGTCTGGCGTGCCTGTTCCCGCAGGCGCAGGCTCAAGCCCTTATCAAGCAGGTGTGTGGCTTCGCCCACGCCATGCCCATCGCCCTGCACATCCTGCAGACCGAACGGCAAGGTCGGCTCATCGATATCGCTGAGCATCTCGCGGAAAAACCGCTCGTGCTCCGCATCGGTGCTGCCCAGGCGTGCCTGCGCCACATAATTGCGGTAAGGCACCGCGTGCTTCAGGTGTTCGGCCTGCCCCTGCAGCAACAGGTGCATTTCCTGTTGCACCACATCAAGGGCGGTATGGTCCATGACCAAGTGATGGAACATCAGCAACGCGACGATCCGCTGATTGGCTTCGTCACGGGCATAGATGATGCGCATCAACGGTGCCTGGGTCAGTTCCAGGCGATAGTGACGGGCATCGAAACGCTCACGCAGCTGGTTCACGACGTCATCGCCGTGCGCGTCGGCGGGCATTTCCTGCACCGCCAGCGCGGCCTTGCGCCACACCACTTGCACCGGGTTTTCCAGGCCTTGCCAGACGAGGCTGGTGCGCAGGATGTCATGGCGATCGATGACCGCCTGCAGCACCTCGATGAACACCTGGAAACGCTCCAGGCTGTCAAACCCGTAGCTCGATTGCAGCAAGTAGGGATCGCCGGTTTCGGCGCGGATATGGTGGTACAGCACGCCTTCCTGCAATGGCGCCAACGGGTAAATATCCTGCACATTCGCCGTGCCGCCCGGGATCTGGGCGACGATATAGTCGATGCTCGCCTGGTCCAGGGTAATCAGGGGTAGCAGGTCTGGAGTGATGCGTGCGCAGTCAGGCGTAATCCGGTTGGCCGGTACAACCACCTCACGCCCGGAGCCGACGGCAGCCGCCAGCGCCGCGAGGGTCGGCTGGCGAAACAACACGCGTACATCGGCGCTGAGGTCGGCCTGGCGCATGCGTTCGATCAGGTTGACCGCCAGCAGCGAATGGCCGCCCAGTTCAAAGAAGTTATCGTGACGCCCGACTTGCTCGACCTTGAGCACCTGCGCCCAGATCTGCGCCAACACGGTTTCCACTTCACCTTGTGGCGCTTCGTAGCCACGGCTCAGCAGGGCGTCTTGGTCCGGTGCCGGCAGGGCTTTGCGGTCGACCTTGCCGTTGTTGGTCAGCGGCAGGCTGTCCAGGCGCACGTAGGCGGCCGGCACCATGTAGTCCGGCAACTGCGCTTGCAGATGCTCACGCAAGGATTGGATATCGACGTTTTCACGCTCGGTGAAGTACGCCACCAGGCGCTTGTGCCTCGGTTCGTCTTCACGAGCGAGTACCACCGCGTCCTTGACCTGCGGGTGCTCACTCAGGCGCGTTTCGATCTCGCCCAGTTCAATGCGGAAACCACGGATCTTCACCTGCTGGTCGTTACGCCCTTGATACTGCAAGGTGCCGTCGGCACGCCAGGCCACCAAGTCGCCGGTGCGGTACATCAGCGCCCCGTCGCTGAACGGGTCGGCGAGGAATTTCTCCGCCGTCAGGTCAGCCCGGT
>NZ_JBNPJV010000108.1:0-3045 GCF_050312585.1 Pseudomonas sp. R19M
TTGAGAAATTCGAATTTTCGGCGAATGTCGTCTTCACAGTATAACCAGATTGCTTGGGGTTATATGGTCAAGTGAAGAAGCGCATACGGTGGATGCCTTGGCAGTCAGAGGCGATGAAAGACGTGGTAGCCTGCGAAAAGCTTCGGGGAGTCGGCAAACAGACTTTGATCCGGAGATGTCTGAATGGGGGAACCCAGCCATCATAAGATGGTTATCTTGTACTGAATACATAGGTGCAAGAGGCGAACCAGGGGAACTGAAACATCTAAGTACCCTGAGGAAAAGAAATCAACCGAGATTCCCTTAGTAGTGGCGAGCGAACGGGGACTAGCCCTTAAGTGGCTTTGAGATTAGCGGAACGCTCTGGAAAGTGCGGCCATAGTGGGTGATAGCCCTGTACGCGAAAATCTCTTAGTCATGAAATCGAGTAGGACGGAGCACGAGAAACTTTGTCTGAATATGGGGGGACCATCCTCCAAGGCTAAATACTACTGACTGACCGATAGTGAACTAGTACCGTGAGGGAAAGGCGAAAAGAACCCCGGAGAGGGGAGTGAAATAGATCCTGAAACCGTATGCGTACAAGCAGTGGGAGCAGACTTTGTTCTGTGACTGCGTACCTTTTGTATAATGGGTCAGCGACTTATTTTCAGTGGCGAGCTTAACCGAATAGGGGAGGCGTAGCGAAAGCGAGTCTTAATAGGGCGTCTAGTCGCTGGGAATAGACCCGAAACCGGGCGATCTATCCATGGGCAGGTTGAAGGTTGGGTAACACTAACTGGAGGACCGAACCGACTACCGTTGAAAAGTTAGCGGATGACCTGTGGATCGGAGTGAAAGGCTAATCAAGCTCGGAGATAGCTGGTTCTCCTCGAAAGCTATTTAGGTAGCGCCTCATGTATCACTGTAGGGGGTAGAGCACTGTTTCGGCTAGGGGGTCATCCCGACTTACCAAACCGATGCAAACTCCGAATACCTACAAGTGCCGAGCATGGGAGACACACGGCGGGTGCTAACGTCCGTCGTGAAAAGGGAAACAACCCAGACCGTCAGCTAAGGTCCCAAAGTTATGGTTAAGTGGGAAACGATGTGGGAAGGCTTAGACAGCTAGGAGGTTGGCTTAGAAGCAGCCACCCTTTAAAGAAAGCGTAATAGCTCACTAGTCGAGTCGGCCTGCGCGGAAGATGTAACGGGGCTCAAACCATACACCGAAGCTACGGGTATCACGTAAGTGATGCGGTAGAGGAGCGTTCTGTAAGCCTGTGAAGGTGAGTTGAGAAGCTTGCTGGAGGTATCAGAAGTGCGAATGCTGACATGAGTAACGACAATGGGTGTGAAAAACACCCACGCCGAAAGACCAAGGTTTCCTGCGCAACGTTAATCGACGCAGGGTTAGTCGGTCCCTAAGGCGAGGCTGAAAAGCGTAGTCGATGGAAAACAGGTTAATATTCCTGTACTTCTGGTTATTGCGATGGAGGGACGGAGAAGGCTAGGCCAGCTTGGCGTTGGTTGTCCAAGTTTAAGGTGGTAGGCTGGAATCTTAGGTAAATCCGGGATTCTAAGGCCGAGAGCTGATGACGAGTCATCTTTTAGATGACGAAGTGGTTGATGCCATGCTTCCAAGAAAAGCTTCTAAGCTTCAGGTAACCAGGAACCGTACCCCAAACCGACACAGGTGGTTGGGTAGAGAATACCAAGGCGCTTGAGAGAACTCGGGTGAAGGAACTAGGCAAAATGGCACCGTAACTTCGGGAGAAGGTGCGCCGGTGAGGGTGAAGGACTTGCTCCGTAAGCCCATGCCGGTCGAAGATACCAGGCCGCTGCGACTGTTTATTAAAAACACAGCACTCTGCAAACACGAAAGTGGACGTATAGGGTGTGACGCCTGCCCGGTGCCGGAAGGTTAATTGATGGGGTTAGCTAACGCGAAGCTCTTGATCGAAGCCCCGGTAAACGGCGGCCGTAACTATAACGGTCCTAAGGTAGCGAAATTCCTTGTCGGGTAAGTTCCGACCTGCACGAATGGCGTAACGATGGCGGCGCTGTCTCCACCCGAGACTCAGTGAAATTGAAATCGCTGTGAAGATGCAGTGTATCCGCGGCTAGACGGAAAGACCCCGTGAACCTTTACTATAGCTTTGCACTGGACTTTGAATTTGCTTGTGTAGGATAGGTGGGAGGCTTTGAAGCGTGGACGCCAGTCTGCGTGGAGCCATCCTTGAAATACCACCCTGGCAACTTTGAGGTTCTAACTCAGGTCCGTTATCCGGATCGAGGACAGTGTATGGTGGGTAGTTTGACTGGGGCGGTCTCCTCCTAAAGAGTAACGGAGGAGTACGAAGGTGCGCTCAGACCGGTCGGAAATCGGTCGTAGAGTATAAAGGCAAAAGCGCGCTTGACTGCGAGACAGACACGTCGAGCAGGTACGAAAGTAGGTCTTAGTGATCCGGTGGTTCTGTATGGAAGGGCCATCGCTCAACGGATAAAAGGTACTCCGGGGATAACAGGCTGATACCGCCCAAGAGTTCATATCGACGGCGGTGTTTGGCACCTCGATGTCGGCTCATCACATCCTGGGGCTGAAGCCGGTCCCAAGGGTATGGCTGTTCGCCATTTAAAGTGGTACGCGAGCTGGGTTTAGAACGTCGTGAGACAGTTCGGTCCCTATCTGCCGTGGACGTTTGAGATTTGAGAGGGGCTGCTCCTAGTACGAGAGGACCGGAGTGGACGAACCTCTGGTGTTCCGGTTGTCACGCCAGTGGCATTGCCGGGTAGCTATGTTCGGAATAGATAACCGCTGAAAGCATCTAAGCGGGAAACTAGCCTCAAGATGAGATCTCACTGGAACCTTGAGTTCCCTGAAGGGCCGTCGAAGACTACGACGTTGATAGGTTGGGTGTGTAAGCGCTGTGAGGCGTTGAGCTAACCAATACTAATTGCCCGTGAGGCTTGACCATATAACACCCAAGCAATTTGAGTCGAAAGGCCAGATTGCGGTGTGTGAAGACGCTATGAACCGAAAGTTCGACGCTCACAAGACACCGA
>NZ_JBNPJV010000110.1:0-1475 GCF_050312585.1 Pseudomonas sp. R19M
CTGGTACCGGGTACTACGCCGGTAAATACCACCGTTACCGATACTCCGGGTACTGCAGATACCACCACCGTGACCCTGACTGCGCCAAGCGCAGTTAACGAAGGTGGTCAGATTACGTACACCGCCACGCTCTCCAATAAAGCGGGTACTGACGTTACGCTGAAGCTGGATAACGGTTCGAGCATCACGATCAAGGCTGGCGATACCGTCGGTACTGTGACCGTCCCAGCGCCGAGCGATGACGTGTTCATCGATAAGAGCACCCAGACCGTCAAGATCACTGACGCCACGGGCGGTAACTTCGAGAAGCTGGAAGTTGCAGGCAACGGCGCGACCACCACCATCAATGACACCATCGACAAGGTCGATGTCGTACTGACCGCTACTAACACTGTGGGCGAAGGCGGCAACATCGTTTACACCGCTTCGCTGGTCGACAAGTCGGGTAATGCGGTGACCAACATCACCAATCCACTGACCGTGACTTTGGACAATGGCCAGACCATCACCATCGGTGTGAATCAGTCGAGCGGTAGCGTCACTACCGTGGCGCCTAATGATGTTTACAACGGCGACCAAACCGTTACCACCGCGATCAAAACGGTAACCGGCGGCGAGCACTTCGAGAACCTGGTGCCGGTCACTACGCCGGTGAACACCACCGTTACCGATACTCCGGGCACTGCGGACACCACTACAGTCACGCTGACCGCGCCAAGCGTAGTTAACGAAGGTGGTCAGATTACGTACACCGCCACGCTTTCTAACAAAGCGGGTACTGACGTCACCCTGAAACTCGACAACGGTTCCACCATCACTATCAAGGCCGGTGACACCGTCGGCACCGTGACCGTCCCGGCGCCAAGCGATGACGTGTTCATCGACAAGAGCACTCAGACCGTCAAGATTACCGACGCTACCGGCGGTAACTTCGAGAAGCTGGAAGTTGCAGGCAACGGCGCAACCACCACCATCAACGACACCATCGACAAGGTCGATGTGGTCCTGACCGCCACCAACACCGTTGGTGAAGGCGGCAACATCGTCTACACCGCCAGTCTTGTGGATAAAAACGGCGCGCCGGTAACCAACATCACCAATCCACTGACCGTGACGTTGGATAACGGCCAGACCATCACCATTGGTGTAAACCAGTCGAGCGGTTCTGTCTCGGTAGTCGCTCCAAACGACGTCTATCAAGGCGACCAAACTGTCACTGCCGCCATCAAAGGCGTTACCGGCGGCGAGCATTTCGAGAACCTGGTGCCGGGCACTACGCCGGTGAACACCACCGTTACCGATACTCCGGGCACTGCGGATACCACCACTGTGACCCTGACCGCGCCAAGTGCGGTCAACGAAGGTGGTCAGATCACCTATACCGCGACCTTGAGCAACAAGGCCGGCACCGACGTCACGCTGAAGCTGGACAACGGTTCGACCATCACTATCAAGGCTGGCGATACCGTCGGCAC
>NZ_JBNPJV010000007.1:0-1348 GCF_050312585.1 Pseudomonas sp. R19M
GCGTCCCCTAGGGGACTCGAACCCCTGTTACCGCCGTGAAAGGGCGGTGTCCTAGGCCACTAGACGAAGGGGACACACGTACAACATTCACTGCTCAACGCGTTTTGCTGTGTGCTTTACGCGTTAAGTGGCGCGCATTCTATGGATGGATTGAAAGGTCGTCAACCCCCAAGGATAAATTTATTAAAATCAATGACTTCGCCCTGCTTCCAGGCCCGTACGGGGATTTTGTCCGTCTGGGTGTTGGCGCCTATATTCTGACGCCCGACAAGACGTTATAGTTCGTACCCGCAAATGATGGCAATGTGCATCCATGCAGGAAATATTCTACCTATATAGAAGAATCTACCTGAGCAACTGGTCGATCAGTCCTATCCGCCAGATGGCGCAGTCACTACACTCCATTGTAAACCCAATAAAGAGGTCACACCGGTGACACCACTCATGATCACCCTGCTGGTAACAGCCGGGATCGTAATACTGATCGCCATTGGCTACATGAACCACGTGGTGGAAAACAACAAGTTGGAAAAGAAGCGCACCGAGATCGAGCTTAATGATCGGTTGCGCCGCTGCGGCGAAATCACCGAAACCTTCCCAGGCCAGTTGATGACCCCCGCGCTCAAACTGTTGCTGACCCGTCTGGAACTCAACGTCAACCAGCGCCTGTTGAACCTCAACAAATCCAGCGCACCGCTCAAGGCACGCATTACCGAGCTGAATGCGCTGATCGCCCAGGGTGAATCGATCCCCGTGGCTAACCCGCCCGCGCCGATCCAGACCGAAGCCAAGGCCAAGGACGTGCGGTTCCTGCTCGAAGCGCTGCACGGCCAAGTCACCCGTGCGGCCCAGGACGGCTTCCTGCCTACCAATGAAGCCAAGCACTGGATCAAGGAAATTCGCCATATCCTGGTGCTGCTGCATATCGAGTTCTTCAACAACCTGGGCCAGCACGCCCTGCAGCAAGGCCAGCCTGGCCAAGCGCGCCTGGCATTCGAGCGCGGCGTGCAGTACTTGCGCAAGCAGCCGGAACCGGTGGTCTACAGTGCGCAGTTGCAACTGCTGGAGTCACAATTGGCCCGGGCCAACTCCACGGTATTGACCAACAGCAAACCCGCCGAAGACGAGGTCAACGAATTGACCGAAGGCCTGAAAGTCGTCGACGCCGACGCCGAGTGGAAAAAGAAAGCCATCTACGATTGATTGTAGTGAGCGGGCTTGCCCCGCGCTGGGGGGCAAGCCCTAATGCCAGTCAGTTAAGGCTTAACGCTGTCACTGTGGGAGGGGGCTTGCTCCCGATAGCGGTGGGTCAGTCGATAAACTGCTGACTGGCACACCCTCATCGGGA
>NZ_JBNPJV010000013.1:0-1240 GCF_050312585.1 Pseudomonas sp. R19M
GTATCAGGTTGAGTCTGTGTACCTGACCCACCGCTATCGGGAGCAAGCCCCCTCCCACTTTTTTACTGTGTTGCGATCAGAACAACCAGCGCCACAGCAATACCAGCACCACCACAGCCAGCACCGGCCGTGCAACACGGTAGGCCTTGGGATGCTTGCGCTTCCACTGCTTGACCACACCACTGAACTTGTCGCTGAAAGTCTTGCTCCAGGCATAGGCCTGGTTGATCCCACCTACGCGCTCGTCATCCAGGTTCTGCGGCGCGGTGGCGCGGCCCAGTTGCTTGCTGACCCAGCGGTTGACGCGGGTCATCAGGCGGTTGCTCAGCGGGCGCTCGATGTCGCAGAACAGGATGACGCGGGTCTGTTCGGTTTCGTTCTTCACCCAGTGCACATAGGTTTCGTCGAACATTACGTCTTCACCGTCGCGCCAGGCATAGATCTGGCCGTCGACAAAGATGCGGCAATCGTCGGAGTTCGGCGTGGACAGGCCCAGGTGATAACGCAGGGAACCGGCAAACGGGTCGCGGTGCGGGTTCAGGTGGCTGCCGCCCGGCAACAGCGCGAACATTGCGCCCTTGACGTTAGGGATGCTGCTCACCAGCGCCACGGTTTTCGGGCACAGTGCCTCGGCCGACGGCAGCGGTTTGTCGTACCACTTGAGGTAGAAACGCTTCCAGCCCTTTTTGAAGAACGAGCCGAAACCGGCGTCGTTGTTCTTTTCGGCGGCGCGGATGTAACCCTCGTCGAACAGGTGCATGGCCTCTTCGCGGATCACTTCCCAGTTGTCCTTGAGCACATCCAGTTCGGGGAACTTGCTGCGGTCCAGGTAGGGTTTGGACGGCACCGCCGAAAACAGGTACATCAAGGCGTTATAAGGGGCGAACAGCGCCGAATGGTTGACGAACTGACGCAACACCGGCAAACGCGCCTTGCCGCGCAAATGCACGTACAGAATGCTGCCGATAAAAAGCGACAGCACCGACAGTTTGGCGGCCAAAGAAAAGGTCATGCAGCAACTCCTGGAAATAAGCGCCTGGCCAACAGCAGACGTAGCAGCCGGCCATGATAAACACTTGAGCCAGTATGCAGAAGGCCCAGGTCGACCGGCTGACCTACATCAACCCCCTTGGATAAACACTTGTAGTGAGCGGGCTTGCCCCGCGCTGGGGGGCGAAGCCGCCCTAAATCCAGACACCTCGGTCTTTCTAAAACACCGCGGCGTCCTTGTTGGGGCGGC
>NZ_JBNPJV010000111.1:0-1231 GCF_050312585.1 Pseudomonas sp. R19M
TGAATCGCCCCTAGTTTCGTAGACACCTCCAAGCCTTAAAATGAGGCCCATTAGGAGGTGCCATGAGCAACCAGCGTTATCCCGAAGAATTCAAAATCCAGGCGGTCAAGCAAGTGACCGAAAAGCAGCTTCCTGTCTCGGAGGTGGCTGCACGATTGGGTGTGTCCGTGCACAGCCTCTATGCCTGGGTTAAGCGCTACACCAAGCCCCAGGAACAGCGCGTCGAGGAGGATGATCAGAGCGCTGAGGTTCGTCGTCTACGTGCCGAGCTGAAACGGGTGACGGAGGAGCGAGACATCTTAAAAAAGGCCGCCGCGTACTTTGCCAAGGAGTGCGGCTGAAGTACGCCTTTATTAAGCAGCAAGCGGGTCATTACGCGATTCGACGCCTTTGCCTGACACTCAAGGTTCATCCCAGCGGCTACTACGCGTGGCTATCAGAACCAAAATCTGCGCGAGCCAAGGACGATCAGCGACTGCTTGGGTTGATCAAACACTCCTGGCTGGAAAGCGGTGGTGTTTATGGCTATCGCAAGATCCATGATGACCTGCGAGAGGTTGGAGAGAGCTGTGGCCGTCACCGGGTGGCTAGGTTGATGCGCATTAAAGGTTTACGTTCTCAGACTGGGTATCGACGGAGGCCGGGAAAATATGGCGGTAAACCAGCCGTTGCCTCACCGAACTTACTGAAGCGCCAATTCGATGTCAGAGAACCCAACAAAGTCTGGGTCACAGACATTACCTACATCCGAACATATGAAGGCTGGTTGTATTTGGCCGTGGTGCTCGATCTGTTTTCACGCCAGATCATTGGTTGGTCAATGAAGTCGCAGATGACCAGCGACGTAGCCATTGATGCACTGCTGATGGCGGTTTGGAGACGCAAGCCGAAGCAAGAGGTGATGATCCACTCGGATCAAGGAAGTCAGTACAGCAGCTCAGACTGGCGAAGCTTCTTGAAAGCTAACAACCTGGTAGCCAGCATGAGTCGTCGAGGTAACTGCCACGACAACGCTGTGGCGGAGAGCTTTTTCCAGTTGCTAAAGCGGGAACGGATCAAGCGTAAAATCTACACTACACGCCAGGATGCTCGGGATGATGTGTTCGATTACATCGAGATGTTTTACAACCCAAAACGACGCCACAGTTTCAACAATCAGCTGTCACCGGTAGAGTTTGAAAAGCGTTACGCAATGAGCTTGCAAGGTGTCTAGAGAATCCGGGGCGATTCA
>NZ_JBNPJV010000112.1:0-707 GCF_050312585.1 Pseudomonas sp. R19M
CTGGTACCGGGTACTACGCCGGTAAATACCACCGTTACCGATACTCCGGGTACTGCAGATACCACCACCGTGACCCTAACTGCGCCAAGCGCAGTTAACGAAGGCGGTCAGATCACTTACACCGCGACCTTGAGCAATAAGGCCGGCACCGACGTCACTCTGAAACTCGACAACGGTTCGACCATTACCATCAAGGCCGGTGACACCGTCGGTACCGTGACCGTCCCTGCGCCGAGCGATGACGTGTTCATCGACAAGAGCACCCAGACCGTCAAGATCACTGACGCTACCGGCGGCAACTTCGAGAAACTGGAAGTTGCAGGCAACGGCGCAACTACCACCATCAACGACACCATCGACAAGGTCGATGTGGTCCTGACCGCGACCAACACTGTGGGCGAAGGCGGCAACATCGTTTACACCGCCAGCCTTGTGGATAAAAACGGCGCGCCGGTGACCAACATCACCAATCCGCTGACCGTGACGTTGGATAACGGCCAGACCATCACCATTGGTGTGAACCAGTCCAGCGGTTCTGTTTCGGTAGTCGCTCCAAACGACGTTTACAAAGGCGATCAAACCGTCACCACCGCCATCAAAGGCGTCACCGGCGGCGAGCACTTTGAGAACCTGGTACCGGGTACTACGCCGGTAAATACCACCGTTACCGATACTCCGGGTACTGCAGATACCACCACCGTGACCCT
>NZ_JBNPJV010000037.1:0-141420 GCF_050312585.1 Pseudomonas sp. R19M
GAATCAGTCGATATCGCAATTGACTGACTCACCGCCATCGGGAGCAAGCCCCCTCCCACATTTTGGATGGATATTGGGGCCTTAACCTTTTACGGTTTTCGGTGCCTTGCCTTCCTTCATCTGCTGCAGCAACGGCGCGCACTGGTTGGGTTCATCACCGCTCGGTGCAACCAACGCCAGCAGCCCCGCAGCGGGCCCTGCGATCACACCCAGCGCCACCATGCCCGCACCCCGCAAGGCCAGCGGAATGGCTTTTACCCCGGCGTTGGGCTTGATGAACGGCCCATTGACGTACAACGGTGAACGCAGGGAGAACAGGCGGAAGCCTTTCGATTCCGGCGTGATGGTCAGGTCCAACTGCTCCGTGGCCATATTCGCCGTGCCATCGATGTAGATGATGGCGTTCTCGGTATCGAACACAAACAGCCGCGTGGTCGCCAAGCCGGTCTTGATGCCGAAATCGGCCGCCGCGCAATTGATCTTCACTTCCTTGTCGCCGAACAAGCGACCCACCACGTAATTGCCCACGTTAAGCCCGGCGATCTCCATCAGGCCACGGCTGATGGCGCCATCGTTGATCAACATCTTCAGGTCGCCATTGGAGGTGCCCAGCAGCGCCGCCACGGAGTTGCCGCGCCCGGCAATATCCGCGTCGCCGTTGAGTTCACCAAAGCTGGTTTTCATCGGTTCGAAGGTGGGGAACAACTGCTTGAGCTTGAAGTTGCGCGCGGTGAGTTTGGCGCGGCCTTCCATCGGTGTGGTGCGGCCGTTCAGGCGAATCTGCGCATCCAGCTTGCCGCCCGCCACGCCGAAACGCAGGGGTTCGAGGCTGAGCTGGCCGTCATTGAGCACCAGGTGCGTATAGAGGTCGGTGAAGGGCAGCTCGGCACTGTGCACGATGCGTTTGCCGGTGAACTCCACGTCGGCATCCATATCGTGCCAGCGATCGGTGCGGAACTCTTCCACTGGCAGGACCTTCGTTGCCGGCTGCTTGCTCGCGCCGCCACGGGCTTTCTGCTTGGCATTGGAGTCCGCGCCGATCAAGGGCGCGAGGTCGGCCATCAACAGTTGGTTGGAGAGCAAATTGCCCGCGAGCTTTGGCCGTGGCTGGCTGGCTACATAGCCCAGGTCGCCGTGGATATCGCTGTTGCCGATCTTGCCGTTGAAGTTTTCGTAGCGAAAGGACGCGCCGCTGGCTTCATGCAGCTTGGCGATCAGATGGCCGTCGGTGGAATAGGCCGGGGAGTCCGGCAGGGTTACGCCGGTCAACGGGTACAGGTTGCCCAAACTGCTGCCGGAGAGTTTCAGGCGCAGGTCGAGGGCGCCGAGGTTCAGCGGATCGGTAAGGGTGCCGGCCAGCGCTATACGGGTGTCGGCCACCTGCACCTGGGCCTGCAACGGGAATGGCTTGGCGGCGTCCTGCAACGCCAGCAGGCCGCCGATCTTGCCGGTGCCGTCGAGTTTCTGGCCGTGATACTGGCCTTTGACCTTGAGCCCGAACGCATAGTCCTGGGGCGCCGAGCCTTTTTCCAGGGCCTTCTTGGCATCGGCATCGCCGACGATCTCACCGAAAGGGATGGGTTTACCCAGCGAATCGATGATGACGTCCAGCTGGGTCTTGAGGGTTTGGTCGTCAAGGGTCACATGGCCTTTGTCGAAGCCGATGGCACCGATGTCCACCACCCAGCTCGAAGGTTCGGCATTCGGATCCTTGGGGTCGAACTTGAACGTCCAGTTGGCGCGGCCGTCAGCCAGGCGTTGCAAGTCGGCACTCGGCTCGGTGAGGTCGATACGCGGGATCACCACGCGCTGCACCAGCAACGCCAGCGGCGAAATACGCAACTCGACTTTCTTGAGCGTGACCATCTGCGGCTTTTTCGACCAGTCGGGGTTGCCCAGGGTCAGGTCTTCGGCGATCACATGAGGCCACGGTACCCAGGCGCGCCAACCGCCTTCATCGGGCTCACGCTGCCACACCACCGCGAGGTTGCCGTTGATGGCGAACGGGCGATGCAGTTCTTCGGAGACTTTGGCATTGAGGGGCGGCTTGATGCGGTTCCAGTCAAAGAATGCCAGGACCACTACCACCACGGCGATTAACAGAACGAAGCTGGCGCAGCTCCAAACCACAATTTTACGAGTGCGCGTCATTGCACAGGACTCCTGAATACGACTGGCAAGGCGGCTCCTTTGGAGCCGCTTATAAAGCTGTGACTGGCAAACCGCCTGGGGGTTTAACCGGCCTGCGGTTTTAGCCGCAAAAAGCTATTTTTCTGACCGAACAGGCAATTTCCATCATCAACGGCGCACCATTGTTACCCGTGTTCGTGTCGAAAATACCCACCACGGTGCAAAAGCGCGGGCTTGAGAGGCCCGCGCTAGAGCCTCTGCACGGAACAATCAATTCCGTTGATTATTACCATTGTGTTTATGAACTTTTATATCGACTTATCAAGAGTAGCATTAGCCCTGTACCCAATTTATCGCCCTCCCAAGGAGCAACTATCATGAAACGCCAAATACTCGCTACCGTACTGCTGTCCGTCCTGGCTTCCAGTGCTTTTGCCTTGCCAGCCGCCGAACAAGCGACTCCACAGAATAAAGCCCAAGCCGTGCAATCCAGCCAAACCCTGGCCCGCAGCGGTTCGCAAGAAGACGAAAATCGCGACTACGCCAAAGGCGCCGTTGCTGAAAACGGTTCGGAACACGCCAACAAACGCGCCTACACCGAAGGCGTTGCTGAAGGTGGCTATGATCGCCTGCAAGAGAAAGGTTTGGTAGAAGGCGGCGCAGAACAAGCTAACAAACGTGCTTACACCGACGGCGTTGCTGAAGGTGGTGCAGACCGCCTGCAAGAACTGCATCAAGCACAGAGCTAAGCCCGTGGTGGCCCAGAAAAAAGCCCGATCAGCCGATCGGGCTTTTGCTTTTATATAGACCGCGTCACGCATTGTTCTCGCCAAGTTCGACGCCGGCAAAGCGCTTTTGCTAGAGTGCGTCGCTGTACTTGCCGACTTAAGCCCTCCCGCCCATGCTGCCCCGCGCCGAACAGAAGCAACAGACCCGCCTCGCCCTGATGGATGCAGCCCGCCATCTGATGGAGGGTGGCCGAGGGTTTGGCAGCCTGAGCCTGCGCGAAGTGGCCAAGAAGGCGGGGATCGTGCCTACCGGCTTCTACCGCCACTTTGCCGATATGGACCAACTTGGCCTGGTGTTGGTGAGTGAAGTGGGCCAGACCTTCCGCGCCACGATTCGCCTGGTACGCCACAACGAATTCGTGATGGGCGGCATTATTGACGCCTCGGTACGTATCTTTCTGGACGTGGTGTCGGCCAATCGCTCACAGTTCCTGTTTCTGGCACGCGAGCAATACGGTGGTTGCCTGGCCGTGCGCCAAGCCATCGGCGCACTGCGCGAAGACATCACCCGCGACCTGGCGGCGGACCTCACCCTGATGCCCAAGCTGCAACACCTGGATGCCGAAGGCTTGCATGTGATGGCCGACTTGATCGTCAAGAGCGTCTTCGCCACCCTGCCCGACATCATTGACCCACCCGCCCATGCGTTGCCCGCGCACCTCACGCCCCAGGCGAAAATCACCCAGCAATTGCGCTTTATCTTTATCGGCTTGAAGCACTGGCAAGGCCTGGGCAGCACCGAATGACGCCATCAGCCCGCTGAGTGAAAGCGCTTGGCCGTGGTGTAGTTCTTGTTCCAGTAGCGGTTGCTCAACGAGTCGATGCGGATGTTCTTGCCGGTGCGCGGCGAATGGATGAACTTACCCTCGCCTATATAAAGGCCGACATGGCTGACCTGACCGCGCCCATTGCCTTTGAAAAACACCGCGTCGCCAGGCTTGAGGGCGTTGCGTTTGATGGTTGGAGCCGAGGAGCGGTGCATCGCGGCCGTGGTGCGGGGGATCTGGATCTGGGCTTCTGTCTTGAACAGGTAGACCAGGAAACTGCTGCAATCGAAGCCCTGTTGCACTGACGTGCCCCCCCATTTGTACGGCGTGCCCAATAGTTCATGAGCGCGGTCGACGATATCGTCGATTGCCGTTTCCTTCAGCGAGATACTGAAGCTGGGGTGGGGCTGCAACGAAGCCGAAGCCGATGAGATGACAAAAGACAGGCTGATGAGTACTAAACAACACAATGATCTAAACATGATGAACGTCGCAGTGGATTAAACACGACGCACAGCCTAATGATCATGTCGGTAACGTCTTGAACGGCAAATCCTGAGTACCTGTAGGACAAATCCGAAAACGCCCATAACGGGTGCGCCAAGCCTATCAACGCACCAAATTGGACCATTCTCAGAATATTCCGACGCCCTATTAGGTGGCGCCGCCGTACTTACTTACAGGCAATTCCTACTTCCCATCCAGGTTGGCAAGCCCCTTGCTCTAGCTGTTTCATCGCTCTTAGCCGGAAGCTTTCTGATGCTGGTGATCCACCGCCGAATCGCCCCCCAAGCCCTCTGGGCCGCCGAGTTGCTGCTGAATTTTGAAGCGCGCAGCAAAAGCCGCCTGCGCTGTTTCAGTGCCGACGGTGAAGACGTCGGCCTTTTCCTGGAGCGTGGCCAGCCCCCGTTGCACGATGGCGAATTCCTGCAGGCCGAAGACGGACGCGTCGTACGCGTGTGCGCCAGGCCTGAACAACTGCTGCACGTCACCTGCAGCAGTGCCTTTGAACTGACGCGGGCGGCTTACCACCTGGGCAACCGCCATGTGGCGCTGCAGGTCGGGGACGGCTGGTTGCGTCTGCTCGATGACTACGTGCTCAAGGCCATGCTCGAACAACTGGGGGCGCAGACGCAAACCATCGAAGCGCCCTTTCAGCCGGAGCACGGCGCCTACGGCGGTGGCCACCACCACTCGCGCCATGGCGATGAAGATTTCAACTACCCGCCCAAGCTGCACCAGTTCGGCGTGCGCCCATGAACCCAGCCTGGGCCTTGCTGCGCCTGGCCAGTCCGCAATTGCCGATTGGCGGCTACAGCTATTCCCAGGGCCTGGAAATGGCCGTGGAAAATGGCCGTGTGAAGGATGCGGCCAGCGCCCAGCGATGGATCAGCGACCAGTTGCTGCTCAACCTCGCCCGCTTCGAAGCGCCGCTGCTGCTCGCCCATTGCAACGCCGCCGCCGCACAGGATTGGTCGCGCCTCACGCAGCTATGCGAAGAACATCGCGCCAGCCGTGAGACCCGCGAGCTGTATCAGGAAAGCCGCCAGATGGGCTATTCCCTGCAACAACTGCTCAACGGCCTGCCCGAGCTGGATGCCGCCGCCCGTGCATTTCTTGAGCCGTGCGCCGAACCGCATCTGGCCCTGGGCTGGGCGCTGGCGGCACGCGCCTGGCACATCAGCCCCGACGACGCCCTCGCCGCCTGGCTGTGGAGCTGGCTGGAAAACCAATTAGCCGTGCTGATGAAAACCCTGCCCCTGGGGCAGCAGGCCGCTCAACGCCTGACCAGCGAACTGCTGCCGTTGCTGCAACAAGCCCAGCAGGATGCCACGCATATCGACCCCAACCACTTCGGCAGCGCCGCGTTCGGCCTGTCCCTGGCGTGTATGGCCCACGAACGCCAGTACAGCCGCCTGTTCCGTTCCTAGGAGCGGTTTATTTTGGAGAGACACATGAACACACAACCCCTGCGTGTCGGCATCGGTGGCCCGGTGGGCTCCGGTAAGACCGCGCTGACCCTGGCCCTGTGCCTCGCGCTGCGCGACCGCTACAACCTGGCGGTGGTCACCAACGATATCTATACCCGCGAAGACGCCGACTTCCTGGTACGCAACCAAGCCTTGGCGCCTGAGCGCATCATCGGCGTGGAAACCGGCGGCTGCCCGCACACGGCGATTCGTGAAGATGCCTCGATCAACCTCGAAGCGGTGGACCAGCTCAACCGTCGCTTTCCTGGCCTGGACCTGATCCTGGTGGAGTCCGGCGGCGACAACCTGTCGGCGACCTTCAGCCCGGAACTGTCGGACCTGACCATCTATGTCATCGATGTGTCCGCCGGCGACAAACTGCCGCGCAAAGGCGGGCCGGGAATCTGCAAATCCGACTTGCTGGTGATCAACAAGATAGACCTGGCGCCACTGGTGGGCGCCTCGCTGGAGCTGATGAACAGCGACACCCAACGGATGCGCAACGGTAAACCCTTTGTGTTCAGCAACCAGAAAACCGGCGTCGGCCTGAATGACATCGTCGCCTTTATCGAGCGTCAGGGTTTGCTGACCGCCGCCTGATCATCCCTTTAAGGAGCCTGATATGAGCCTCAAGAAACTTTTCGCCGCCGCCAGCCTGCTGCTGGCGCCCGCCCTCGCCTTCGCCCACCCGGGCCATGGCGACAATGGCCTGGTGGCCGGCATCAGCCACCCACTGGGCGGTATCGACCATTTGCTGGCCATGGTTGCGGTCGGCTTGTGGGCGGCGCAGCAAACAGGCAATGCGCGCTGGGCACTGCCTTGTACCTTTGTCGGCACCATGCTGATAGGTGGCTTGCTGGGCTTCGAAGGACTGCAGTTGCCGGCATTGGAAAGCGGGATTGCCGCCTCGGTGCTGGCATTGGGCCTGGCCGTTGCACTGGCGGTGCGGCCGCCATTGTTCGTGGCCGTGGGGGCGACGGCGCTGTTTGCGTTGTTCCATGGCGTGGCGCATGGCTTGGAACTGCCGGATATGTCCAGCCCTTGGGCGTATGCGGCAGGGTTCGTCGGTGCGACCGCTGCCCTGCACGCTGCCGGTTATGCGGTGGTGCGCTTCCTGCCGGCGGCGGCCGCGCCGTTGGTGCGAGTCGCCGGTGCGGCATCGGCGGCGACGGGGGTGTGGCTGCTCGCCGGCTGAATATTGCGGTGCCTGTAAAGGCGCTATCGGGAGCAAGCCCCCTCCCACACTCGACACGGTTCCAACTGTGAACACCGTTAAGTGTGGGAGGGGGCTTGCTCCCGATAGCGGTAGACCGGACACCACAGAACCCAAGCCTGCTACCATGCGCGCCTACACCCCTGCCGTGACGACGCCAGCTGATGCCCATTGCTTCCCAACCCTCCTTGAATTCTGTGCTCACGCACTTCCATGACCTGATCGTGCCACTCTGGCAAGGCCCGGGCTGGAATGCCGAACTGGCGCTGCCCTACGAGGCGCTGGACGCCGATCACCGGCCACTGCCCCCGCAACGCTACCGCGCCATGGCCTGTGCCCGGCAGTTGTACCTGTTCGCCAGCCTGATCGGCGAGCCGGGCGCCGCCTTTGCCCAAGAGCGTGCAGCGGCGCTGTTCCGCTCCCTGCAACGGCATTTCCATGACGCCGAGCACGGTGGCTGGTTCTACAGCATCGACCCGACCGGCCAGCCGCTGGACAAGCGCAAAGACCTGTACACCCACGCCTTCATCATCTTCGCCTGCGCCCACTACTGGGCCAAGGTGCGCGAGCCGTTGGTCGAATCCGTGCTGGATGCCGCCCTGTCAGTGGTCGCCGAACGTTTCGCTACCGGCGACGGCCTGTACGAAGCGGTCTTGGAGCGCAACTGGTCATCCCTCAAATCCGGCCCGTTGCAAAACCCGCTGATGCACCTCGCCGAAAGCTTCCTCGCGACGCTGGCGGTGCGTGAAGATGCAGTCACCCAAGATGCGCTGCTGGATTTGGCAGGTGCGCTGCACAAGCGCTTTATCGATCCTCAGCACGGCGTGATGATGGAAAAACCGCTGGGCGCTGTGGATAACTGGTTTGAGCCGGGGCACCAGTTCGAATGGTTCTTTTTGCTGGAGTCTTCACCCGTGCTGCGCGGCACGCCGCTGCATGCAGCGTTGTCGCGGGCATTTGCCTACGCCGAACTCAAGGGTGTGGATAAAGCCAGCGGCGCGGTCAGCGGCATGCTTGCCCTCGACGGCCATGTGCGCGACGGCACCCAACGGATCTGGGCCCAGGCCGAATACCTGCGGGCACTGACCCTGCGCCCGGGCAGTGAGGCAGTGTTGCAACGCCAGTTGCTGGCGCTGCAACAACGCTTCCTGCATGACAAAGGCTGGCATGAATGCCTGGACGCCAAGGGCGACGTGAGCCGACGGGACATGCCGTCGACCACGCCCTACCACTTGGCGACCTGCTACCAGGGCCTCATGCAATCCACTTGCGATCTGCGGTAAAGCTGATCGTCAGCCAGCGCGCCGCATCCGGCGTGCCGAGCCCTGTGGATATCTCTTCGCGCAGCCGATCCAGCGTCGCGATGTTATCCACCGGGTAATCCGCCGGCAGTACCACATGAATCTCGATAAACCGTGCACGCCCGTGCTTCTGTACGTAAGACACGTAGTCGTCGAAACCATGTCGGGCCTGCGCCGCGTCCATCACTTCGCGCACGGTGTCGTCCAACTGGTCCGGTGCGATCCCCAGCACCTCGCGCAGCGCCGGGCGCAGGATCTTCAAGGCCGGGGCCAGCATGCTCAGGGCCAGCAGGATCAGAATCAATGGGTCGACATACACCGCCCACTCGCCATAGCCCTGGGACTTGAGCAACAGGGCAGCGAGAAAGCTGATCAACAAGCCCACCGACAGCATCGCGTCCACCAGCCAACTGATGTTATCGAACTGGATCAGTGACGATTTCAGCCGGCGATTGCGATAGCGCACGTAAAAAAAGTAGGCGAACTCGACGACGGTAAACACCGCCGCATAGAGGATCACCAGCCCCAACTCGATCTCACGCCCGCCATTGATAATGCCGAACACACCGTTGAGAAACGCGTAGATGGCGATCAGCAGCAGGAAGCTGCCTTCGATCAGCAGCACCATCGGCTCCAGGTGCCAATAACCGAACTGGAAACGCTCGTTGCTTTTTTTCGCGATCAGCTTGGCCGTGATCAGCATCAACACCTTGATGGCGGTGGCGATCAGCGAGAAAAAGCCGTCGAATAGAATGGATTGGGCGCCAGAAATCACACCCGTGACAATCCCGGCGATCGCAACGGCGAACATCAGGATGGTCGATTGTTTGAGCAGTGCCTGCTCACCTCGGTTACTCACACTTCCTCCCGTCAAAACCTTTAAACCGCACAGTGCGGAGGGGTTTTCAGGGGTGGAGTGTACCTTATGTCGTGTTTTGGCCGATTTGACGCCATCGGGGGCAAGCCCCCTCCCACACTTGACCGTATTTCAAAATTGGAACTCGGTCGAATGTGGGAGGGGGCTTGCTCCCGATAGCCGCGACACGGTCTGACGCCTTACTTGGCCCCACGCTCAATCGCAAAACCCGCCCAGGTCTGGCTCACCGGCATCAGCTCCAGGCGGTTGATGTTCACATGCGCCGGCGTGTTCAACACCCAGAAAATGGTATCGGCAATGTCCTGCGGCTGGATCGGCTCGGCACCCGCATAGGTAGCGTCGTACCGTGCCTGGTCACCGCCGAAGCGCACCAGCGAGAACTCGCTCTCACACAGGCCCGGCTCGATGTTGGTCACACGCACGCCAGTGCCTTGCAGGTCGCAGCGCAGGTTCAGCGAAAACTGCTTCACGAATGCCTTGGAACCGCCATACACATGGCTGCCGGGGTACGGGTAGTTACCGGCGATGGAGCCCAGGTTGATAATGCCGGCGCCACGCCCGTAGGCGATCAGGCGTGGCAACAGCAGGTTGGTGGTGGTCAACAGGCCTTTGATGTTGGTGTCGACCATGGTTTCCCAATCGTCGAGGTTGCACTTGGGCGCAGGATCGGTGCCCACGGCCAGGCCGGCGTTGTTGATTAGCCCGCGCAGCTTGGCGAACGACGGCGGCAGATTGGCGATGGCGTCTTCCATGCCCTTGCGGTCCCGTACGTCCACCACCAGGCCATGTACTTCAGTCTGCTTGGAAAGCTCTTCGACCAGCGCGTTCAAGCGGTCGGCACGACGCCCCGTGAGCACCAGTTTCCAGCCGGCGTCGGCAAAACGACGGGCACAAGCTTCGCCAAAACCTGAAGTGGCGCCGGTAATAAACAGCGTGTCGGACATGGTGTTCTCCTTGCGGGCATCGGGAAAAAAGTTGCCAGCAGAATGCCCTTACCCCGACGTTGCAGCAACCATTAAGCAAACAACTTCACGCACAACTGATCACTTTTTAACCAGACCCAGCAAACCCTTACAAACCGTGGCCTGTAGCCATATGCACGCAGGTTATCCACAACTGCACCCACAGTCTTTGGGGGCAAGTAAAAAACCGCTCAGGCCGCTCAATACAAGGGCTCCAGGGAGTTTTAGAAAGTTTTTTGCTTGACCTGGGCCAAGGCGTATGTAGGCCCTGGTTGAAGGAAAAAGTTCGAGCGATGGCTCCAGGCCAGTCATTTCGGCCTCTGCGGCGGTCTTTCCAGAGTTTAATCACAGACTTATCCACAGGTTTGATCAACACAAAACGGTCATATACCTGTGTCTTTAAACAGGTTGACAAACCCCTTGGGCGGTCGCGAAAAAGCCCCTGATCAAAAAACAATCGACGCGCTGCAGGCCACGCCGTTAAAGGCTTTCAGCCAGCTACTCCCACGTTACCCACAGCCGGTTCCACAGCCGATGGGGACAAGTCAAAACTGTGACAAAACAGGGATTTGCGGCGGCTATATGTCGCGCTTTGGGAGGTGGCTGGATTTGTTTTCCACAATTTGGTCGAGTGCCTGTGGACACCTGATCGTTCCCACGCTCTGCGTGGGAATGCATCCGAAGACGCTCCGCGTCCAAAGCGTGACGCAGAGCGTCACAAGAGGCGTTCCCACGCGGAGCGTGGGAACGATCAGATGACGAGGATCAGTGCCCGCCCAGGTAGGCGTTGCGCACTTCCTCGTTCACCAACAGCTCTTTACCGGTACCTGTGAGGCGGATCTCCCCGTTGACCATCACATAGGCCCGGTCCGACAGGCGCAACGCATGGTTGGCGTTCTGCTCCACCAGGAAGATAGTCATCCCGGTGGACGCCAGCTCGCGCAGGGTGGAGAAGATCTGCTTCACCACGATCGGCGCCAGGCCCAGGCTCGGCTCGTCGAGCAGCAACAGCTTGGGCCGGCTCATCAGGGCGCGGGCGATGGCGAGCATTTGCTGTTCACCACCCGACATGGTCATGGCGCGCTGGTTACGGCGTTCCTTGAGTCGCGGGAACAGCTCGAACATGCGCTGCATATCTTCCTGCGCGTACTTGTCGCCAATCGGGATAGTGCCCATCAGCAGGTTTTCCTCGACGGTCATGTCGGGGAATACCCGCCGCCCTTCCGGCGACTGTGCGATGCCGTTGGAGGCAATGTAGTGCGAGGACTTGTGGGTAATGTCGACGCCGCTATAAAGAATCTGCCCCGACTCGGCCCGTGGCTGACCGAAGATCGACATCAGCAGTGTGGATTTACCCGCACCGTTGGAGCCGATCAGGCTCACGGTTTCGCCTTCGTTGATGTGCAACGAGACTTTCTTGAGGGCCTGGATCGGGCCGTAGTAGACGTCCAGGTCCTTCATTTCGAGGATGGGTACGCTCATGCCAGCTCCTCCTCGTCGGCGCCCAGGTAGGCGGCAATCACTTTCGGGTCGTTGCGGATCGCGTCCGGCCCACCTTCGGCAATCACGTTACCGTGGTCGAGCACCACGATGTGGTCGGAAATGCTCATCACCATGCCCATGTCGTGTTCGATCAGCACCACCGTGAGGTCGTGTTCGTCGCGCAGCAGGCGAATCATCGCGCTGAGGGCTTCGGTTTCCTGGGGGTTGAGGCCGGCTGCCGGTTCGTCCAGGCAGATGATCTGCGGCCGTGTGCACATGGCGCGGGCGATTTCCAGGCGGCGCTGCTGGCCATAGGAAAGTTCGCCGGCCAGGCGGTTGGCGCAGTCCACCAGGTCCACCACTTCAAGCCAGTAGAACGCATGGTCCAACGCGTCGCTTTCGGCCTTGCGGTAGCCCTTGGTGTTGAGGATGCCCGCGAGCATGTTGCGGTTGACCCACATGTGCTGGGCCACCAGCAGGTTTTCCACCACCGACATTTCCTTGAACAGGCGAATGTTCTGGAAAGTCCGCGCCAAACCTGCGCGGTTCACCAGGTGGGTGCCACCGAACATCTTGTAGTACACCCGGCTGAAGAAGCTTTTCGGCGATACGAAGTCGACAGGCTGGAAGCGCTCGCCGAGCAGCTGGATGACGTTGGTCTGCTTGCCACGCACATTGAGTTCGATCTTGCCGCCACTGGCTTTATAAAAGCCGGTGAGGCAGTTGAACACCGTGGTCTTGCCCGCACCATTGGGGCCGATCAGGGCGAAGATCGAGTTGCGTTCGACCTTGAGACTCACATCGCTCAAGGCCTTAATGCCACCGAAGTGCATCATCAGGTTTTCCACGGACAGCACGATTTCCTTGCTCATGGTGCGACCCCCTTGCGTGGCGTCACACCCGTGCGGCTGATCCGTATCAGGCCGCGTGGCCGCCAGATCATCATCACCACCATCAACACGCCAAACAGCAGCACGCGGTATTCGGAGAAGCTACGCAGCAGCTCCGGCGCGACCGTCAGCACGAACGCTGCGATGACCACGCCCACCGTCGAGCCCATGCCGCCCAAGACCACGATGGCCAGGATCAGCGCCGACTCGAAGAAGGTGAACGACGACGGGTTGACGAAGCCCTGGTAGCTGGCAAAGAACACCCCGGCCAAACCGGCCGTGGACGCACCGATGGTGAACGCCGAGAGCTTGACCAGTACGTGGTTCAGGCCCATCGAGCGGCAGGCGATCTCGTCTTCGCGCAAGGCTTCCCAGGCGCGACCGACCGGCATGCGGGTCAGGCGGTGCTTGATGTACAGCACGGCCAGCACCACCAGGAACAGCACGATGTAGATGAACATGAACTTGATGTTGGCGTTGTAATCGATACCGAAAAACTCGTGGAACGGAACCCCGCCGTCCTTCGCCTTGCGGCCGAACTCCAGGCCAAGGAAGGTCGGCGATGGCACCGGCATGCCGTTCGGGCCACCGGTGAACGACAGCCAGTTGTTCAGCACCAGACGAATGATTTCACCGAAGCCCAGGGTCACGATGGCCAGGTAATCGCCGTGCATTCGCAACACCGGGAAGCCGAGAATGCACCCCGCTAATGCCGCCGCGATAGCCGCCAGTGGCAGCACCGACCAGAACCCCAGCCCCAGGTATTGATAACCCAGCGCCAAGCCATAGGCACCGATGGCGTAGAACGCCACGTAACCCAGGTCGAGCAGACCGGCCAGGCCCACCACGATGTTGAGGCCCAGGCCCAGCAATACGTAGATCAGCCCGAGGATCACCACGGTCAGCAGGTACTTGTTGGCGAAAATCGGGAACACGATGGCAATCACGATCAGCGCCGGGATGATCCAGCGCAGCCGCGACTTGTAGTCCGGCGCCAGCACGTGCACGCCGGAACCACTGGTCTCGAAGCCCTGCAGAATCTTCAGGCCCTTGGAGGTTTGCAGGAACAGGCTCATGGCGAAGCGGCCGACCATCACAATGGCGACCAGCAAGCCCACGCGGGCCGGTTCCAGGTTGAAGCTGTAGCCGTCGAGGACCACGCCGACGATGGGGCCGAACACGACCAGCGCAATCAGCCCGGCAAGGACCGTATCGACCACGCTTTTCTTGATATCGATAGATTTGGCAGCAGACATGTTTACACCTTCGCCACAAGTGGGCGACCAAGCAGGCCCTGAGGACGGAAAATCAGAATCACCACCAGCAGGGAGAAACTGAACACGTCTTTGTAGTCAGAGTTGATCAACCCCGAGAACAACGACTCGGAGATACCGAGGATGATCCCGCCCAGCATCGCCCCAGGCAGGGAGCCGATGCCGCCGAGTACCGCCGCGGTGAACGCCTTGATGCCGATGATGAAGCCGGCATAGAAGTCGAAGGTGCCGTAATTGAGCGTGATGAGCACGCCGGCCAGCGCGGCCATGGCGGCGCCGATGACGAACACGTAGGAGATCACCCGGTCGGTGTTGATGCCCAGGATCGAGGCCATCTTGCGGTCTTGCTGAGTGGCGCGGCACATGCGGCCGAGCTTGGTGTACTTGATCACATAGGTCAGCAGGGCCATGCCCGCGAAGGCGGCGACCAGGATGAAGACCTTGGTGTACGTGAGCTGGACGAACCCGCTGCCGATGTCGACACGCCAGGCCCCAGCCAGCAGGGTCGGAATACCTTGTTGCTTGGCGCCCTGGGCGATCTGCGCGTAGTTCTGCAGGATCAGGGAGATGCCGATAGCGCTGATCAGCGGTGCCAGGCGGGTGGAGTTACGCAGGGGTTTGTAGGCGACACGCTCGATGACCCAACCGTACACGCCGGTGACGACCACGGTGAAGATCAAGGTGCCGAGAATGAGCAGCGGAAAGGATTCGATGCCGAAGTAAGCCAGCAGTGCCAGACTGATCGCCGCGAGGTAAGCGGAAATCATATAAACCTCGCCGTGGGCGAAGTTGATCATGCCAATGATGCCATAGACCATTGTGTAGCCGATGGCGATCAGGCCATAGACCGACCCGAGGGTCAGGCCGTTGACCAGTTGCTGCAGGAAAATACCATCCATAACGCAATCTCACGCGGTGAGCACCTGCACACCGGTGGGTGTGCGGCACTTCTGGAGGAAAAGACAGATCTTGATGACAACACCACTCCCCTGTGAGAGGGGCTTGCTCCCGATGGCGGTGGATCAGGTTTGAACAGGCTGACTGACACACCGCGATCGGGAGCAAGCCCCCTCCCACATTGGAGCTGTGGTGCTAATGCTTACTTCTGTTTTTCCAGCTGGTGGTATTTGCCGTCTTTATCCCACTCGTAAACCACGTAGTCGGAGACCTTCAGGTCGCCCTTGGCATCCCAGGCTTTTTCGCCCATGACGGTTTTCACCGGGTGAGCCTTGAGCCACTTGGCGGCGTCTTCGCCCTTGTTGGACTTGGCACCGTTGAAACCGGCGGCCAGGGCCTGGATCGAGGCATAGGCGTACAGGGTGTAGCCTTCAGGCTCGTAACCGGCCTTACGGAACTCATCCACCACGGCCTTGCTGTCAGGCAGCAAGCGCGGATCGGCGCCGAATGTCATGAGCACGCCGTCTACGTACTGGTTGCCACCGGCTGTTTTCGCCAGTTCGTCGGTCACTACGCCGTCATCGGACATGAACTTGGCTTTGAGGCCCGCTTCACGAATCTGACGAACCAAAGGACCGGCTTCCGGGTGCAGGCCGCCGAAGTACACAACGTCGGCGTCCAGGGAGCGGATCTTGGTCACCAGGGCGCTGAAGTCTTTCTCGCCACGGGTCAGGCCCTCTTCCAGCACAGGCTTCACGCCGCGCTTGGTCAACTGGGCGGAGGTAGCGTCGGCCAGGCCCTTGCCGTAGGTGTCCTTGTCGTTGATGACTGCGACTTTCTTGCCCTTGAGCACGTCGACGATGTAGTCGCCGGCGACGATACCTTGCTGGTCGTCCCGCCCGCACATGCGGAACATGGCGCCCAGGCCGCGTTCGGTCACTTGTGGGTTGGTGGAGCCTGGGGTGATCGCGATGATGCCCGCTTCGTCGTAGACCTCGGAGGCCGGGATGGTGTTGGACGAGCAGAAGTGCCCGACCACGCCGATCACTTTATCCTGGTCCGCCAGGCGGTTGGCCACGGCCACGGCCTGCTTGGGTTCACAGGCGTCGTCACCGGCGACCAGCTTGATCTGTTCGCCGTTGATACCGCCCGCCTTGTTGATCACATCGGCCGCCGCTTGGGCACCCTTCATGTACTGCTCACCGAAAGCTGCGTTGGCACCCGTCATCGGGCCGGCCACGCCAATCTTCACATCAGCTTGAACAAACGTAGAAACACCCAGCGCCGCTGCGACGGCGAGAGCCAGGAAACCTTTCTTGTAAAACGTCTGGGACATGAGTGGTGCTCCGATATTTTTGATTTTTGGCACGACAACTTGCATTCAAACTTTCCACTGAAAGCCCAGAGCAAGGCGCGTGCCATTACGTTTTTATTCTTCAAAAAGACACGGTGTCATTGTTATCACGGGCGTTTCGCCGCCTTTCGCCAGGACGTGCAACCGTCTAGCGTCAGGAGGTGCAACCTTTCACCGCAAAAAGTACAACCCGAGCAGGTCGCACCTGCAACCAGACGGATAAACGACAGTTCCTACACCTGTAACAACGTGCGTAACGGAACTGCACATTTACAGTGCGCGATTGCTACGACTTGCACCAATACAGATTAGTAGCAGGCTAAGAAAATGCAGGCTTTTGACAGGTATCTCGCCGATCAGATCACGATCCGCAGGCACTGCCCCGCGTGATACAGCGAGAATCCGGCCTCATACAGGCAACTGCGCAGGCCCACCCCGACCAACGGCTGCATCGGCGCAAAAGGAATCGGCAACGCCTGGGGATCCTGGTGACATAAATAGTCGGCGAACGCCTTGCCGACCACGCTACCGGTGGTCACGCCACGCCCGTTATAACCCGTGACGGCCACCAGGCCCGGCGCAGGCTCGAACAGGCGCATCAAATGGTCCGGGGTGAAGGCAATGCAGCCAGTCCAGGTGTATTCCCACTGCACCGATTTGAGGTACGGGAAGTAATGCTGCTGCACCCGATCGGCCCACGCCGTGAGGAACCACGCCGGCTTCTGATTGCCGTTGCCCAGGCTGCCGAGCAACAGGCGGCCGTCGGCGTCGCGGCGGATACTGCTCAACACCTGGCGGGTGTCCCATGAACCTTGCCCACCGGGCAGAATCTGCTCGGCAGCGGCGTCGGTCAGCGGCGCGGAGGCGACCTGATAGTAGTAGCCGGGGAAAAAATTGCGCCGCAGCTCAGTCCACTCACCTTCGGTGTAGGCATTGGAGGCGATCACCACCTGTGCAGCCTGCACAGAGCCCTGCGCGGTCTGTACCGACCAGTGTGAACCTTGGCGCTCGAGCTGGGTGACCGGCGAATGGTCGAACAACTGCCCACCCAGGCCAACCGCGGCATTCGCCAATCCGGTGGTATAGGCCATTGGATTCAAGGTGCCGGCACGCCGATCCAGCAGCGCGGCGGCAATCTTGCGGGTGCCCGTGGCGCGCTCGCACGCCTGCCCGGTGAGCAGCTCAACCGGCGCGCCACGGCGCTTCCATTGTTCTTCACGACTGCGCAAATCCGCCTCGCCACGCGCGTTGTGCGCCATGTGCAAGGTGCCCTCGCGGCGCAATTGGCAATCGATGTTGTATTTGTCGACCAGGCTGAACACCAGGGACGGTGCTGCGCCCAGCATGCGGTTGAGCTGGCTGCCTACCGCTTCGCCGAAACCGGCTTCGATTTCGTCCGGAGGAATCCACAAACCGGCGTTGACCAGCCCGACGTTACGCCCCGAACCACCATGGCCGGTGCGATGGGCCTCCAGCACGGCAACGCTCTTACCCTGTTCCAGCAAGTGAATGGCGGCCGACAAACCGGTGATCCCGGCGCCGATCACACACACATCCACCTTGACCTCGCCCTTGAGCGCGGCACGATCCGGCCGGCCGGGGGTGAGGTATTCCCATAAACATGTTTCGCGTAGTGCCATTGCCAGACTCCGGGATGAATTCACCACCGCTCGTTCCCACGCTCTGCGTGGGAATGTAGCCCTGGGCGCTGCGCGCCCGCTTCAGGTCGTGACGCGGAGCGTCACAGGATGCATTCCCACGCGGAGCGTGGGAACGATCATCATCAGTCGAAGGTGATGCCCTGTGCCAACGGCAATTCCAGCGAGTAGTTCACGGTGTTGGTCTGGCGACGCATATAGCCGCGCCACGCATCCGAACCCGACTCACGCCCGCCGCCGGTTTCTTTCTCACCGCCAAACGCGCCGCCGATTTCCGCGCCGCTCGGGCCGATGTTGACGTTGGCGATCCCGCAATCACTGCCCACCGCCGACATGAACTGTTCGGCTTCACGCACATCCGTGGTGAAGATGCACGACGACAACCCTTGCGGCACGGCGTTGTTCAGGCGCAGGGCCTCGTTGAAGTCGCTGTAGCCGATCACGTACAGGATTGGCGCAAAGGTTTCGCTGCACACCACGTCGCTCTGCTCGGGCATTTCCACGATGGCAGGCGATACGTAATAGGCGTTGGGGAACTTGTCCTCCAACTGACGCTTGCCGCCGAACACCTTGCCGCCCTCGCTCAGGGCCTGCTCGAGCGCGTCCTGCATATTTTCAAAGCTGTGTTTATCAATCAGCGGGCCGATCAGGTTGCCTTCCAGCGGGTGGCCGATGCGCACTTTGGCATAGGCCGCCTTGAGGCGGGTGACGATTTCTTCCTTGACCGACTCATGGGCGATCAGGCGGCGCAAGGTGGTGCAACGCTGGCCGGCGGTGCCGACCGCACTGAACAGAATGGCGCGCACGGCCATGTCCAGGTCGGCGCTCGGGCCGAGGATCATCGCGTTGTTGCCGCCCAGTTCGAGAATGCTGCGGGCAAAGCGTGCGGCGACTTTGGGCGCCACTTCGCGGCCCATGCGGGTGCTGCCGGTAGCGCTGATCAGAGCCACGCGCGGGTCATCCACCAACGCGGCGCCAGCATCGCGGCCACCGATGATGACTTGGCTCAGGTACGGCGGCGCATCGTTGAAATGCTTCAGGACGCGCTCGAACAGCGCCTGGCAGGCCAGGGCGGTGAGCGGGGTCTTTTCTGATGGTTTCCAGATCACCGCGTTACCGCACACCAACGCCAGGGCCGTGTTCCACGCCCACACCGCCACCGGGAAGTTGAACGCGCTGATCACTCCGACCACACCCAGCGGGTGCCAGGTTTCACGCATGTGGTGGCCGGGGCGCTCGGAGGCAATGGTCAAGCCGTACAGCTGGCGGGACAGGCCGACGGCGAAATCGCAGATGTCGATCATTTCCTGTACTTCACCCAAGCCTTCCTGGGTGATCTTGCCCGCTTCCCAGGACACCAGTTCGCCCAGGTCGGCCTTGTATTCGCGCAGCACGTCGCCGAACTGGCGCACCAGCTCGCCGCGACGCGGGGCCGGCACCTTGCGCCAGGCTTCGAATGCATGCTCGGCGCGACTGACCTGTTGCTCCACCTCGGCGGCACCTTGCCAATGCACGCTGCCGAGCCGGCTGCCATCAATCGGCGAATGCACGGGTTGTTTACCCGACTGGTACAACGCCGGGTCTACCCCGAGGCGATCAAGCAATGCGGCAACCATGGGTCGCTCCTTCAATCTGCAGACAGAAAATTCGCGCCGCACCCAGCACGGCGATCCAGAGCTTATTTGTAGCTGGCCCAAGACTTGCCAACAAACGACGATTAGGCGAGATATCATTCCGTTTATTCATGCAAAGCATCAGAAGAGGCGTGCCGTGCTGAACAAAAGACATTTGCCCTCGATCACCGCCCTGCAGTGTTTCGAAGCCGCCACCCGCCATTTGAGCTTCACCCGCGCCGCCGAGGAGTTGAACCTCACGCAGAGCGCGGTGAGCAAGCAAGTGGCGCAACTGGAAGAACTGCTGCAACACCTGCTGTTCCGCCGAGTACGCCGCCGCCTGCAGATGACGCCGGCAGGGGATCTGTACCTGGTGGAAGTGCGCAAGATCCTCACGCAGGTGGAGATGTCCACCCATTACCTGCGCTCCTACGGCGGCGAGACCGAGGTATTGCGCGTGTCCACGCCGTACACCTTTGGCGCACGCTGGCTGGTGCCACGCCTCAAGGGCTGGCGTTTGCGTCACCCGCAAATCCACCTCGACCTGTGCAACGAGCAGGCCCCCGATGAACTGCTGCAAGGCAAGGCGGACATGGCCTTTTACTTCGGCCAGGGCTCACGCGCCGGCACCGAGAGCCTGAAACTGTTCAGCGAGGAATTGGTGCCGGTGTGCGCGCCGGAGAGCCTGCCGGCCAAGCCGTTCAGTGATCCGACCCAACTGAGCGAGCTGGTACTGCTGCAAAACGCCTCACGCCCCCAAGGCTGGCACGACTGGTTCGCGAGCCAAGGCTACCAGACCGAACACAGCTACCACGGTCCGCGTTTCGACACCTTCTATATGTGCATTCGTGCGGCACAGGTGGGCTGTGGCGTGGCGCTGCTGCCGCGGTTTCTGGTGGAGGAAGAGCTGGCCGAGGGCAAGCTGGTGATTCCCTGGCAGCATGCGATGCCAAGCCAGGACGCGTATTACCTGGCTTATCCCGAGCACTCGGCAGAGGTGCCCAAGGTGCGCGAATTCGTGAAATGGATGATGGAGCAAGTGGCTTAGTACCCGGGATACCGCAATCGGGAGCAAGCCCCCTACCACACTTGGAATGCATTCCAACCTGTGGAAGGGGGCTTGCTCCCGATGAGGCCAGTCGTCACACCCGAAAAAATCACTGGCAAAACCCCATGGGTCTATGCGCCACTAGCGCCATTCCTTAATCGTGCGTAAAGGCCGGCGCCCCTCGCCGACCCGTCTGGAGATTCCCATAATGAGCGAGAGTGTGTTTGCCGATCGCATCGTGCAGAACCTGCTCGACACCGACTTCTACAAGCTGACCATGATGCAGGCGGTGCTGCACAACTACCCCAACGTGGAAGTTGAATGGGAATTCCGTTGCCGTAACAGCGAAGACCTGCGCCCGTACCTGGCGGAAATCCGCTACCAGATCGAGCGTCTCGCCGAACTGAGCCTGAGCGCTGACCAACTGAGTTTTCTGGAGCGCATCAGCTTCATGAAGCCGGACTTCCTGCGTTTTCTCGGGTTGTTCCGCTTCAACCTGCGTTACGTGCAAACCGGCATCGAGAACGGCGAGTTGTTCATCCGCCTGCGCGGGCCGTGGCTGCATGTGATCCTGTTTGAAGTGCCGATGCTGGCCATCGTCAGCGAAGTGCGTAACCGCTACCGCTACCAGACCGTGATCCTGGAACAGGCCCGCGAGCAGCTGTATCGCAAGTTCGACTGGCTCACCGACAACGCCAGCAGCGACGAGCTGTCGGAGTTGCAGGTGGCCGACTTCGGCACGCGTCGACGCTTCTCGTACCGGGTGCAGGAAGAAGTGGTCAATGTGCTCAAGCATGACTTCCCCGGGCGATTCGTCGGCACCAGCAACGTGCACCTGGCCCGCGAGCTGGGCATGAAACCCCTGGGCACCATGGCCCACGAGTGGATCATGGCGCATCAGCAGCTCGGCCCGCGCCTGATCGACAGCCAGATCGCCGCGCTCGACTGCTGGGTCCGCGAATACCGTGGCCTGCTGGGCATTGCCCTGACCGATTGCATCACCACCGACGCGTTCCTCGGCGACTTCGATTTGTACTTCGCCAAGCTGTTCGACGGCCTGCGCCACGACTCCGGCGACCCCGTGCAGTGGGCCGAGAAAGCCATCGCCCACTACCACAAGCTCGGTATCGAGCCGATGAGCAAGACCCTGGTGTTCTCCGACAGCCTGACACTGCCCAAGGCCCTGGAGATATTCCGTGCGCTGCGCGGTCGGATCAATGTGAGCTTCGGCATCGGCACCAACCTGACCTGTGATATCCCAGGGGTTGAGCCGATGAGCATCGTGCTTAAAATGACGGCCTGCAATGGCCAGCCGGTGGCGAAGATCTCTGATGAGGCGGGCAAGACCCATTGCACCGACCCGAATTTCGTCGCCTATTTGCGTCACGTTTTCAAAGTACCTGCCCTATCCAGCAAGGAGTGAATCATGCAAGCCGTACAGCGTGAGATTGCGCAGCAGCTCAAGGTCCAAGCGCCGTTCAAAGACCCGGCCGCCCTTGAGGCCGAAGTGGCTCGCCGCGTGGCTTTTATCCAGGATTGCCTGCGCAATTCCGGGCTCAAGACGTTGGTGCTGGGCATCAGCGGCGGCGTCGACTCGCTGACCGCGGGCCTCCTGGCCCAGCGCGCGATGAAGGAGCTGCGCGCCACCACCGGTGACCAAGCCTACCGCTTTATCGCCGTGCGCCTGCCTTACGAAACCCAGTTCGACGAACACGATGCCCAGGCTTCGGTGGACTTTATCGAGCCGGACGAGCGCCACACCGTGAACATCGGCCCGGCAGTGAAATCCCTGGCCAATGAAGTGGCGGCGTTTGAAGGCAAGGCGGCAGTCTCCCGCGATTTCGTACTGGGCAACACCAAGGCGCGCATGCGCATGGTCGCGCAATACACCATCGCGGGGGCTACGGGTGGGCTGGTAATCGGCACTGACCATGCGGCGGAAGCGGTCATGGGCTTTTTCACCAAGTTCGGTGACGGGGCCTGTGACCTGGCACCGCTGAGCGGGCTGGTAAAGCATCAGGTGCGAGCGATTGCGCGGCACTTTGGCGCGCCGGAGTCGTTGGTGGAGAAGGTGCCGACGGCCGACCTGGAAGACCTGTCACCGGGCAAGCCGGACGAGGCGTCCCACGGCGTGACCTATGCCGAGATCGATGCGTTCCTGCACGGCGAGCCGGTACGTGAGGAAGCGTTCAAGATCATTTGCGATACGTATCGCAAGACCGAGCACAAGCGGGTGATGCCGTTTGCGCCTTGAGGCGAACTCGATAGTGTTGGGTTGATTTGCAGAATGTCATCGGGGGCAAGCCCCCTCCCACACTTGGAATGCATTCCAACCTGTGGGAGGGGCTTGCCCCCGATGAACGATGACGCGGTCTTACTTGACGGTCACAGTGCCTTTCATCATCGAGATGTGGCCCGGGAACGAGCAGAAGAACGCATAGTCGGTACCCGCTGCCAGCTTCGACACATCGAAGGTCACCGAGTCTTTCTCGCCGGCACCGATGATCTTGGTGTGGGCGATGATGCGGGTGTCGCCGTCTTTCAGGTAGTTCTTGTCGAGACCGGCGGCCATGCCGTCGCTGGCGATACCTGGCATGTCGGCAGCGGAACTCAGCACCCAGTTATGGCCCATGACGTTTTTCGGCAAGCTGCCGGAGTGGGTCAGCTCGACGGTGAATGTCTTGCAGCTTTTGTCGATTTCAATGGCCTTGGTGTTAAAGGACATTTGATCAGTGGAGTCGACGGTGACCTTGCACTCTGCAGCAAGCAACTGGCCGCTCGCCAGAGTCAGCAGGGAAACAGCAACGAGTTTGGCAAACATGTGAATCTCCAAGGCAGGGTTTAAAAAACGCGGATTGCGACAAGGGTGCCTCAAGCAGGCAGGAATTCTTATGATCTGAATCAACAGATTGTATACAACTTTAGGCTATCAGCCGTATCAACACAATCTACCAGCCAAAGTACTACGACCTGTCTATGATCGGCCCATCACCCAACGGAGTCCGAGCCATGCACCTCAATCAATTGTTCAAAGGCCTGTTCGCGGCCTACGCCTGCGGTAAGTGAAGGCCAAGCGCGCGGCTAAGCTGCTACCATGGCAGCCCAAGGCAGCCGAGCGCCGCCACCCTCACCTTCGACCCTAGAGGATCGCCCATGGCCAAACCTAATTACTCCTTCGCCAAACGTCAGAGAGACTTGGCCAAGGAGCAGAAGAAAGAGGAAAAACTGCAACGCAAGAAAGCCGCCGCAGAAGGAGAAGCGAACGCGCTGAACCATGATGTGGATGGTGAAGAGACGAACGACGAGGCTGAAACACCAAAGGATCCGGCGCAATAAATTGCTTTGTGGTGAGCAGGCCCGACCGGCTCACCACAATCCAGGGTCATTGCAGCGGCATCACCGTCACCCGCACCTCCGGGTCATGGCTCCCCCCTCCCAGAATCACCCCTCGCAACGGCGATACATCCGAGAAATCCCGGCCCCAGGCCAGGGTGATGTGCTCCAGTGCCGGCTGCACATTGTTCGTCGGATCGAAATCCACCCAGCCCGACACCGGGCAATACACCGAAACCCAGGCATGGGACGCGTCCGCGCCGATCAGACGCGGCTGCCCCGGCGGTGGCTGGGTCAGCAGGTAGCCGCTGATGTAGCGCGCCGCCAGGCCCCGCGAGCGCAGGCAGGCGAGCATCAGGTGGGCAAAGTCCTGGCAGACGCCGCGGCGGCGCTCCAGCACTTCCACCAGGGGCGTGGCGACCTGGGTGGCTTCGGCATCGAACGTGAATTCACTGAAGATCTTCTCCATCAACGCTCGCGTCCCCAGCAGCAACGGCATACCTGGTGGGAAACAGCTTTCGGAGAACTCAACGAAGGTTTTCTTCAAGTGCACGTAAGGCGATTCAAAGCGATAGCGGCAGGCTTCGATCAGTGGCGCTGACATCGGCTGGCTGCTGTAGGTCAGGCTGTCACGGGTCTGATCCCAGGCGGGTGACTGCTCAAAGTCCAGCGCCGGCCGCGCCAGCACCTCCACGGTCAGCCCGGCATTCACCAGCAATTCATCATGAGGCCGCTCGAATGCGAGACGGGTGATCGGGTTGCCGAACACGTCCAGCTCATCCCGCCGCGAAGACGGCTGCGGGCTGATATCCAGTTGCTGCGAACTGCAGCGCTGCCAGGCGCAGGGCCTGGGCCACAAGTGTGCCAATTGCTGGGCCAGGGACACCGGGCTGTCATAGTGGTAATGCGTATCATGGAAAATCTGGTAGCGCGCACTCATCACACCGACACCGTTTGTTGGCTGACATCATCCACATGGGCAAAGTGACGCAACGCCAGGCGATCCGACACCTGCCCACTCTCATCGGCCACCGCCTGCAGCAGGTCGGCCAGGCCGTCCAATGCGGCGCGTACGCTGGACTCGCCGAACAGCGGGTTCTCCAGGCAGCCCAGGTCAAAACGAGTCAGGCGCTCCACCAGAGGCCCGAGCCCGGTTTCCCGTGGCACCCCGAAGTCATCGTTGAGACGGCGCAGGGTACGGCTCACCAATTTGAGCTGGAACAGCACGGCATGGGGGTTCTGCTCATCCAGCAGCAACAAGTCGAGCACCGGAATCAATTGCGGCACCGCCAGGTAGCGAGAGCGATAGGTGATGCTGCTGTTACCCAACTCCAGCAACCATTCCAGCCCCGCCTGATCGAACACCGCCATACCGCGCAGGAACGCCGCGAGGCTGCTGCTCAGAAATTGCAGGCGCTCGATGCGCCGCCCCATCATCAAGAAGCGCCAGCCTTCGTCGCGAGTCATATCGTCCAGGGCAAACCCGGACAGCGCCGCCAGCGACATCACCAAACGGTTGAGGAAGTCCAGCAGCTCGCCAAAGTCCGGCACTTCGCTTTCCAACTCCAGCGCTTCGCGTTGCAGCTCCACCAACGCCTGCCAGTTTTCCCGCGACAACTTACCGCGCACCTGGGACGCCGCCCACTGCAAACGCTGCAGATTGGCGCGCAGGCTCGACGGCCAGTCATCGCCCAGCAAGGCCGCCAACAGGCGTTCAGGCAACTCGCCCTCCTCCGGCAACAAGTGCAGGCTGTCACCCAGCTCGACCGCCGCCTGCAACGCCTGCGGATCGTCACCGTCGACATAGCGCGCCAACACGATGCGCAGCCAGCGCGCGCTGTTATCACAGCGCTCGCAATAACGACCAAACCAGAACAGGTTCTCCACCACCCGCGACGGCAGATAAGGATCGCGGCGCACCAGGTCATGCACACCGATCGCACGCTGTGCGCGCCAATGCTCGCCCCCGGCGGCGCGTTCGCCGAGCACCCAGGTGTCTTTGCTCGCGCCACCGCGCTGCATCGACACCACTTCGGCATCCGCCTCGGCCGCCACGCGGGTCAGCCCGCCCGGCAGCACGCGATAACCTTCCTCACTCGCCACGGCGTAGACGCGCATGCCAATGGCGCGGTGTTGCAGGTGGTCATCCACGGTATGCCACACCGGAGCCTGGGACAGTTGCGCCAACTCCTGGGCGACATACGCATAGGGTCGCGCACGCATGCGTTCGGCCAGGGCCTCGCGTTGTTCGTCGTTCAAATCACGCCCGAAGACCGGGGTGAAACTTTGCGAAGGAAACGCCGGTTTGATCAACAGTTCCGGGAGTTTCTCCAAGGCTTTTGCGAGCACCGGCCCCTCGCCGCACCACCAGGTGGCGATGGACGGCAGGATCAATGCTTCGCCAAATAAAAACTCGTTGATCTTCGGCAAGAAGCCGAGCAGGCCCGGGGACTCCAACACACCGCTGCCCAACGCATTGGCCACCAATACGTTGCCCTGGCGCGCCGCATCCAGCAGGCCGGGCACGCCGAGGGCCGAGTCGGTGCGCAATTCCAGCGGGTCGCAGAAGTCGTCATCCAGCCGGCGCATGATGGCGTGCACCCGGCGCAGGCCACTGAGGGTTTTGAGGAACACCGTGCTGTCACGCACGGTGAGATCACCGCCCTCCACCAGCGGGTAACCCAGCTGGCGCGCAAGGTAGAGATGTTCGAAATAACTTTCGTTGAAGCGCCCCGGCGTGAGCAACACAATCAGCGGCGGCTGGTCATCGCCAGGCGCCTGGCGAGCCAGGGTTTCCTGCAGGGTGCGGAAGAAACCGGTGAGGTGCTGCACTTGCAGATCGCGGTACAGGTCCGGGAACGCACGCGACACGATAGTGCGGTTTTCCAAGGCATAACCCGCACCCGACGGCGCCTGGGTGCGGTCGGCGGTGACCCACCAGCGGCCATCCGGCGTACGCGCCAGGTCCACCGCATACAGGTGCAGGAACGTCCCCTGCGGCGGCTGGATACCCTGGCACGGCCATAGGAAGTTGTTATGCCCGAACACCAGCTCGGCCGGCAGCAAGCCTTCCTTGATCAAGCGTTGCGGGCCGTAGAGATCGGCCAGCACGGCATTGAGCAGGCGTGCACGCTGGGCGATCCCCGCAGCGAGGTGCTGCCATTCATCGGCAGCCAGCACATGGGGCAGCAGATCCAGTTCCCACGGGCGGTCGGCGCCCTTGGGGTCGGCGTAGACGTTGTAGGTCACGCCGTTTTCCTGGATCTGCCGGGTCAACAGGGCCTGACGCTGGGCCAGTTGCGCAGGCGTGCTGCGTTGCAAGTGGTCGAGCAGGCGCTGCCAATGGGCACGCACCGCGCCGCTGTCATCCAGCAGTTCGTGATAAGTGCCCGCAGTCAGCGGGTAACGGTCGAGCAAGTCGGACATGGAACGCTCGGCAGGGCAAAGGGGGTCAAAGTCACCGCAGTCTAATGTGGACAGGGTTTGTGTGGCGAGGGAGCTTGCTCACGCTGGGCTGCGTAGCGGCCCCGGAGATCCCGGGAGCGCTTCGCACTCCAGCGGGAGCAAGCTCCCTCGCCACACAAGCGCCGTCTCATAGTTGATCCGCGTCAGTCATTTTTATTGGGAAAACGCCGCAAATCCAGGGTCATCGGTAACTCATCGTTGATGACCACCGGAGGTACAGGGAGCTTGCCCGGACTATGGCCAAGACGGAAAAACCGCGCCATGCGCCGGCTCTCGGCTTCGTTGGCGTTCACCGGCAAGCTGTCGTAATTCCGCCCTCCCGGGTGGGCCACATGGTATTGGCAGCCGCCGAGGGAGCGTTGCATCCAGGTGTCGAGCAGGTCGAACACCAGCGGCGCATGCACCGGAATGGTCGGTTGCAGGCAGTTGGCCGGTTGCCAGGCGCGGTAACGCACGCCGGCGACAAATTCACCGACACGCCCGGTGGCTTGCAGCGGCACCGCAATACCGTTGCAGGTCAGCAGGTAGCGTTGCGGCGCCAACCCGGTGAGTTTCACTTGCAGGCGTTCCAGCGACGAATCCACATAGCGCACCGTACCGCCCGCCGCGCCCTCTTCGCCCAGCACGTGCCAGGGTTCGAGGGCCTGGCGCAGTTCCAGCTCGATGCCACCGACCGCGTAGTCGCCGACCTTGGGGAAACGAAACGCCAGATGCGCCGCAAACCATTCGGCACGCAGCGGATAACCGGCGGCATTCAGCTCGACGATCACATCGGCAAAGTCCTGCTCGATAAAGTGCGGCAGCAGGAAACGGTCATGCAGCTCGGTACCCCAGCGCGCAAGTTTCGGCGGCGCATAAGGTTCGCGCCAGAAACGCGCGACCAAGGCGCGCAGCAGCAGTTGCTGAGTCAAGCTCATGCGCGCATGGGGCGGCATCTCAAAAGCGCGCAGCTCCAGCAGGCCCAGGCGGCCAGTGGCACCGTCGGGCGAGTAAAGTTTGTCGATGCAGAATTCCGCGCGGTGGGTGTTACCCGTCACGTCGATCAGCAGGTTGCGCAGCAGGCGATCGACCAGCCACGGCGCGCACTCTTCGCCGGGCGCCGGCATTTGGGCGAAAGCGATTTCCAGCTCGTACAGCGCGTCGTTACGCGCCTCGTCGACCCGCGGTGCCTGGGAGGTCGGGCCGATGAACAACCCGGAAAACAGGTAGGACAGCGAAGGGTGGTTGTGCCAGTAGCTGATCAGGCTGCGCAGCAGATCCGGCCGGCGCAGGAACGGTGAATCCTTGGGCGTTGCGCCGCCCATGACAAAGTGGTTACCGCCACCGGTGCCGGTGTGGCGCCCGTCGATCATGAATTTTTCGGTGGTCAGGCGGGTTTGTCGCGCCTCTTCGTAGAGGAATTCGGTGCGCTCCACCAACTCGTCCCAGGTGGCGGAAGGTTGCACGTTGACCTCGATCACACCCGGGTCCGGCGTGACGCGAAAGTTGCTCAGGCGCATGTCAAACGGCGGCTCGTAACCTTCCAGCAGTACGGGGCAATGCAACTCTTCGGCGGTGGCTTCGATGGCGGCCACCAGCTCCAGGTAATCCTCGACGCGCTCCAGCGGCGGCATGAACAGGTACAGGCGCCCGCCCCGCGCTTCAGCACACAGCGCGGTACGGGTCAGCCAATCGGCGGACTCATCCACTGTGGGCACGCGCTCGTCGCCAGGCGCGGGCTCGCCGTGACTCTTCAGTTGCGCAGGCGTCGGCAGCTCCGGTTGATCCTGATTGGGGTCAACCGGATGCACGAAGGGATACTCCGCCGCGCTCACCCATGGCTGCGACGCCAATGGCAGGCGGTAGCCGAGCGGCGAATCCCCCGGCACCAGCCGACAGTGGTTATCGCGCAAGTACCAGCGCCCGCTCTGCCAACGATCATTGGCCGCCGTGCGCGCCAGCGGCAGCACGTGGCCGATGACTTTATCCAGGCCCTGGCTGAAGACTTTGCGCAGGCGTTCGCGCTCCAGCTCATCGCTCAGGCGCGGATCCTGGGCGGTGACGTTTTGCGGCAGCGCGCCCTCGCGCCACAGGTAATAGAAGTTGTCTTCAAAGGCCGGGAACACGAAACGCGCAGGCAGCTTGAGGCGCTCGGCGACGCTGGCCAGGAAGCGTCCGGCCAGCGCGTCGTCGGCGCCGTAGTCCTGCTGTTCATCGGCGATCAGCGCAGGGTTGTGCCAGATCGGCACACCGTCGCGGCGCCAGTAACAGTTGAGTGACCAGCGCGGCAGTTGCTCGCCGGGGTACCACTTGCCCTGCCCGAAGTGCACCAGCCCCGTCGGCGCGTAGTGCTTGCGCATGCGCTGGAACAGCTCGGCAGACAGGCGCCGCTTATTCGGCCCCAGCGCGGCGGTGTTCCACTCGGCACCGTCGGGGTCGTCGATAGAGACGAAGGTCGGCTCGCCGCCCATGGTCAGGCGCACGTCATCCTTGAGCAGATCACTGTCGATCTGACGGCCCAGCGCCTGGATCGCCAGCCACTGCTCTTCGGTGTAGGGCTTGGTCACCCGTGGCGCTTCCCAAATGCGCTCCACCGACATTTCATGGGTGAATTCGCACTCGCACGGTTCCACCAGCCCACTGATCGGCGCGGCAGAGGATGGGTCGGGACTACAAGCCAAAGGAATATGACCTTCACCGGCGAACAACCCGGAAGTGGCATCCAGGCCGATCCATCCTGCACCGGGCAAATACACTTCGCACCAAGCATGCAGGTCGGTGAAGTCCACGTCGGTGCCGGACGGGCCGTCGAGGGCTTTGACGTCGGCGGTCAGTTGGATCAGGTAGCCGGACACAAATCGTGCCGCCAGCCCGAGGTTGCGCAGCAATTGCACCAGCAGCCAGGCCGAGTCGCGGCACGAACCGGAAGCGTTTTCCAGGGTGAACTCCGGGGTTTGCACACCGGGCTCCATACGGATCAGGTAAGCGATGTCGCTAGCCAACCGCTGATTGAGCGCCACCAGGAAGTCCACCGCCGGCAGCGGCGTACGGTCGATGCCGGCCAGGTAGGCGGCAAACGTCGGCGTCAGCGGCAGGGTTTCCAGGTATGGCGCCAACTCGCGCTGCTCGTCGGCGGCGTAGCTGAAAGGGATTTTTTCGGCATAGGGCTCAAGGAAAAAGTCGAACGGGTTGAACACTGCCATCTCGGCGACCAGGTCGACTTCGATACGCAGCTCGTCAGTTTTTTCCGGGAACACCAGCCGCGCCAGGTAATTGCCCTGGGGGTCTTGCTGCCAATTGATGAAATGCTGCTCGGGCAGCACTTTCAGCGCGTAGGAGAGTATCCGCGTGCGGCTATGGGCCGCCGGACGCAAACGCACGATCTGCGGGCCGAGTTCTACCGCACGGTCGTAGCGGTAATGGGTGACGTGGTGCAACGCGACATGAATCGACACGGCGGCCTCCTGCGAGCCAGGGCATGGAAACAAAGCGCGCAAGACTTATGCCAGAGCAGCGGTCATTGCGCTTTATCGTAGGACCCGGTGCAGTACAGCACCAAAACGGCGCCCAGGTGAGTGCCGTGGTGCGAGGCTCGCACATAATTGTGGCGAACCTGCGAAGACAGGTGGCGAATCTACCCAGTCAATGGGTTTTGCGTTGAGCGATCATGGTTTCACGCAGGTGACGGACCTCGACCAGCTTCTGGCGCATTTCACGGTGGCGCTTGCTGTTGAGCAATAACAACCCCATCAGCGGGAAAAACACTCCCGAGCCGTAAGCCAGCGCATGAAGGTGATACTGAATCATCGGCAATACAAACAGCAGACAGCCGCCCAGGTAAACCGCCACCAGGCCAGTGGCCCAGGTGCGTCCGCGCGCAATCATGACGTTGCTGAATACGATCACGACTACCAGCAGCAGGATCAGCAGCCCGGAGTAGCTGGACTTGAGCGCCGGATCAGCGTCGCGCCAATAAGTCACCCCTGCCATGGACACAGCAGACGAACCGGAAAAGATCGCCATGAAGATCGTGCCCATGAAAACCGGAAAATAGCGGCGCAGGAAGGCCGCCATGTCGGGAAAGCCGCTCATTCCGTCAGGTCCTCGTACAAGCCGATCGCCAGGGTACTGGCGGTGCCCACGTTACCGCTGCGATAGCTGCCCACGATACCCAGCAGGCCGCCCAGCGCATCCTTCATCTGGGTGAGGGTGGCGTGACGAATTTCGGTGGACGTATAGCTCTTGGTCAATTTGCCCGCGCGCTGCTGCAACTTGAGCAACTTGGGCGTGAGGCTGGGATCGCGCAGGCTTAACAGCTCCTTGGTCAGCTTTTTACGCTCCTGACGGCTCAAGCCCTTGAGCAACTGGTACCAACTCTTGCCAAGCGCGGCGGCCTTGTTGGCCTTGAGCAGTTTCACGGTTGTGAGCGCGCCGGTCCCGATACCCACCAATGAGACCGCATCGAGCACGGGGGAAACGGCGTTGTACCACTCGGTATCGTCCAAGCGATCGTTAGCGTCGGGGTCAAGAATCTCGTTGTAGGTGCGCGCTACACCGAACCCACATTGCGCACTGCCGGCCAGCGCCGCCGTCACGCCAATGCCGACCACAAAAGCGCTGGCACCGGCCGTGAACGGCACCGCAACGCTACCGCTGAACACCACAATCCAGCCGATCACGGCGGCGCCGCAGGACAAGCCCATGTCGAACACCTCCTTCCTCAGGCGCTCTTCTCGCGGGTCGGTCTTCACCTGCTCGACAAACTGAGCTGGCGCGATGTACTTCTGCGCCTCACGGATAATGACGCGCTTGGGCTTGATGCTGCAGATGGGCTTGAATTCACGCAGGGTCACGACATTAAAGTCGGCGTCGATGTACACGACACCCGCGCCGACAATGCCGGGGTCGGCGTCAATGGCCGCAAACAGGCGCGGCAGGTTGATCTGGCTTTCGATGCGCTGGCGGGCCATGAACTGGGAGCGGTTGAAGTCCATGCCGATGCTGGCCAGGGGGTTGCCCATGGGTGTTCTTCCTTGAAAAGAGGGGGGTGACTGGACTGACGCTATCGGGGGCAAGCCCCCTCCCACCCTTTGATGTGTGAACCCGATCCAATGTGGGAGGGGGCTTGCCCCCGATGACGGCTCAATGGGCGACACCTTAACAAACAGGCTACCCAACGCCTAGAAAGCAAAACGCCAGCACGAGGCTGGCGTTTTGCGTTTCAAGCTGCGATCAACGCGGCACGACCGGCTTGCGGGCAGGCTTCTTGCCTTTGCCCTTGGCCGCATCGGTGCGCTCCTTGGCGGCTTGCTTGTTGCGCGCCTGGGCTGCGGCCTTGGCTTGCTCGCGCTTGTCCCACGGGTTGCTGCCGTCGCTGCCACGCGGTGGCAGGCCGGTGTGCTGGGTCAGGACCCTGGTGGTGGTGTCCTTGGCGACCTTGTGGCTGCCTGCCGGTGTCGAGTTCTTGCGACGGGCGCTCTGGTAGCTGTCGGTAGCCGGTTGATGCAGCGGGATCAGTTGGTCCTTGCCCGGCCCGATCAGGTCGGCACGGCCCATGCGGGTCAATGCCTCACGCAGCATCGGCCAGCCTTTCGGGTCGTGATAACGCAGGAACGCCTTGTGCAGGCGGCGCTGCTCCTCGCTCTTGACGATGGTCACCGCGTCGCTCTTGTAGGTAACCTTGCGCAGCGGGTTCTTGCCCGAGTGGTACATCGCCGTGGCCGTGGCCATCGGTGACGGGTAGAACGCCTGCACCTGGTCGGCGCGGAAGCCGTTGCCCTTGAGCCACAGGGCCAGGTTCATCATGTCTTCATCGGTGGTGCCAGGGTGAGCCGCGATGAAGTAAGGAATCAGGTACTGCTCCTTGCCCGCTTCCTTGGTGTACTTCTCGAACATGCGCTTGAACTTGTCATAGCTGCCAATGCCCGGCTTCATCATCTGGTTGAGCGGACCTTCCTCGGTATGCTCCGGGGCGATCTTGAGGTAGCCACCGACGTGATGGGTGACCAACTCCTTGACGTACTCCGGCGACTCGACGGCCAGGTCGTAACGCAGGCCGGAGGCGATCAGGATCTTCTTCACACCCGGCAATGCACGGGCGCTGCGGTACAGCTGGATCAACGACGAATGGTCGGTGTTCAGGTTCGGGCAGATGCCCGGGAACACACACGATGGCTTGCGGCACGCAGATTCGATTTCCGGGCTCTTGCAGGCGATGCGGTACATGTTCGCGGTCGGGCCGCCGAGGTCGGAGATCACTCCGGTAAAGCCGGGAACCTTGTCGCGGATCTCTTCGATCTCGCGAATGATCGACTCTTCGGAACGGTTCTGGATGATGCGACCTTCGTGCTCGGTGATCGAGCAGAACGTGCAGCCGCCGAAGCAGCCACGCATGATGTTCACCGAGAAACGGATCATGTCGTAGGCCGGGATTTTTTCCTTGCCATACGCCGGGTGCGGGATACGTGCGTAAGGCATGCCGAACACGTAGTCCATTTCTTCGGTGGTCATCGGGATGGGCGGCGGGTTGAACCACACGTCCACTTCACCGTGCTTCTGCACCAGGGCGCGGGCGTTGCCCGGGTTGGTCTCCAGGTGCAGCACGCGGTTGGCGTGGGCGTAGAGCACGGCGTCGTTGCGCACCTTTTCCACCGAGGGCAGGCGGATCACGGTCTTGTCGCGGGTCATCTTCGGGCTGGCCAGGATCTGCACAACCTTGGCCTCCGTCGGATCCTCAACCGGCCCCTTTTCCTGCTCGATGGCGCAAGCCTGGGTGTCCTGGGTGTTCACGTACGGGTTGATGATCTTGTCGATCTTGCCCGGACGGTCGATACGGGTGGAGTCCACTTCGTACCAGCCCGCCGGTGTATCACGGCGTATGAATGCGGTGCCGCGTACGTCGGTGATGTCTTCGATCTTGTGGCCCCACGACAGGCGCTGGGCAACCTCGACGATCGCCCGCTCGGCGTTGCCGTACAGCAGGATATCGGCGCTGGCGTCGATCAGGATCGAGTTGCGCACACGGTCCTGCCAGTAGTCATAGTGGGCGATGCGGCGCAGGGACGCTTCAATGCCGCCGAGCACGATCGGCACGTGCTTATAGGCTTCCTTGCAACGCTGGCTGTACACCAGGCTTGCACGGTCCGGGCGCTTGCCGGCCATGCCGCCGGGAGTGTAGGCGTCGTCGGAGCGGATTTTCTTGTCGGCGGTGTAGCGGTTGATCATGGAGTCCATGTTGCCGGCCGCGACGCCGAAGAACAGGTTCGGCTCGCCGAGCTTCATGAAGTCGTCTTTGGACTGCCAGTTCGGCTGGGCAATGATCCCGACGCGAAAGCCCTGGGACTCCAGCAGCCGGCCGATGATCGCCATGCCGAACGACGGATGGTCAACGTAGGCATCACCGGTGACGATGATGATGTCGCAGGAATCCCAGCCAAGCTGATCCATCTCCTCCCTGCTCATCGGCAGGAACGGCGCTGGACCGAAACACTCGGCCCAGTACTTGGGATAGTCAAATAACGGCTTGGCTGTTTGCATGACGGTGACCGGTGTTGAGATGAAAAAACTGCGATGAAAAATCGCGGGCGCGAAATATAGCACAAATTTTGACCAATTCCGACGATAACGGTCGGAATTGAGCAGATGGCTTATTCGTCGTCGTCGAAATTGTAGCTACCCGGCGCGAGGTTCTCGAAGCGGGTGTATTTGCCGATAAACGCCAGGCGGATAAATCCGATAGGACCGTTCCGCTGCTTGCCGATGATGATCTCGGCAATGCCCTTGTGCTCGGTTTCCGGGTGATACACCTCGTCGCGGTAGACGAACATGATCACGTCGGCGTCCTGCTCGATCGCTCCGGATTCGCGCAAGTCGGAGTTCACCGGACGCTTGTTGGGACGTTGCTCCAGGGAGCGGTTGAGCTGGGACAGCGCCACCACCGGGCAGTTGAATTCCTTGGCCAGGGCTTTCAAGGACCGGGAGATTTCAGAAATCTCATTGGTACGGTTGTCGCCGCTGGAGCCTGGGATCTGCATCAACTGCAGGTAGTCGATCATGATCAGGGCGATGTCACCGTGTTCACGCACCAGGCGCCGCGTACGCGCACGCATCTCGGAGGGGCTGATGCCCGCGGTGTCGTCGATGAACAGCTTGCGATCGTTGAGCAGGTTGACCGCCGAGGTGAGGCGTGGCCAATCGTCATCTTCCAGCTGGCCGGAACGTACCTTGGTCTGGTCGATACGCCCCAGCGACGAGAGCATCCGCATGACCAGCGATTCGCCTGGCATCTCCAGGGAATACACCAGGACGGTCTTGTCGCTGCGCAACACGGCGTTTTCCACCAGGTTCATCGCAAAGGTGGTCTTACCCATGGACGGACGGCCGGCGACGATGATCAAGTCGGCCGGTTGCAGGCCGCTGGTTTTCTCGTCGAGGTCGGTGTAGCCGGTGGAAATACCGGTAATGGCGGCATCGGTGTTGAACAGGGTGTCGATGCGATCGATGGCCTTGGTCAACAGCTCGTTGACGCCTACCGGGCCGCCGGTCTTGGGGCGCGCCTCAGCAATCTGGAAGATCTGGCGCTCGGCCTCATCCAGGATCTCTTCGGCGGTACGCCCTTCGGGGTTGAACGCACTGTCGGCGATTTCGGTGCTGATACCGATCAATTGACGCAGAGTGGCCCGCTGGCGAACGATCTGGGCATAGGCCTTGATGTTGGCGACGGACGGCGTGTTTTTCGCCAGCTCACCCAGGTAACCGAGGCCGCCGACCTGGGAGGTCTGGCCTTCCTTGTCGAGTTGTTCGGCCAGGGTCACCACGTCGATCGGCGAGTTCTGATCGGCCAGTTTGGCGATGGCGCGGAAGATCAAGCGGTGGTCATGCCGATAGAAATCACCGTCCGAGACTTGATCCAGCACGCGTTCCCAGGCGTTGTTGTCCAGCATCAAGCCACCGAGCACGGCCTGTTCGGCCTCGATGGAATGCGGCGGCACCTTCAGGGCAGCGGTTTGCAGATCGTATTGCTCAGGAGCTGAAATATCGTTCATGGCCACTTGGAATTGGGGGTCTGTAGAAAAACAAAAGGCACGACCTGTAAACAGGATCGTGCCCGATGTTAACCGCCCGGCACACGAGGTGCCAGCCAGTTAGGTGCGACTTAAGCTGCTACCACGACAACGCGTACGGTGGCTTCAACTTCAGCGTGCAGGTGCACGGCTACGTCGAATTCGCCTACGTTGCGGATGGTGCCGTTCGGCAGACGAACTTCGCTCTTCTGCACTTCAACGCCCGAAGCGGTCAGTGCATCAGCGATGTCGTGGGTGCCGATCGAACCGAACAGCTTGCCTTCGTCACCGGCGGTGGCAGTGATAGTCACTTCCAGCTCAGCCAGTTGGGCAGCGCGAGTTTCAGCCGAAGCTTTTTTGTCTGCTGCTGCTTTTTCCAGCTCAGCACGACGCTCTTCAAACGCAGCCAGGTTGGCAGCGGTCGCAGCGGTGGCTTTGCCGTATGGCAGCAGGTAGTTACGACCGTAGCCGGCCTTAACGTTCACTTTGTCGCCCAGGTTGCCCAGGTTGGCGACTTTTTCCAGAAGGATCAGTTGCATGTGAAAATCCTCTAACTTTTAACCTTCACCGTTCGCGTTATCGGCGTCTTTCGGCGCCAGACGACCGCGAAAATCAATCAGGCCGTCGACAATGGCCAAGACCACGAGTAACGGATAGATCAGCTGCATGAACAGCAACAGCGTGACGTACAACCCCACCAGCCAGAACCTGGCCAGGCGCTTTCGCGCAACAAGCCCATGAATCAGGGCCAGTCCGGCAAACACCAGCGGTACGCTGCAAATCGGCGCCAGCAAGGCCATCTGAGGACCGAAGTTCGGTCCGACAACCATGCACGCCAGCAGCAACATCGCCGGCCCCGTCGGGATTCTGATACTGCGAAATTCGCGACCAAAACCACCCAGGTTGTACAACAACGCCTGCCAGTAACGCCCAAGAATCAGGCTCATAACGCTGACAACCTGCAACAATGCCGCAATCAGGCCGGTCAGGACCGGGGCAATCAGTGACACAAACCGCGCTCGCTCATCTACCGACAATTGCTGGTAGATATCCCCGAGGGCCAGCGGCAGGATCTTGACGATCTCTTGTGCCAGCGCCTCGATCTGTGGGCGGAAAGCCGCGCCAAGCATCACCGAATACACCAAACCCAATGCCACGCTGACCAGCAGCGTACGGACCCAGGACTCACTTGCGCGCAAAACCAACGCAAGGCTCGATGACCCCAGCAGTACCAGAAGTACCCGTGGATCACCCAATTGCAGCCACCAGATCAAGGCCGGCAACAATCCCAGGGCAAGAACGCCAACGGCGTCCTTCAAACCGCGCCGCAGGAGCACAAGGCAGCCTGCAGCAGCACCCAACCAATAAAACAACGGCAATGCCGCAAAGCCAGCCACTACCAGAGTGGCCTGCACACGGCCGCGCATGATGAACTCAGCTAAGGCGCGCATGCATTCAATCCCTTACTACTTGTCGACTGCCCGGTCTCAGCGGCCGTGGCTGTCGGTGTAGGCCAGCAGGGCCAGGAAGCGGGCGCGCTTGATAGCGGTGGCCAGCTGACGCTGATAACGAGCTTTGGTACCGGTGATACGGCTTGGAACGATTTTGCCGGTCTCGGATACGTAGGCTTTCAGAGTGTTGAGATCTTTGTAATCGATCTCTTTCACGTCTTCAGCGGTGAAGCGGCAGAATTTACGACGACGGAAGAAACGTGCCATTTGATAGGCTCCTTAAAAGGTCCGTGGATTACTCGTCAGCGTTATCGCTGTTGTCGCTGTCATCACTGTCAGCGCTATCAGCGCCTTCGTGCTCAGGACGGTCGCGACGCTCACGGCGCTCACTGCGGTTTTCTTCAGCCTTGAGCATCTCGGATTGGCCGGTAACGGCTTCTTCGCGACGGATGACCAGGTTACGGATCACTGCATCGTTGTAGCGGAAGTTGTCTTCCAGCTCGGCCAGGGCCTTGCCGGTGCACTCAACGTTCAGCATCACGTAGTGAGCCTTGTGAACATTGTTGATTGCGTAGGCCAGTTGACGACGGCCCCAATCTTCCAGACGGTGGATTTTGCCGCCGTCTTCTTCGATCAGCTTGGTGTAACGCTCAACCATGCCGCCGACTTGCTCGCTTTGATCCGGGTGGACCAAAAAGATGATTTCGTAATGACGCATGAATGCTCCTTACGGGTTGTAGCCTGCCGCTCAAAAACGGTCAGACAAGGAGTGAATGACACTTATGGATCTTGCCGCACGGAGGCACATCGGTGCCTGCCAGGAAGGCAAGGGGCGCAATTGTAGAGAAGGGGGAGAAAGCGCGCAAGGTGATTGGTGATTATTTGAACAATCTTCCATACACCCCAGAATAGCTCTAGGAGGGGAGCAAGCCCCCTCCCACAGTTTGGATCCAGGCCCGGCTCGAGATTACTTCTTGGTTTTAGCCTTCGCGCCACGCTGACGCTGGACCTCGAACAGGCACACACCCGTCGCGACCGACACGTTAAGACTGCTGACGCTACCGGCCATCGGCAAATGCACCAGGTAATCGCAATGCTCACGGGTCAGGCGGCGCATGCCCTTGCCTTCGGCGCCCATGATCAAGATGGTCGGGCCGGTGAGGTCCTGGTCATAAATACTGACCTCGGCCTCCCCTGCCGTACCCACCACCCACAGGCCACGCTGCTGGAGTTTTTCCAGGGTACGCGCCAGGTTGGTCACGGCCACCAGCGGAATAACTTCCGCCGCGCCACAGGCGACTTTACGCACGACCGGCGTCAAGGTAGCCGACTTGTCCTTAGGCACGATCACCGCCAGCGCACCGGCGGCATCTGCCGAGCGCAGGCAAGCGCCGAGGTTGTGCGGGTCGGTCACACCGTCCAGCACCAGCAGCAGCGGCGCACCTTCGGTGCGGTCGAGCAGTTCATCCAGCATCGCTTCGCCCCAGACCTGGCTCGGACTGACGTCCGCGACCACACCCTGGTGCACACCTTCCACCCACGCATCCATCTCACGACGCTCAGCCTGGCCGATGGCGACGCGGTTTTCGTTGGCCAACTCGACCAGCGTTTGCACACGCGGCTCACTGCGGCCTTCGGCCAGCCACACTTGTTTGACGCGCTTGGGATGGTGACGCAGCAATGCTTCTACGGCGTGCACGCCGTAGATTTTTTCCAGACTCATGACTTGGCCTTAGGTTTGCGCGACCCACTGTTCTTTGCAGGAGCCGAACCCGTCTTGGACGGGCCTTTACGATGTTTACTGGTCTTGCTCGACGAGCTTTCCGGCCCACGCGACTTACCGCCCGACGCCGGTTTACCACCGCTTTTGGCTTCGTTGAGCAACTGCTGCTTCAACTCGCGACTCTTGCGTACCTCAGCGTTTTTAGCCGCGGCATCGCTTGGGCGGTAGGCTTCGGAGACCTTGTCCTTGCTGGAAGAACGACGGCCGGCCTTGGCGGACTCAGGCTCGGCGGCTTTCGCAGGAGCACTTTTGCCTTTGGAGGCTGGCGCCGGGGTATCACCCCCACGTTTTTTGCGACTGCCCGGTGATTCGGCGGGTTTGTCAGACATGCCGAAGTCGATCTTGCGCTCGTCGAGATCAACGCGCATGACCTGCACTTCCACGGTGTCACCCAGACGGAAACTGCGACCGGTACGCTCACCCGCCAGGCGGTGATGCACAGGATCGAAGTGATAGTAGTCACCCGGCAAGGCAGTCACGTGCACCAGGCCCTCGACATAGATGTCGGTCAGCTCGACGAACAAACCAAAACCGGTCACGGCCGTGATCACGCCAGGGAACGACTCGCCAACGCGATCCTTCATGAACTCGCACTTGAGCCAGTTCACCACGTCGCGGGTCGCTTCATCGGCACGACGCTCGCTCATGGAACACTGCTCGCCCAACTGTTCCAGGGCCGCTTCGTCGTACGGATAGATGCGCGCCTTCGGAATGGTCATCGCACCGGCGCGCTTGACGTGCGGGGTGTTCTGCTTGGAGTGGATCACGCTGCGGATCGCCCGGTGCGTCAGCAGGTCCGGGTAACGGCGGATCGGCGAGGTGAAGTGGGTGTACGCCTCGTAATTCAGACCGAAGTGCCCCTGGTTGTCGGCGCTGTACACCGCCTGACTCAGCGAGCGCAGCATGACGGTCTGGATCACATGGTAATCCGGACGATCTTTGATGCCGGCCAGCAAAGCCTGGTAATCCTTCGGCGTCGGGCCGTCCTTGCCTTTATGCAGGGACAGGCCTAGCTCACCGAGGAACGCGCGCAGTTTTTCCAGTCGCTCAGGTGGCGGGCCATCGTGCACACGGTACAACGCAGGGATTTCATGCTTTTTCAGGAATTCGGCGGTGGCCACGTTGGCCGCCAGCATGCATTCCTCGATCAGCTTGTGCGCATCGTTACGCGTGGTCGGGGTGATTGCGGCGATCTTGCGCTCGGAACCGAAGACAATCCGGGTTTCCTGGGTTTCAAAATCGATCGCGCCACGGGTATGACGTGCACCCAGCAACACCTTGTACAGCGCATACAGCTGCTTGAGGTGCGGCACCACGCCAGCGTATTCGGCACGCAGGGCCTTGGCTTCGCTGGTCTTCGGTGTTTCCAGGATGGTGCTGACCTTGTTGTAGGTCAGGCGCGCCTGGGAATGGATCACCGCTTCGTAGAACTGGTAATCGGTCATTTCGCCGGTTTTCGAGATAGTCATCTCGCACACCATGGCCAAACGGTCGACTTTCGGATTCAGCGAGCACAGGCCGTTGGACAGCTGCTCAGGCAGCATCGGGATCACGCGCTCGGGGAAGTACACCGAGTTGCCGCGCACCTGGGCTTCATTGTCCAGCGCCGAGCCGATCTTCACATAGCTGGATACGTCGGCAATCGCCACGTACAACTTCCAGCCGCCGGAGAACAGACGCAGCTTGCCGGGCTTGGCTTCGCAGTAGACCGCATCGTCGAAGTCGCGGGCATCTTCGCCGTCGATGGTCACGAACGGCAGATGGCGCAGATCGATGCGTTTCTCTTTGTCCTTTTCTTCCACTTCAGGCTTGAGCTTGCCGGCTTCCTTGAGCACAGCCTCAGGCCAGACGTGAGGAATATCGTAGGTACGCAGCGCGACATCGATTTCCATGCCCGGCGCCATGTAGTTGCCGACCACTTCAACGATATCGCCCTGCGGCTGGAAGCGCGCCGTTGGCCAGTGGGTGATTTTCACCTCAACGAACTGACCGACCTTGGCGGCGCCATTGCGGCCCGGGGTAATCAGCACTTCCTGCTGAACCTTCGGGTTATCCGGTACAACGAAGCCGATACCGCCTTCTTCGAAATAACGGCCGACGATGGACTCGTGGGCACGCGATACGACCTCGACGATCACGCCTTCACGGCGACCGCGACGGTCCAGGCCGGACACGCGCGCCAGGGCACGGTCGCCATCGAATACCAGACGCATTTGCGCCGGGCTCATGAACAGGTCGTCGCTGCCGTCATCCGGGATCAGAAAGCCGAAACCGTCACGGTGGCCGGCAATACGGCCCAGGATCAGGTCGAGCTTGTCCACCGGCGCGTAAGTACCACGGCGGGTGTAGATCAGTTGTGCGTCGCGCTCCATGGCACGCAGGCGGCGGCGCAGCGCTTCGAGTTGGTCTTCGGTGGTCAGACCGAACTCTTCAACCAATTGCTCGCGGCTAGCAGGCGAACCCCGATCGGCGAGATGCGCCAGGATCAGTTCGCGGCTAGGAATAGGGTTTTCATATTTTTCCGCTTCACGAGCGGCCTCGGGATCGAGGGACTGCCAATCGGCCATTAGAGAGTTTTCACCTTGTCTATATGAGGGTTAGTTTGGCATACGCGTATTGAAACGGGAAATTTCAGGTTTCAACAAGCGTTTAAAAGCCTTTTGCAGCCCCTGACGGCTACCTTGCACGACCATTGGCGAAATTTTCCAGGTTTTTTTCATCGCAGGGGTTTACAGCCAAAAAATCGCTCCGTATAGTGCGCGCCATCGACGACGGCAACGTTGTTGATGCTGCCCAGGTGGTGAAATTGGTAGACACGCCAGCTTCAGGTGCTGGTGATCGCAAGGTCGTGGAAGTTCGAGTCTTCTCCTGGGCACCAAATTCAGATCAAACCCGCGAAAGCGGGTTTTTTCGTTTCAGGTCTTTGATTTTTAACGGGAATATTGATTTATATTTTTGTTATCAGGGGTTTACAGATCAAAAAGCCCTCCGTATAGTTCGCTCCATCAACAGCGCAAGCGCTGCTGATAATGCCCAGGTGGTGAAATTGGTAGACACGCCAGCTTCAGGTGCTGGTGACCTTACGGTCGTGGAAGTTCGAGTCTTCTCCTGGGCACCAAATTCAGATCAAACCCGCGAAAGCGGGTTTTTTCGTTTCTGACGCTCGAAAATATTCCCAACAGCTCATTCTCCAGTGCCGGGGTGCCAGCACCTGCGCTGACGCCCCGGATGCACCTGAGCCACTAGGCCCGGAACTGCCCCAGGCTCGCCTTCAATTGCGCCGCCAACCCGTCCAGCACCTTGCCGCTGGCGGTGGTTTCTACCACTGCCTGCGCGGCACGCTCCGCCTGCGCATGGATCACCTCGACCCGCCCCCGTACCGCATGAGCACCCTGGGCCTGGTGCTCGGCCGCACGCGTCGCCAAACCGATCGCCGCATGCACCTGCTCAACCGACACCTGTACGGTCTGCTGCAAGCGCACACTGTCGCGCAACACCAGCAGCCCTTCGCTGGCCTGGCGCCCGGCCTTGCCGATGGTTTCCACCGCCTCACGCGCCCCCTGCTGCAACGCCACGATATGGGCCTGGATGTCACCGGTGGAGCTTTGGGTTTTACTGGCCAATGCCCGCACCTCATCTGCCACGACCGCAAAGCCGCGTCCGGTCTCTCCGGCCCGCGCCGCCTCGATTGCGGCGTTGAGCGCCAACAGATTGGTCTGCTCGGCGATCCCGTGGATCACCGTCAGCACCACCTCAATCTGCTCACTCTGCTGCGCCAACCGCTCGATCACCTGGGAACCGGCCTGCACTTGCCCCGCCAAGGCCTCGATCAAGTTGCCGACTTGCGCGGAAGTCCGCGAGTTCTCATCCGTGGCCTGACGAATATCCACTACCTGCTGCAACGCCGCTTGCATCGCATGGCTTTCGGCCTGAGCCTCGTCCGCCATCTGCGACAGCGCGCGCAAGCTCTCGGCCACTTCGTCGCGCTGCAAACCAGCCGCCGCATCAGCACCGGCATTGCGCTGGGTCATGGCCCCGATTTCCACGCCGGTTCGCTGAGCCACATCGCCCGCCTCGCGCACAATCGGCTGCAACTTGTCGACAAAGCGATTGACCGCCGAGGCCATGGCGCCGATTTCGTCCTGGCTATTGATTTGCACACGTTTGGTAAGATCCCCCTCGCCCGCCGCCAAGTCATCCATGGCCGCAATCAGCAACTTCAAGCGATTGACCACACGACGCCCCAGCACGATAGCGATCAGCAGCAACACGCCGAAACCAACCAGCGCCAAGCCCATGCCGATGCGCCAGCGCAAGGTGCCGGCGGTGTCCTGCACAACGCTGGCGGTGTTGGCGCTCATCTGGGTGGCCGTGGCTTGCGCGGATTGCAAGCGGGCCCCCATGGCGGCAGCGCTGTCAGCCGCCGCCCCCTTGAGACTGTCGCCCACCAACTGGTCGCCACTGGCGATCAGGGCTGCGAAGCGCTTATCCAGCGCAGCCAGATCCGCCTCCACTGCAGCGGTGGAAACCCCCATGCGCACCTTGCCGATTTCCACACCGTTGGGGCTGATGGACGCTTCGACATAGAACACTGACGGATCATCTTTCGCCGCATCCAGCACTTTATCCAGCGCGCGCTCACCCTTGCCCTTTTCCAGCAGCGCCTGGTTGATCGGGTTTTCGCGATTGAGGTAGCGGGTCAAATGCTCGCCCGCCGCGTCGTCATAGACCACGAACAGTACGTTGGGATTGCGCTGGGCACGCCGGGCGAACTCCGACAGCGTCGGCACGTCACTGTCCCACATGGCGCGGGGCGCCACCGAGGCCAGCAGTTGCGCCATGTCATTGGCGGAGTCCTTCAGGTCTTTTTCCAGAGTCGCACGCAGCTGCTTCTGCTCTTCCTGCAGTCGGGTTGAAAGCCCCACTGTCAGGCGCTGACGGGTATTGGTCGACAAGCTGTCCAGGCTGGACGTGACTTCCTTACCGGCCTGGGCCAACTCGCCAGACAGCTTCTGGCTATCGACCCCCAGCCGATTGCCCAAATCAGCCTCAAGCGCAGTGACGGTGCTCCGCGTCAGAGCGACGGCCACCAGCACTTGCACCAAAAGAGCGATACCAAGAGTAACGAACACCGGCCGCAACAGACGGCTTTGTAACAATGAGAGAACGGCAGACATCGAGAATCCCTCCACCCTGGGTGCCATTAATCTGATGGCGCCGCGAAAGGAAGAAGCGAAGCAAGGGCCGTGCCGTTCGCCCGTCACAAACGACAAAGGGCTCCCGAAGGAGCCCTTTGCTTTTTACATCAACAGCTTATTAAGCGAACGGATGACGCAGAACGATGGTTTCGTTGCGGTCAGGGCCCGTCGAAATAATGTCGATCGGTGCGCCAATCAGCTCTTCCACGCGCTTGATGTAAGCGCGGGCATTGGCCGGCAGCTCTTCCAGGGTCTTGGCACCCACGGTCGATTCGGTCCAGCCCGGCACTTCTTCGTACACCGGCTGCAGGCCCACATAGCTGTCGGCGTCAGTCGGGGCAACGCTATTGCCATCTGCATCTTTGTAGCCAACGCAGATATTGATGGTTTCCAGACCATCGAGTACGTCCAGCTTGGTCAGGCAGATGCCCGAGATGCTGTTCACGTCGATAGCGCGACGCAGGATAACGGCATCGAACCAGCCGCAACGACGGGCACGCCCGGTGGTCGCACCGAACTCGTGACCTTGCTTGGCCAGGTGTGCACCGACTTCGTCGAACAGCTCAGTCGGGAACGGACCCGAACCGACACGCGTGGTGTAGGCCTTGGTGATGCCCAGGATGTAGTCCAGGAACATAGGCCCCACGCCCGAACCCGTTGCAACGCCACCTGCGGTGGTGTTGGAACTGGTCACGTACGGATAGGTACCGTGGTCGATGTCCAGCAGCGAACCCTGGGCGCCTTCGAACATGATGTCTTTACCGGCGCGACGCAGCTCGTGCAGCTCGGCAGTCACGTCCAGCATCAACGGCTTGAGCAGCTCGGCGTATTCCTTGCACTCAGCCAGGGTCTTGTCGAACTCGATCGCCGGCTCTTTGTAGTAACCCACCAGCATGAAGTTGTGGTAATCCACCAGCTCACGCAGCTTGTCTTCAAAGCGCGGCATGTTGAGCAGGTCGCCCACACGCAGGCCACGGCGTGCGACCTTGTCTTCATAGGCCGGGCCGATACCGCGACCGGTGGTACCGATCTTCAGCTCGCCACGCGCCTTTTCACGAGCCTGGTCCAACGCAACATGGAAGGACAGGATCAGCGGGCAGGACGGGCTGATACGCAGGCGCTCGCGCACCGGTACGCCTTTCTCTTCCAGCTTGGTGATCTCACGCAGCAAGGCGTCAGGTGCAACCACCACACCATTGCCGATCAGGCACTGCACGCCTTCGCGCAGCACGCCCGACGGGATCAGGTGCAAGACGGTTTTTTCGCCATCGATGACCAGAGTGTGGCCAGCGTTGTGACCACCTTGGTAGCGCACTACGGCGGCAGCATGTTCGGTCAGCAGATCAACGATCTTGCCTTTGCCCTCATCACCCCACTGGGTGCCCAGGACTACGACATTCTTACCCATAACACTTGTCCTCATTCGCGCAAACTTGGTGCCGGCAATAGCCGGCAGGAAAACTCAAGAAGCCAGTGGCGATACTTGCCAAAGCCCGTTCTGCAGAATCAATTGCCGGTCACAGTCCGCTTCACGGGCGGCGGCCAATGGCTGCCCAGGCAACGCCCGGACGACACGCTGACCCTCACCGCGCAACTGGCAAACCTGCTGCCAGAGTGCTGCGTCCGTACTGTCGGGCATCCAGATGCCACCAGACGGCAGCTCGACCTCAGCACGCCCCAGGGTCACCAGGGTTTTCAAATCGGTGGAAAAGCCAGTCGCCGGGCGGGCGCGACCGAAGTCGGCGCCAATATCGTCATAACGACCGCCCTGGGCGATGGCCTGGCCAACACCCGGGACAAATACGGCGAACACTACACCGGTGTGGTAGTGGTAGCCGCGCAATTCACCCAGGTCGAAGTACAACGGCAACTCCGGGAAGCGCGCCGACAACTGCTCGGCAATTGCCAGCACGTCGTCCAGCGCAGCCAGTACGGGCGCCGGCGCATTGGCCAGGCGCTCACGCGCAGCCACCAGCACTTCACGGCCACCGCACAGGTTCACCAGCGCACGCAGCATGTCGGCCAGGTCGGCAGGCACGCCAGCGGTCAGGGCAATGACTTCATCGATAGCCTTGCGTTGCAGGGCATCGAACAACTGTTGTTCCACTTCACCGGACAAACCGGCCGCACGGGCCAGGCCACGGTAGATACCGACATGCCCCAGGTCCATGTGGACATCCGGCACATCAGCCAGTTGCAGCATGGCCAGCATCAAGCTGATCACTTCAACGTCGCTGCTTGGGCTGGCATCGCCGTACAACTCGGCCCCCAGCTGGATCGGGCTGCGGGAAGACGACAAGGCACGAGGCTGCGCGTGCAGCACGCTACCGGCGTAACACAGACGGCTCGGGCCTTCGCGACGCAGGGTGTGCGCATCGATACGCGCCACTTGCGGCGTGATGTCGGCACGGAAACCCATTTGCCGGCCTGATTGCGGGTCGATGACCTTGAAGGTGCGCAAATCCAGGTCCTGGCCCGCGCCGGTCAGCAGGGATTCCAGGTACTCGATATGAGGGGTGACGACAAACTCGTAACCCCAGCTCTGGAACAGATCCAACACCTGGCGACGCGCTACTTCAATGCGCGCAGCTTCCGGTGGCAGTACTTCTTCGATGCCATCTGGCAGCAGCCAGCGGTCTACCGTTGCCATTACGCCATTCCCCTATGATCCGGGCGGCCAGCCCTCGGCCGAGCCTTGAGTGAAGCAGAAAATACCCGCCGCCTGCATAAACCACGCGCAAGAGCGACGTGACGATCGGCCTGCCAGCGGCCTCGTCGGGCACTTTCCTCGAAAAACCTGTCACGCCTGCCGAATCAAACATGCAGACGCAAAAAAGCCGGGAATTTCCCGGCTGCCGCATCATACACCCGTTTTCTGAAAGGATCACCCCGCCAGGCGTTTTAGCCGCCCGACGGAGTAAGTCCTACACAGCAACGCGCTGATTACTTGGCTTTTTCCAGGTAGCGGAAGAACTCGCTACTTGGGTCCAGCACCATGACGTCGGTTTTGTTTGCGAAGCTTTCACGGTAGGCACGCAGGCTACGGTAGAACGCGTAGAACTCCTGGTCCTGCCCATAGGCCTTGGCGTAGATCGCCGCGGCTTGAGCGTCGCCATCACCACGGGCCTCTTCAGACTCGCGATAGGCTTCCGCCAACAGTACACGGCGCTGACGGTCGGCATCCGCACGGATACCTTCGGCCAACTCGTTACCCTTGGCACGGTGCTCGCGGGCTTCACGCTCACGCTCGGTGCTCATGCGCTCGAACACGCTGCGGTTCACTTCCTTCGGCAGATCGATGGCCTTGACCCGAACATCGATCACTTCAATGCCCAGCTCTTTTTCCGCCATCGTGTTCAACGAGCGCGTGATATCAGCCATCAGCGCATCACGTTCACCGGACACCACCTCGTGCAGGGTGCGCTTACCAAACTGGTCACGCAGGCCCGATTCCAGGCGGCGCGACAAACGCTCGTCGGCAATCTGCTTGAGGCCGGAGGTCGCAGTGTAGAAACGCTCGGCATCCTTGACGCGCCACTTGGCATAGGCGTCAACCATCACGGCTTTCTTTTCCAAGGTCAGGAAGCGTTGCGTCGGTGCATCCAGGGTCATCAGGCGGGCGTCGAACTTGCGCACCTGGTTGACGTAAGGAACCTTCACATGCAGGCCTGGCTGGACGTCCGCCTGCACCACGCGACCGAATTGCAGCAACACCGCACGCTCGGTCTGAGACACGATGTAGAAGCAGTTCCAGGCAGCGATGACCACGACGACGCCCACAATCAGGGCGGTCAGCGATTTATTGCTCATCAACGACTCTCCCTGGTACGTGTTTGCTGTTGCAGCAAGTCAGCGGCCGAACGGGCGCTCGCTTCGTTGGCAGCAGCCGTCGAACCGGTAGACGGCGCGTTGGTGCCGCTACGGCCACCTTCGATCATCTTGTCCAGCGGCAGGTACAACAGGTTGTTCTGCCCACCTTTGTTGCCGGTCACGAGAACCTTGCTGGTGTTGCTGAAGACTTCCTGCATGGTGTCCAGGTACAGACGCTCACGCGTGACTTCCGGAGCCTTGCGGTACTCGGCAACCAGCTTGGTAAAGCGATCTGCCTCACCCTTGGCGCGGGAAACCACTTCGTCACGGTAACCGTTGGCATCCTCAAGGATACGCTGGGCCTGACCACGGGCTTCCGGCACGACGCCGTTGGCATAGGTTTCAGCCTGGTTGCGCGAACGCTGCTCGTCTTCACGGGCGCGGATAACGTCGTCAAAGGCTTCCTGCACTTCACGTGGTGCCGCTGCGCTCTGCACGTTCACCTGAGTGACGGTGATACCGGTGCGATAGGTATCGAGGAACCGTTGCAGGCGCTCCTTGATTTCGCTGGCCATCAACTCACGCCCTTCGGTCAGCACCTGGTCCATCGCAGTGGACCCCACCACATGGCGCAGGGCGCTTTCGGTTGCGTGCTGCAGGCTGATCTCAGGCTGGTCGACGTTCAGCACGAAGTCCTGCAGGTTGCTGATCTTGTACTGCACGGTCAGCGGCACTTCGACGATGTTCTCGTCTTCGGTCAGCATCTGGCCCTGCTTGGTGTAGGCACGCTCACGCGTGACGTTTTCCATGTACTTCTTGTCAATCGGCGGGAAGTAGATGTTCAGGCCCGGCCCTACCGTCTCGTAGTACTTGCCGAAGCGCAGCACGACAGCCTGCTCCTGCTCGTCGACTACGTAGACCGCGCTGTACAGCCATACGGCCGCCAGCACGACAAGACCCAGGCCCAGCAGGCCATAGCCGCCACCCTTGCTTGCGCGACCGCCGTCGTCACCACCACTTTTTTTCCCACCACCGAACAACCCATTCAGGCTTTCCTGCAGCTTTCGGAAGGCCTCGTCGAGATCCGGCGGCCCCTTGCGGTCGCCGTTATTGCGGCGCTTACCACCCCAAGGATCCTGATTATTCGAGTTGCCACCCGGCTCATTCCAAGCCATAGCGCTCTCCATCTGATAAAGCAAAGACGCGCCCACGGCGCGCCGACCAATGCTACAGAATGCCTGCTACTGCGACACAACCGCTTTCTCAGGCTTTTATTGCAAAGTGTGTTGTTCGATGAACTCCGCCGGTACGACGCCTTCACGGCTGACCAGCCGATTCAGTTCCGAGCGCGGCAATCGAACGGCCAGCAAGCTGACACCTTCGTCGTCATGTTCTTCTTTCTGCACTGCGCCCAACTCGAAAAACTGTGCACGCAGTCGAGCAAAACGCTGCGGCAAGCGCAAGGTGCCGATAAACAAATCGCTGCCCAACAGCTCGGCAATGGCTTGCTCGAGCAATTCCAAACCACTGCCATCACGCGCTGACAGCCATACCCGCTGGGGCTTGCCGTTCTCGTCGCGTTGAATTTGTGGCTCTACGCCTTCAAGCAAATCGAGTTTGTTATAGACCTCGAGGATCGGCAAGTCCTGTGCACCAATCTCGCCCAGCACCAACATCACCTGTTCAATCTGCAACATGCGATCCGGTTCGGCCGCATCGATCACGTGCAACAACAGATCCGAGTTGCTCGACTCTTCGAGCGTAGACCGAAACGCTTCGACCAGCTTGTGGGGCAAGTGACGAATAAAGCCCACCGTATCCGCCAGGACAATCGGCCCCAGGTCATCCAGGTCCAGACGGCGCAAGGTCGGGTCGAGGGTGGCGAACAGTTGGTCGGCCGCGTATACGTCGGACTTCGTCACGTTATTGAACAGCGTGGATTTACCGGCGTTGGTGTAGCCCACCAGGGAAACGGTAGGAATATCGGCACGGGAACGGCCACGGCGTGACTGTTCGCGCTGGCTACGCACTTTTTCCAGGCGGCCCTTGATCTGGCGCAGGCGAACCCGCAACAGGCGTCGGTCGGTTTCAAGCTGGGTTTCACCCGGGCCGCGCATACCGATACCACCACCCTGGCGCTCAAGGTGAGTCCAGCCGCGAACCAGCCGGGTGCTCATGTGGTCAAGCTGGGCCAGTTCAACCTGGAGCTTGCCTTCATGGGTACGGGCGCGCTGGGCGAAGATATCGAGAATCAGACCGGTACGGTCGATCACGCGACACTCGAAGACACGTTCGAGGTTACGTTCCTGACTGGGTGTGAGGACGTGATTGAAGATCACCAGATCGGCTTCTTCGGCGTGCACCAGGTCGCGCAGTTCCTCGACCTTGCCGCTGCCAATCAGGAATTTGGCGGTTGGCCGATGACGCGGCACGTTAAAAAACGCAACGGTCTCGGCGCCGGCCGAATTTGCCAACTCCTGAAACTCCTGCGGATCTTCGCGCGCCTCAGGGTCCTGTCCATCCAAGTGAACGAGAATGACTCGCTCACCACCACCGTGGCGCTCAAAGAACAAAGGAGACTCCTATCAGGCGTTACCTGGCTCAGCGTCAGCTGCATCGTCACCTGCTGCGCTAGGCAGACGGATTGGACGAACTGGAACAACTGTCGAGATAGCGTGCTTGTAGACCATCTGGCTGACGGTGTTCTTCAGCAGGATCACGAACTGGTCGAACGATTCGATCGTACCTTGCAGTTTGATACCGTTCACCAGGTAGATGGAAACCCCCACTTTCTCTTTACGTAAAGTATTCAAGTAAGGGTCTTGTAGCGAATGCCCTTTTGACATGTGTCGCACTCCTATAAGGATCAATAATAAAAAAGCGGAAAATAGATAGCTTATGGCCGTCACACCCCCAAGGATAGACGGCAATTGCAAGGACTCAGCTCAATATGGAGACCGTTCCCAAGTATTTCAAGGCGCGTGACAGATTGTCGCTGTCCAGGCTGTCCAACCAGTGCAAATCGCTCCAGCTGCGCAGCCAGGTGAACTGGCGTTTGGCCAATTGGCGCGTGGCGATGATGCCGCGCTCCTGCATTTCGGCCCACGTCAGCTTGCCATCCAGGTGATCCCAGACTTGGCGATAGCCTACAGCACGTATGGAAGGTAGCCCGGGATGCAGGTCACCTCTTGAACGCAGTGCTACGACCTCGTCCACAAACCCCTGTTCCAACATAATTGTGAATCTTTGTGCAATTCGTTCATGCAGCACCTGGCGATTTGCCGGAGCAATCGCCAGATTCGCCACAGTATAGGGCAATTGTGACTGTCCAGATGCGTCTGCATCAGCACTTTGCGCAGTTTGTTTCAGCCTGTGTTCAGTCATGGTCTGGCCGCTGACACGCCAGACTTCCAGGGCGCGTGTGAGGCGCTGGGGGTCATTGGGGTGAATGCGCGCGGCAGAGACCGGGTCAACCGCCGCCAACTGATCGTGCAGCGCTTGCCAACCAAGGCGTGCAGCCTCCTCTTCAAGCTCGGCGCGCACCTGGGCATCAGCCGGCGGCATATCCGCCAGGCCTTCCTGCAAAGCCTTGTAGTAGAGCATCGTACCGCCCACCAGCAGCGGAATATTGCCCCGCGCGGTGATCTCAGCCATGGCAGCCAGAGCGTCGGTACGGAAATCCGCCGCAGAATAGCTTTCGGCCGGGTCGATAATGTCGATCAACCGGTGCGGATATTGGGCCAATAGCGCTTTTGAGGGCTTGGCCGTACCGATGTCCATGTCCCGGTAAACCAGGGCAGAGTCGACACTGATCAGCTCGCACGGCAACACTTTGGTCAGCTCGATGGCCAGGTCGGTCTTGCCGGCGGCCGTGGGGCCCATCAGGAAGATGGCGGGGGGCAAGGCACTCATCAACGGCCGCGCAGGAACAGTTTGTCCAGATCGTCCAGGCCCATCTGGGTCCAGGTCGGTCGGCCATGGTTGCATTGCCCGCTGCGCTCGGTGTTTTCCATGTCGCGCAGCAGCCCGTTCATTTCCGGCAGGGCCAGGCGGCGATTGGCGCGGATGGCGCCATGACAGGCCATGGTGCCAAGCAGCTCATTGATGTGCGCCTGGATACGATCGCTGGTGCCGTACTCCATCAGGTCCGCCAGCACATCAGCGACCAGGCGGTTGGCTTCAGCCTGCTTGAGCAGCGCAGGAATCTGGCGGATCGCCAGGGTTTCCGGCCCAAGGCGCTGCAATTCGAAGCCCAGTTTCTGGAACACGCCGTGATGCTCTTCGGCGCAATCGGCCTCCCGCTGGCTGACCGCCAGGGATTCGGGCACCAACAGCGGCTGACCGCTGAGACCTTCGCTGGCCATGGCGATCTTCAAGCGCTCGTACATGATCCGCTCATGGGCGGCATGCATATCGACCAGTACCAGGCCGTGGGCGTTTTCCGCCAGGATGTAGATGCCTTTGAGTTGCGCCAACGCATAACCCAACGGTGGAATATCCCCCCCACCCTCCGGCAATGCAACGGCGCCCGGCTCGGCCCCCGGCAATGGCGCAAAAAACTCGCGATAGGCCGCCTTGGCTTCCGCCACCGGCACTGTCGATTGCGGACGCGGGGTGTATTGGTACTGATAACCCGCGCCCGAACCGGAACCCGGCGCGGTGTATGACGGCTGTGGTTGCGGCGATTGCAACAAATTGGCCGCCAGGCTCATTTCGCCCTGTGGGCCGAACTCGCCGGCCTCCGGACCGCTCGGCCGTACCACCGCCGTCACGATCGGCGCAGACAACTGATCATCCGGCCGCACATCGCCCAAGGCACGGTGCAACGTGCCATAGAGGAAGTCATGCACCATGCGCCCGTCACGAAAACGCACTTCATGCTTGGTCGGATGCACGTTGACGTCGACCACCGACGGGTCGACCTCGAAAAACAGCACAAACGTGGGGTGCCGCCCATTGAACAGAACGTCGCGATACGCCTGGCGCACCGCATGGGCCACTAACTTATCGCGTACTGCACGACCATTCACGAAGAAATACTGCAGGTCCGCCTGACTACGGGAGAACGTCGGCAATCCGACCCAGCCCCACAGGCGCAAGCCATTGCGCTCGATCTCAATCGGCAGTGCCTGCTCCAGGAAACCCGCCCCGCAAACAGCGGCCACACGCCGTGCACGGGCAGCGTCGTCATTGGCTTCATGCAGGCTGAGGATGGTCTTGCCGTTGTGGCGCAGATGAAAAGCCACGTCGAAACGCGCCAACGCCAAGCGCTTGATGACTTCCTGCAGGTGATCGAATTCGGTTTTTTCAGCCTTGAGGAACTTGCGGCGCGCCGGGGTATTGAAGAACAAGTCGCGCACTTCCACCGAAGTGCCCACCGGGTGCGCAGCCGGCTGGACTCGAGGCGCCATGTCACGGCCTTCGGTTTCTACCTGCCAGGCCTGGTCGGCACTACGGGTCCGCGAGGTCAGGGTCAGGCGGGCCACGGAGCTGATGGAGGCCAAGGCCTCACCGCGAAAACCCAGGCTCATCACCCGCTCAAGGTCTTCCAGGTCGCGAATCTTGCTGGTGGCGTGACGCGCCAGAGCCAGCGGCAGGTCATCGGAGGAGATGCCGCTACCGTCGTCGCGCACGCGCAGGAGCTTGACGCCGCCCTGCTCCACATCGACATCAATGCGCTTGGCGCCAGAGTCGATACTGTTCTCCAGCAGCTCCTTGATCACCGACGCCGGACGCTCAACCACCTCGCCCGCGGCAATCTGGTTGGCCAGGCGCGGGCTGAGCAGTTCGATGCGTGCGCCGCTGTTCAACTGTGATTCGCTCATTACTGCGCCGCCAATTCAGTGCCGGGAATGGTCAATACCTGGCCGACTTTCAATTCATCGGTTTTCAGGCCATTGGCACTGCGCAACGTGGCAGGCGAAACCTGGAAACGCACGGCCAGCATGGCCAGGGTGTCGCCGGGCTGCACGCGGTGGTCACGGGGGCCTTGGGCGATTTTCCCGGAGTCGCGCAGCCAGGCAATGTAAGTGCCCGGCGGCGGGTTCTGCTGGAAGAACTGGCGGATACCGGCGCTGATCGAACGCGCCAGCGCCTGCTGGTGGCTGGTACTGGCCAGCTTGGAGGCTTCGTTGGAGTTGGAGATAAAGCCGGTTTCCACCAGGATCGACGGGATATCCGGCGACTTCAACACCATGAACCCAGCCTGCTCGACACGCTGCTTGTGCAGCGAAGTGACCCGGCCGATATTGCTCAGCACTTTCTGGCCGACATTCAGGCTGGAGGTCAGCGAAGCGGTCATCGACAGGTCGAGCAGCACGCCGGCGAGCATTTTGTCCTTGTCATCCAGAGACACGTTGCCGGCCCCGCCGATCAAGTCGGAACGGTTTTCGCTGTCGGCCAGCCAACGGGCAGTCTCGGAAGTCGCGCCGCGATCGGACAGGGCGAACACCGAGGCGCCGAAGGCGGCGGACGAGGGTGCGGCGTCGGCGTGGATCGACACAAACAGGTCGGCGCCTTTCTTGCGGGCGATTTCCGTACGGCCGCGCAATGGAATGAAGTAGTCACCGGTACGGGTCAGCTCGGCGCGATAGCCTTTCATCGCATTGACCTGGCGCTGCAGCTCACGGGCGATGGCCAACACTACGTCTTTTTCATGCTGGCCGCGCGAGCCGGATGCGCCCGGGTCTTCGCCACCATGGCCGGCATCGATCACCACAATAATGTCACGCTTGCCCGGCGGGGCCGGTGGGGGTGGCGGCAACTTGACCTGCGGCTGCGACGGGTTAACCGGCACGGCCGGTACCGTGGCAACACTCGGGGTCGGCACGGGCGTCGGGTTGGCATCGGAGGCATTGTCGAACAGATCGACCACCAGCCGGTTGCCGTACTGGGCATTCGGCGCCAGGGAGAAGCTTTTCGGGGTCACGGCCTTTTTCAGGTCGATGACCACACGCAGATCGGTCGGCGTACGCTGGGCCGAGCGCATGGCGGTAATCGGGGTGTTGGCGGTGGACACCTTGAGCGGCGCGGCTAGGGACGCACCATTGATGTCGATCACCAGGCGATCGGGCGCCGTCAGGGTAAAGACACTGTGCTGGACCGGGCCAGACAGGTCGAACACCAGTCGCGTGTTATCCGGCGCTCGCCACAGGCGAACACTTTTCACCTGCGAAGCAGCCAGAGCATTGACAGTCATTGCCGCAAGCAATACCCCTACGACAGCAACCAACGCGCGAAAGCGCATACCTAACCCCACCAATTATTTGAATTCCAATGCCAAAGCGGCGCACCAGGACTGGCCGCGCACGCTTTGGGGCAACAACTTCAACTGACGTCCTGATTCATGCGGCGTAATGGTAATGGTCAGGTCCGGCTTTGGCAAAAAGCCTGTGCCTTTATCTGGCCACTCGATCAGGCACAACGCGTCTTCGTCGAAATAATCCCGGATGCCCATGTACTCCAGCTCTTCGGGATCGACCAGGCGATAAAGGTCGAAATGGAAAGCTCGCACCTGGCCAATTTCGTAGGGCTCTACCAGCGTGAACGTTGGGCTTTTAACCGCGCCCGTGTGGCCCAAGCCACGAATGATGCCGCGCGAGAGCGTGGTTTTGCCCGCCCCCAGGTCACCCTCAAGAAAAATCAGCCCGGTGCCCGCCGTCACTTGGGCGATGCGATGGCCGAATGCGACCATTGCGTCTTCATCTGCCAGAAACAGGGTTACTTCAGACACGGCGATTGCTCCTCCAGCAATTGACGAATGGCAGGAATCAGGTCACTGGCAGCCAGCCCGCGACCCAGGGTACCTTGGCGCTCTCCCGCCGCGGCGTGCAGCCACACGGCCAGACAGCCCGCCTCATAGGCCGGCATACCTTGAGCCAGCAGGGCGCCGACCAAGCCCGCCAGGACATCACCCAGCCCCGCCGTGGCCATCGCCGGATGACCACGATCACAGCGGGAAACCCGACCGTCCGGGCTGGCAATCAAACTGCCAGCCCCCTTGAGGATAGCGACTGCATTGAATTTCTGGCTTAAAGCGCGCGCCACCTTAAGACGCTCGGCCTGAACCTCGGCTGTCGTGAGCCCCAACAAACGCGCCGCTTCGCCAGGGTGCGGGGTGATGACCGAGCCAACCGGCAAACTGACACCGCCCTTGGCCAGTTGATTCAACGCATCCGCATCCCAGACTTGCGGCTGCCGGGCGTTGGCGGCAGCCGACAGCAGGCTTTTGCCCCAGGATGCCTCACCCAGGCCAGGGCCAATGACAATCACCGAGATTTTTTCCAGCAACCCCATCAATTGGTTAGCCGAACTGACGCCGACGGTCATGACCTCCGGCAAGCGCGCCAGCGCCGCCGGCACATGCTCCGCCCGCGTCGCCAGGGACACCATGCCGGCACCACTGCGCAAGGCGCTTTCGGTACTCAGCAGCGCAGCACCGCCAAAGCAGTGGTCACCGCCAATGACCAGCAGGTGGCCGAACAAGCCTTTATGGGCCTGCGGAGGACGCGCAGCCAGTTGCGGCAAATGGCCGGGCAACAAAGGCTGAACGTCGGTTATTTCGTGTTTTGTCTGCGGCATGCGTCTTCAAGCTCCGATGTCTGGCAGAATTATACGCATCTCACCCGTGGTTTCCCGTGTCTCATGCCTGCTATTACCTCCGATCTGCCCGCCCTCGCCCAATCGATCAAAGACTGGGGCCGCGAACTGGGCTTTCAACAAGTCGGCATCAGCGGCCTGGACCTGGCCGAGCATGAACAGCACCTGCAACGCTGGCTCGCCGCGGGTTATCACGGCGAGATGGAGTACATGGGCGCCCATGGCAGCAAGCGCTCCCACCCGGACGAGCTGGTACCGGGCACCTTGCGCGTGGTCTCGCTGCGCATGGACTACCTGCCCGGCGACACGCAGATGGCGCAATTGCTGGCCCAACCGGAAAAAGCCTATATCTCGCGCTATGCCCTGGGTCGTGACTATCACAAGCTGATCCGCAAGCGCGTACAGCAACTGGCCGAGCGCATTCAGGCACAGATCGGCCCGTTTGGCTTTCGCGCCTTCGTGGACAGCGCGCCCGTGCTGGAAAAAGCCATCGCCGAACAAGCCGGGTTGGGCTGGATCGGCAAGAACACCCTGGTACTCAACCGCAAGGCCGGCAGTTACTTCTTCCTGAGCGAACTGTTTGTCGACTTGCCGCTGCCGGTGGACGCGCCCCATGACACCGAACACTGCGGCCGCTGCACCGCGTGCCTGGACATCTGCCCGACCAATGCCTTCGTCGGCCCCTATGTGCTGGACGCCCGACGCTGCATTTCCTACCTGACCATCGAGCTCAAGAGTGCGATCCCCGAAGACCTGCGCCCGCTGATCGGCAATCGCGTGTTCGGCTGCGATGACTGTCAGATCGTTTGCCCGTGGAATCGTTTCGCCCGGCCTACGGCCGAGGGTGATTTCAAGCCACGCCACAACCTGGATAACGCCGAACTGGCCGAGCTGTTCATGTGGGACGAGGATAAATTCCTCAGCAGCACCGAGGGCTCACCGCTACGTCGCGCCGGTTACGAGCGCTGGCTACGCAACTTGGCGGTGGGCCTGGGCAACGCGCCGTCGAGCATCCCGGTGCTGGAGGCGTTGAAGGCACGCCGGGATTATCCGTCGGAACTGGTACGCGAACACGTCGAGTGGGCGCTGAACCAGCACGCTGGGCGTCAGTGCACGTCGTCGTTGTAGACGAACTTGGGCATTTCCCAGTGGAAACGGATCGCCAGCAACCGCAATAGAAAGCCGCTGAACAGCGTCAGCAAAATCGCTTGCTCGCTCGGCAGCTCCAGATACAGGCACAGCATGTAGAACCACGCGGCAAGGAACGAAACGCTGGCGTATAGCTCACGGCGGAAGATCAGGGGAATGTCGTTGCAGAAGATATCCCGCAGGATGCCGCCAAACACCCCGGTGATCACGCCACTGACCACAGCCACCAGCATGCCGTGACCCATTTCCAGGGCGGTCATGCAGCCGATCAAGGTAAACGCCACCAGCCCCACGGCGTCCAGCGCCAGGAACAGCGAGCGCAGATGGCGCATCAGCGGTGCGATAAAGATCGTCACCAGTGCGGCAACCGACGTCAGCACCAGGTATTCCGGGTGCTTGACCCACGTCAGCGGGTAATGCCCCAGCAACACATCGCGCACCGAACCACCGCCCAGGGCAGTGACGCAGGCGATCAGCACCACGCCAAACCAGTCCATGCCACGGCGCCCGGCGGACAGCGCGCCGGTCATGGCTTCGGCCGTGATGGCGATGAGGTAAAGCATAAGCAGCATGAAGCAGTCCTTATCATCAAGCCTTGATGAAATGCTTGCGGTAGTGCTGCAACTCGGCAATCGACTCGCGAATATCATCCAGCGCCAGGTGCGTGCTGCCTTTATGGAAGCTGTCTTTGACTTCCGGCGCCCAGCGTGCGGCCAGCTCTTTCAAGGTGGACACATCCAGGTTGCGGTAATGGAAGTAGCTTTCCAGCGCCTTCATGTGGGTATAAAGGAAGCGGCGGTCCTGGCAGATGCTGTTGCCGCAGATCGGTGACTTGCCCTTGGGCACCCACTTCTCCAGGAAGGCGATGGTCTGGGCCTCGGCTTCGGCCATACTGATACGGCTGTCGCGCACCCGCTGGGTCAGGCCGGAGTTGCCGTGGGTGCGGGTATTCCACTCGTCCATGGTGGCCAACACTGCATCACTGTGATGGATGGCAATCACCGGACCTTCGGCCAGGGTGTTGAGGTTGCTGTCGGTGACAATGGTCGCCATCTCGATGATGACGTCGGTGTCGGGGTTCAGACCGGTCATTTCCAGATCGATCCAAATCAGGTTCTGTGGGTTTTGCATGGCTTGATTCTCTTGGCACCTTGGCGTGGCTGCGCAGTTTAGCAGGCGGGGGCATGCTAGACTCGCGACCGTTTCACCTATCCTTTGCATTATCGACACGGAACACCAATGGCCAAACGCCAGCTCAATCGCCGCCAAAACTGGCGCATCGAAAAGATTCAGGGTGAACGCGCCGCTCGCGCCGCCAAACGTGAATCCTCCGCCGTGGAAGCGCTCGAAGGCGGCGACCTGGGCCCCGAACAAACGGGGCTGGTGATCGCGCACTTCGGCGTGCAGGTCGAGGTCGAGGCGCTGGAAGGCGAACTCGCCGGCCAGGTTTTCCGCTGCCACTTGCGCGCCAACCTGCCTGCGCTGGTCACCGGCGACCGGGTTGTGTGGCGTGCCGGCAACCAGGGCATCGGCGTAATCGTCGCCCAGTTGCCACGCACCACCGAACTGCGCCGCCCGGACAGCCGTGGCCAGCTCAAGCCGGTGGCCGCCAACGTCGACATGATCGTGATTGTGTTCGCGCCGCTGCCCGAGCCCCACGCCAACCTGATCGACCGCTATCTGGTGGCCGCCGAACATGCCGGCATTCGCCCGCTGTTGCTGCTGAACAAATTCGACCTGATCGACGAGCAAAACGCGCCGGCGCTCAACGCATTGCTGGCGGTCTACCGCACCTTGGGTTACCCGGTGCTGGAAGTCTCGGCGCATCACGGCAATGGCATGGAACAGTTGCAACAGCAACTGGACGGGCGCATCAGCGTGTTCGTCGGCCAGTCGGGCGTAGGCAAGTCATCACTGGTCAACAGCCTGCTGCCGGAAGTCGAGACCCGCGTGGGACCGCTGTCGGAGCTGTCCGGCCAGGGCACCCACACCACCACCACCGCGCGACTGTTCCACTTCCCCGGTGGCGGTGAGCTGATCGACTCCCCGGGCATCCGGGAATTCGGCCTCGGCCATGTCAGCCGCAGCGATGTGGAGGCGGGCTTCATCGAATTCAACGACCTGATCGGCACCTGCCGCTTCCGCGACTGCAAACACGACCGTGAGCCGGGCTGTGCGTTGCTCAAGGCCCTGGAAGATGGCCGTGTGCAGCAGCAACGGATGAACAGCTATCGGTCGATCATTGCGAGTTTGCCGGAGAACAGTTACTAACCTGCACCAACGAAAAGGCCGCGATCATCGCGGCCTTTTTGCATGGTGATTACGACTTGGGTGCAGGCACCGTAGGATCCTTCACTCCACCATCATCAAACAGGTTCAGCTTCTGCCGTAGCTCATGGGCCGGCAACGGCTCCTGCCCTGGAGGAATGGCGTTCGGGTCAGCCGGAACTTCCCCTGGCGCGCCTTCGCCAGGTTTCGGTACCGCAGGCGCCGCACTGTGATCACCCTCGATCGCGCGCTGGGCCTTTTTGGTCAGCACCACGATATCGATCCGGCGGTTGACCGGGTTGAACGGGTCTGCGGGATCAAACAATTGCGACGAAGCAAAACCCACCACTCGCGCCACTTGCGGGTCCGGATAGCTGCCCGCCACCAGCGCACGACGGGCAGCGTTGGCGCGGTTGGCCGAGAGCTCCCAGTTGCCGAAGTCGCCCTGGCCTGCATAGGGCTTGGCGTCGGTGTGGCCGCTGATGCTGATCTTGTTCGGCACCGCCTTGATGGTGTCGGCCATGGCCAGCAGGATATCTTCGAAGTACGGCTTCAAGCGGGCACTACCGGAGTCGAACATCGGCCGGTTAGCGGCGTCGGTGATCTGGATACGCAGGCCCTCGGGCGTGATCTCGAAGGAGATCTGATCCTTGAACTTCAGCAGTTGCGGGTTTTCTTCGACCTTGGTCTGCAGCTCCTTGAGCAACAGTTCCAGGCGCTCCTGCTCGACTTGCTCAGCCATGGCCTCGACCGTGTCGCGCTCGACGGGGATTTTTTCCTGGGGGGCCTCGGTCTTGACCTCCGGGTTGATCGTGCGCTCAGGCGCCAACTGCGGCGAACCGCCGAGGTCGATCACAAAAGGCGTACCGCTTTCCGAGAAGCCAATGGGGTCTTTGAAGTAACCGGCAATGGCGATCTTCTGCTCCGGCGTGGCGGTAGACATCAGCCACAGAACCAGGAAGAACGCCATCATCGCCGTCGCAAAGTCGGCGAAGGCGATTTTCCAGGCGCCGCCGTGGTGCCCCGCAGCGAAGCGCTTGACGCGCTTGATGATTATCGGCTGGTTGTTTTCCATGGCTTAGCGACCGCGAACCGCTTGTTCCAGCTCGGCGAAGCTTGGGCGATGTTTCGGGTACAGCACCTTGCGACCGAACTCCACCGCCAACGATGGCGGCATGCCGGAGGCCGAAGCGACCAGGCACGCCTTGATCGCTTCATAGAGGTTGATCTCTTCCTTGGCATCATGCGCCAGGGAAGTCGCCAGCGGGCCAAAGAAACCGTAGGCCGCAAGAATACCGAAGAATGTCCCCACCAACGCCGCACCCACGTGCATGCCGATGGCCTTCTGGTCGCCATCGCCCAGGGACGCCATGGTCACCACGATACCGAGTACCGCCGCGACGATACCGAAGCCCGGCATGCCGTCGGCAATGCCGGTGACAGCGTGAGAGGGGTGTTCCAGTTCTTCCTTGAGGCTGAACAGCTCCATGTCGAACAGGCCTTCCAACTCGTGGGGAGCCATGTTGCCGGAAGACATGATGCGCAGGTAATCGCAGATATAGGCGGTCATGCGCTCGTCTTTGAGCACGGCCGGGTACTTGGCGAAAATCGGGCTGGCCGCCGCATCCTCGATGTCGGCCTCGATGGCCATCATCCCCTCGCGGCGACTCTTGTTGAGGATCTCGTAGACCAGGCCCAGCACTTCCAGATAGAAGGTGTGGGAGAAGCGTGAACCGAACATGCTCAGGGATTTTTTGACCACATGCATGGTCATGTACCCAGGGTTGGCTTGCAGGAATGCACCGAATGCCGCCCCGCCGATGATCATCACTTCGAAAGGCTGGATCAACGCGGCAATTTTACCGTGGGAAAGGACGTAACCGCCGAGCACGCTCGCGAGGACGACGATGATGCCGATAATTTTAGCCATAGGAGATGGGTACTTGCGCCGTCGGGTTCATGGACATAGTGGGTGTAGCAGAAAAACTCTTGTTCTACTTATCGGCAAAACTGCGCCAGACTATAGCCCGTTAAGGCGAAAAGCCAATTCGGCCCATTCCGGGCGTGTTGAATGCATGTGATGACCGCGCCCCAATCATGGCTAATGAAACGACAGTCCCAACTGCAAAACCGACCACCCTCGCCGCTTGGATCAAGCGCCTGGATGATGTGCTGCTGCCTATTCCCCAAGCCAGCCACGAGCGCGTGTGCAAAGCCATTCGCGATAGCCGCAGTTCATTGCGAGATATTGCCGAGCTGATGCAAGACAGCCCGGCGTTGGTACTCAGCGTGATGCGCGAGGCCAACAGCCACACCCACGGCAGCCTCGCGGCCCCTGCGGAAAACCTCGAAGTGGCGCTCAACCGCCTCGGCCTCAAGCGTGCCGAAGAATTACTGGCGCGCCTGCCCTCGGTGCCGGCCAAGGAAATCCCCGTGGCCTTGCGCCAACTGCTGCTGGTGAGCCTGCACGCGTCGCAGCAAGCCAACGGTTTATTCGGCAGTCGCCTGGCGCGCTTGTGGCAAGACATTCACTGGGGCAGCCTGCTGTTTTTATCGCCGCTTTGGCCGATGGCCGTCACCTACCCCAAGCTCCTGGAAGAATGGGAATTGCGGGTGATCCACAAGGGCCAGCCGGCACGCCAGGTCGAGCAGGAATTGTTCGGCGTACGGCTGCTGGATTTGTGCCTTGGCTTGACCGAAGCGTGGCACTTGCCGATCTGGGTGTCCCAGGGCTACAACCTGCTGCTGAGCGAACAACGCTTGCTGGTCAAGGCGCTGCATATCGCCCGTGAGGAAGATGAACTGCGCCACCAGCAGTTGCTCGACGCCGAACCCAACCTGCGCCGTTGGTTGAACCAGCCGGCCAATACGGTGCTGCTGGCTAACGGCCTGGCAATGTCGGCCCAGGAATCCTGGACCTGCCCGCATACCGAACGCTGGCAATATCTGACTGCGCTCTACCTGGAAGCCCCCCTGGGCGATGTGCAGCAGCAAGCCCACCAGCAAGCGGTGACCAGCGCCCGCCATACCCTGATGCCCGACCTCTGGCACCCGGCCTTGTCGCTGATCTGGCCGTGGCATGTGCAGAAGGTCCATCGCGGCTTGCTGCCCGCACCACCGCCCACCGCCGAAGCCTTGGCCGTATGGCGCAAGCGCTGTACCGAGTTGCTGGTTGAACCGAACCGCTTTGCCAACGCCATGCACCTGACCACTTGCGCCAAAGAAGCATTGGTGGCGAGCGGCATGCAACGGGTGCTGCTGTTCATGGCCGACCGCGCCTTGAGTACCTTGCGCGTGCATCAAGCCGAAGGGTTGCCCAAGGACGCCGCAAACCTGAGCCTGGACGTGGTCAATAGCACGCTGCTGCAACGGCTGTTGGAAAAGTCCGCGCAGGTGCGTCTCACACCCGACAACCACGCACAGTTCTCTGCACTGCTGCCGCCAGTGCTGCGTCGCCTGTTTACCGGCGAACACCTGTTGTTGCGCTCCCTGAGCTGCAACGGCCGAGTGGTCATGCTGATGGTCGCCGACCAGGGCGGCGGGCCGTTCTCGGAAACCACGGTGCAGGCCTTCGGCAAAACAGCGCAATGCGTCGAGAAAGCACTGCACAGCTTTACCAACCGCAGCACTTGATGCTTGCGCTACAATCGCCGTCCTTTATCGCCAACATTTGTGCCCAGGAGACCTCACATGCCTGACTTCTCTGGCTTGCCGCTGGTGATCGAACCCGGCGACCTGCTCGGTCGACTGGATGCCGAACACCTGATTCTGGTGGACCTCACCAGCGCCGCCCGCTACGCCGAGGGTCATATCCCAGGCGCGCATTTCGTTGACCCCAAGCGCACCCAGTTGGGCCAGCCACCGGCTCCCGGCTTGCTGCCGAGCAAAGCCGACCTGCAAAAGCTGTTCGGCGAACTGGGCCACACCCCGAACGCAACCTACGTGGTCTACGACGACGAAGGCGGTGGCTGGGCCGGACGTTTTATCTGGATGCTCGACGTGATCGGCCACCAGAAATACCACTACCTGGACGGCGGCCTGCTCGCATGGCTGGAAAGCCAGCACCCGCTTTCCACCGAGGTGCCCGCCCCCGTTGGTGGCCCGGTCAGCCTGACCTTGCACGACGGCCCTACCGCCACCCGCGAATACCTGCAAAGCCGTCTCGGCGCGGCTGACCTGGGCATCTGGGACGCACGCGGACCGCTGGAATATTCCGGCGAGAAAGTCCTCGCCGCCAAGGGCGGTCACATTCCCGGCGCGGTGAACTTCGAGTGGACTGCCGGCATGGACAAGGCACGCAACCTGCGCATCCGTCGTGACATGCCGCAGATCCTCGAAGACCTCGGGCTGACCCGCGACAAAGAAATCATCACCCACTGCCAGACTCACCATCGCTCTGGCTTCACCTACCTGGTGGCCAAGGCGCTCGGTTATCCGCGAGTCAAAGGTTATGCCGGTTCCTGGGGCGAATGGGGCAACCACCCCGACACCCCCGTTGAGATTTAAGGTTTAAGGACAGTCAATGAAAAAGCAGTTATTCATCCTCAGCCAGTACCTGTTGCCGCACCACTTGCTGTCGCGCCTGGCCGGGTGCATTGCCGAGTGTCGCGTGCGCTGGTTCAAGAATGCCTTCACCCGCTGGTTTGCCAAGCGCTATCAAGTGGACATGTCCCAGGCCCTGGTTGAAGACCTGACCGCCTACGAGCACTTCAATGCCTTCTTCACCCGCGCGCTGAAAGACGGTGCTCGCCCGCTGGATCAAACCCCAGGCGCAGTGCTCAGCCCTGCCGATGGCGCGGTCAGCCAGCTTGGCCCTATCGAACACGGCCGGGTGTTCCAGGCCAAGGGCCACAGCTTCAGCGTGGTGGAACTGTTGGGTGGTGATACAGCGGTTGCTGCGCCGTTCATGGGCGGCGATTTCGCCACGATCTACCTGTCGCCCAAAGACTACCACCGCGTGCACATGCCCCTGGCCGGTACGTTGCGTGAGATGGTGTATGTGCCCGGGCGGATTTTCTCGGTGAACCAGACCACGGCTGAAAACGTGCCGGAGCTGTTTGCGCGTAATGAGCGTGTTGTCTGCCTGTTCGACACCGAACGCGGCCCGATGGCGGTAGTGCTGGTGGGTGCAATGATCGTGGCGTCGATTGAAACCGTGTGGGCAGGCCTGGTGACACCACCGAAACGCGAGCTGAAAACCTTCCGCTACGACGAAGCCGCGCGTGCGCCGATTCACTTGGAGAAAGGTGCGGAGCTGGGCCGCTTCAAGCTGGGTTCGACCGCCATCGTGCTGTTCGGGCCGGATCAGGTGAAGTGGGCTGAAGAACTGGTGGCGGGTTCACCGGTGCAGATGGGCCAGGGTATTGGCTCACCTAAAGCCTGACCTGAAGCCGACGAAAATCAAATGTGGGAGGGGGCTTGCTCCCGATAGCATCAGTCAGTCCATGTGTTGACTGAATCACCGCTATCGGGAGCAAGCCCCCTCCCACATTTTTTGCTTGTATTCCTACAGTGAGAGCCGCTTAGAGCTGACCATCGCGGTCACGAAAGCCCAGTAGATACAACACGCCATCCAACCCCAGGGTCGAAATCGCCTGCTTGGCCGATTGCTTGACCAGTGGTTTGGCGCGGAACGCCACCCCCAACCCGGCAATCGCCAGCATCGGCAAGTCATTGGCGCCGTCGCCGACCGCAATGGTCTGCTCCAGGCGCAAACCTTCCTTATGCGCCAATTCCTTCAGCAGGTCGGCCTTGCGCTGCGCATCGACAATCGGCTCTACCGCCACGCCGGTCACCTTGCCATCCACCACTTCCAATTCGTTGGCGAACACATAGTCGATACCCAGCTTGGCCTGCAGTTGCTTGGCAAAGTAGGTGAAGCCGCCGGACAGGATCGCGGTTTTGTAACCCAGGCGCTTGAGTTCAGCGAACAGGGTTTCAGCGCCTTCGGTCAATCGCAGCGAAGCACCGATCGAATCCAGCACGCTCACGTCCAGCCCCTTGAGCAGCGCCAGGCGCTCCTTGAAACTGGCACGGAAATCCAGTTCGCCGGCCATGGCGCGCTCGGTAATCTCGGAGACCTGCTCGCCCACACCGGCGGCCTTGGCCAACTCGTCAATCACTTCGGCCTCGATCAGCGTGGAGTCCATGTCGAACACCGCCAGGCGACGATTGCGGCGGAACAGCGAATCTTCCTGGAAGGCGATGTCGACATTCAGCGCCTGGGCCACGCTCAGGAATTCGGCGCGTAATGCCTGTGGGTCAGCCGGCTCGCCACGCACAGAGAACTCGATGCAGCCCTTGCCTTTGTCGGCTGGCGTGTCCAGGGGCATACGACCCGACAGACGGTCGATGTGGTCGATATTCAAACCATACTGGGCAGTGATCGAACTGACGCGCTGCAATTGTTCAGCCGTCACCTTGCGGGTCAACAGGGTCACGATGTGGCGTTTTTTGCCCTGACCGTCGACCCAATGCTGGTAGTCCTCTTCGGACACAGGGGTGAATCGCACCTGTTGATCGAGCTTGTATGCCGTAAACAGGATGTCCTTGAGTACCGAGGACGCCTGCTCGGTGCTCGGGATTTCGACAAGGATGCCGAAGGACAAGGTGTCGTGGATCACCGCCTGACCGATGTCGAGAATGTTCACACCACCCTGGGCCAGCACGCCGGTAATGGCTGCGGTGAGACCCGGGCGGTCTTCACCGGTGATGTTTATCAGGACAATTTCGCGCAAAGCGCACCCCCAGGCTGGAAAAAAACCGCATTCTACCCACTTTCAGTGACCATCGGGCACAGCCAGCGCTTTGCCGGCCCTAGGGCTATCGCTATACTGCGCGTCAACTTCACGGACCAAGAGCCGAGCGCAAGTGAACCGGCCCACGCCAGTAAAAACCGATAACTTCTTCCTGCTGATCTTCCGGGCACTGCGCCACCGCCGTGTGCCGATCGCATTACGCATCGCCAGCCATAACGTGATCCTGGTCGCCCTGGCCTTGGTGATCTACGCCTGTGTGATGGGTTTGCAGTTCAAGCAGGCCATGCACGAACAAGCTGACGCGCTGGGCGCGAGCCTGACAACCCAGACCGCCACGTCGGCGACTGAGTTGCTGGTGTCCAACGACATCCTCAGCCTGAACGTGCTGCTCAATAACCTGACCAAGAACCCGCTGGTGGCTCACGCCGCTATCTACAGTGTGGATAACCGGATCATGGCCGAAGCCGGGCAGCGCCCGAAAAACGGCCTGCTGGGTGAGGCCGAGGGTCTGTACCAGAGCAACATCACGTTCCAGGACGTGAAGGCCGGCCAGTTGCGTATCAGCCTGGATATGCAGCAATTCCAGCAGCCGATGACCATCAGCCTGCAAAGCATGGGCATTCTCAGTGCGATCCTGTTGGCACTGGCCCTGGCCTTGAGCTTGCGCCTGGGTCGGCATATCTCCACGCCGCTGATGCAGTTGCGCATCTGGCTGCGGGATATCGACGAACATACCCCGGCCACCGACCGCCAGGACGAAATCGGCGATCTCGCTCGCCAGCTTCACGCCAGCTTCGCCCCGGAGCCGGTGGTGCGCGAACCTGAGCCGGAACCCGAGCCCGAATACAACGAGGCCGATGAGCCCGAGTTTGAAGTACGCGACCTGCGCGACCCAGGCTTTGATGACAGCGCCCCGGTAGCCGGGCTGAAGGCAACGCCGCGCCACGTGGTCAAGGCTGAAGAAGACGAACTGGACGACGAAGACCCGTTCGCCGACTTGCGCGACACGTCGGCCGCTGCGCCAGTCATGGCCCCCAAGCCGGTCCCCGTGAAGAACGCCGAGCCCCAGCACAGCGCGGTATTGGCGGTACAACTGGGTGCCCAGGACCAACTGCGTCGTCTGCCCCGCGCCCGCCTGACGGAATTGCTCGAACGCTACCGTGACTGCCTCGACCAGGCCGCCTCGCTGTATCAAAGCGAGTTGCACACCCTGAACGATGGCAGCACCTTGATGCTGTTCCACAGCGAAGACAGTGGCGAAGACTATCTGACCAACGCCATCTGCTGCGGTGAGCTGCTGCGCGCCCTGGGCCATGCCCTGCAAATCGAAGTGGCGGACAGCGGCATTACCTTGCAACTGCAACTGGGCCTGACCGTCGGCGACGACCTGTTCGGCATGAGCCAGATCGACTTGCTGTTGACTGAGATCGCCCAGGACGCGCTGGCCTTGTCCCAACACAGCCGCAATTTGCTGCTGGTGGAGCGCAAGATCAGCGAAGACGCCTTGATTCGCCAGCGCGCACGTATCCGTCCAATCGCCAGCCCCGAAGGTGCAAGCTGCGTGGAACGCCTGATGGAGCCGTACCCGTCGATGCTGGAACGGCAGTTGGCGCGGATGCATGAGACCCGCACCAAGCCTTGAAACACGGCGGTGCGGGCTTGTGTGGGAGGGGCTTGCTCCCTCCCACAGTTGATCTTCAGCGCCACTCAAATCCGGCGCACACAAAAAGGCCCGCTGAATCAGCGGGCCTTTTTTGTATCTGCGGTTTGGCTTAGAACCTGAACACTTCCATGTCCGTACGAATCGGCGTGGCCATCGGCATCTTCGGCTTTTCCGGGGCTGCCGGCTTGGCATGTACCGGCGCTGGTTTGCGCGGCGCTTCGGCGACCGCCGGCTGATTGGCCAATGGCTTGATCGCTACCGACAACTGCTGCGCCAAATGCTGCAACAACACGCCCTGGGCCTGGACCTGGGACGCGGTGGTGCCGACGTGCTCTTCCTGCAGGTGCACGATGCGGTTATCACGCACCTGGCCACGGCGATCGATCAAGCGCCACTGGGCATCCAGGATTGCCGGCTGCGATGCACCAGAGTCGAGCCGGGTGATGGTCAGCAACACCTGCACATCCGGCGTAAACCCGGTTGGAGCAGGTGCCAGCACCACACGCTGGCTGTCCAATTGACCGGCCACCTGACGCAGCATCAACTGATTGATATCGGACGACAAACTGCCCGCCCAACGCCCATCGGTGGAACCTTGCAGGCTGCCGTCGTTCTGACGTTGTAGCAGGGTCTCGCGTTGCAGGTAATCGGCAACGACCACCGGGCCCAGCAATACGGCCATGCCCGCCGCTTGGGCAGGCTGAGCCGGACTTCCGCTGTCCAGCTGGTACAGCGACACCGGTTGGTGCGTGCTGCAACCCGCCAACCCCAGGAGGCCAGCGAGCATTAAAAATAGAGGAAGGCGTGGAGCAGTCATCATCCCATCCAGGTGGCTGCCACAAGGCGAACCACAACGTAATACAAAAAATACCTAAACACGCTCGGCCACGCCGGCGCTGGAAAGGCCATATCATCCGTGAATATGCGCCATGACTCCAGCGCCAAAGCGTCGATCTACGGGTTAAATCGTAGATCGAGCGTCTTAGTACGCCTTAAAGCGGCGCTTCCACCAACAAAGCATCCACTCGCTGGAAGCCTCGCGGCAGTTTGTTGCCTCGTCGACCGCGCTCACCCTTGTAGTGCTCAAGGTCGTCAGGGCGCAGCGACAATGTGCGCTTACCGGCCTGAAGCACCAGGGTCGCGCCTTCCGGGATCACGGCGATGTCGGTCACGTACTCCTCACGACTGGCCACCCGCTCCCCGGGAATCCCGATAATCTTGTTGCCCTTGCCTTTGCCCAACTGCGGCAGGTCGCTGATCTTGAACACCAGCAAACGGCCTTCAGTGGTCACCGAGGCCAGCCAGTTGCTCTCACGATCATCCACCGGGCGCGGCAATATCACTTTGGCATTATTCGGCAGGCTCAACAGAGCCTTGCCCGCCTTGTTCTTGGCCTGCAGGTCTTCACCCTTGACCACGAAGCCGTAACCAGCGTCGGAGGCGATCACGTACAGCGCATCATCATCCGGCAGCAGCACACACTCGAAATTCGCACCCGGCGGCGGCGTAAGGCGGCCTGTCAGCGGCTCGCCCTGGCCCCGCGCCGAAGGCAAGGTGTGGGCCGGCACCGAATAGCTACGCCCGGTGGAGTCAATGAACACCGCAAACTGGTTGGAACGGCCGGCCGCAGCGGTCTTGAAGCCATCACCGGCTTTGTAGGAGAGCCCGGTAGCGTCAATATCATGCCCCTTGGCGGAACGAACCCAACCCTTTTCCGACAGAACGACGGTAATTTTCTCGTTCGGCAGCAGTTCGGTTTCCGTCAGCGCCTTGGCTTCCGCACGCTCGACGATTGGCGAACGACGTTCATCACCGTAGGTTTCCGCGTCTTTGATCAGCTCGCTGCGCACCAGCTTCTTGAGCTTGGCCTCACTGCCCAGCAGCGCTTGCAGCTTGGCTTGCTCCTTGAGCAGTGCGTCCTGCTCATCACGCAGCTTCATTTCTTCCAGCCGCGCCAGCTGACGCAAGCGGGTATCGAGGATGTAGTCCGCCTGGATCTCACTCAGCTCGAAACGCGCGATCAGTTCGGCTTTCGGGTGCTCGGCGGTGCGGATGATGTGGATCACTTCATCCAGGTTGAGGTAGGCAATCAGCAAACCGTCCAACAGGTGCAGGCGGCGCTCAACCTTGTCGAGGCGAAACTGCAGGCGGCGGCGCACAGTCTGCACGCGGAACTCCAGCCACTCCACCAGCAGGTTGCGCAGGTTCTTCAACTGCGGCTTGCCGTCCAGGCCGATAATGTTGACGTTGACGCGGTAGCTGGACTCCAGATCGGTGCTGGCGAACAGATGCTGCATCAGTACCTCGTGATCGACCCGGCTGTTGGTCGGGATGATCACGATGCGGCAGGGGTTCTCGTGGTCGGACTCGTCACGCAGGTCGGCGACTTGCGGCAATTTCGACGGTTTGGCCTGCATCAGCGCAGCGATCTGCTCCAACACCTTGGCGCCGGACACCTGATGCGGCAGCGCGGTGACGATAATGTCGCCATCTTCGATGTGGTACACGGCGCGCATGCGCACCGAGCCCTTGCCGGTTTCATACATCTTCAGCAGGTCGGCGCGCGGCGTGATGATTTCCGCTTCGGTCGGATAGTCCGGGCCCTGGATATGCTCGCAGAGCTGCTCGACCGTCGCTTTGGGCTCATCCAGCAAACGTACGCACGCCGTGGCGACTTCGCGCAAGTTGTGGGGTGGCACGTCGGTGGCCATGCCGACCGCGATGCCGGTAGTGCCATTGAGCAGAATATTCGGCAAACGTGCAGGCAACACCAAGGGTTCGTCGAGGGTGCCGTCAAAGTTCGGCCCCCAGTCCGCCGTGCCCTGGCCCAGCTCGCTGAGCAGGACTTCCGAGTAACGCGACAGACGCGCCTCGGTGTAACGCATGGCGGCAAAGGACTTCGGATCATCCGGCGCACCCCAGTTACCCTGCCCGTCCACCAAGGTGTAGCGGTAGCTGAACGGCTGCGCCATCAGCACCATGGCTTCGTAGCAGGCCGAGTCGCCGTGAGGGTGGAACTTACCGAGCACGTCACCGACGGTACGCGCCGACTTCTTGTGCTTGGAGTCGGCGTCCAGGCCCAGCTCACTCATGGCGTAGACGATACGCCGCTGCACGGGTTTCAGGCCGTCGCCGATATGCGGCAAAGCACGGTCCATGATCACGTACATGGAGTAGTTGAGGTAGGCCTTTTCGGTGAAGTCAGCCAGCGACCGGCGTTCTACGCCATCTAAGCTGTCTGCGAGGATGTCACTCATGCGGGCCTCATCAATATCAGGTAAGGCGCAGCGGAATTGCCGCCGCGCTGAGTCAATTCAAAAAAGCAGTGGTTCATGGCTGGGCGCTCCAGCCACCGGCCGGGGCGGCGAAACGATAGACCATTGGGCGTTTCTCACCATCGGCCCGTGGGCCGAAATTATTGTCGATGCCCACCCAGGCACCGTCTGCATCCACTATCAGGGCTTCAGCCAGGCCGTAGGGCTGGGCATAACGTCGGTTGGGCGTCAGCGCCTCGTCGGCAAATGACCAGCACAGCTCGACCTTGGCGGTGAGGGTATCGCGCCGGCAAATCTGGAACGCATTGCGCTCCAGGGTAAACAGCTTGCCGTTGTACAGCGCCAGATCGGCGAAGTCCTTGGACACCGCCTTGGCATTTTCAAACTGCGCCGGCTGCACTTCCTGGCCCGCTTCGCTGAGCAATACGCAGGGGCCGTCGCAGTCCCATACGCTCTGCCCGCGCTTGATGGCGATCAGGCCACGTCGCTCGCGTTCGGCCGCCAGCCAGATCTGATTGCCCTCGGCATTCACCGCCAGGCCCTCAAACAAGGCATTGAAGTGCAGCAACATGCCACTGGCCCGGGCTTCACGCACCATGCCCGGAGCAATTTTCAACCACTCGGCAGTCCCCGTTGCCGGCACCTGCAGCACCGCCGCATGGGCTTCGCTGACAATGTAACGATTGCCTACGGCATCGCAGGTGATGCCTTCAAAATCCAGGTCGCCCCCGCGAATGAAGGACGCGGCCTTGGTCCGCGAACGCAAGCCCCACGGCAACCCGGAGTCAGGCACCGGTGGCACGTCGATCTTTACCGTTTCGGCCTTCCAGGTCGGCGCACTGATATCCAGGCGATAGATCTGGTCGTCGTCACGGTCCGACACCGTCCACAGTTCCTTGCCGCACAAGGCCAGGCCCGACAGGTTACCGCCGCGCATACCGTCCACCGGGTGTTCGCCTACCAGCTTGAGCTCAGCCACGGGCGCGGCGACCCCTTCGGTGGCCGCCAACCCGCTCAACATCAGGATCGCCAAGGCGAAACCTGTGCGCATCAGCCCAAAACCTCGGCCAGGTTGCCGTTGGATTCCAGCCAGGATTTACGGTCGCCGGCGCGTTTCTTGGCCAGCAGCATGTCCATCATTTCGGCGGTGGCGACGAAATCGTCCAGGGTCAGTTGCACCAGACGCCGAGTGTTCGGGTCCATGGTGGTTTCGCGCAGCTGCGGCGGGTTCATCTCACCCAGCCCCTTGAATCGCGTGACCTGCGGCTTGCCACGCTTCTTCTCGGCCACCAGGCGATCGAGAATGCCATCGCGCTCGGCTTCGTCCAGGGCGTAGAAGATATCCTTGCCCAGGTCGATACGGTACAGCGGCGGCATGGCGACATAAACGTGGCCGGCCTCCACCAACGGGCGGAAGTGCTGGACGAACAGCGCGCAGAGCAAGGTGGCGATGTGCAGGCCGTCGGAGTCGGCGTCTGCGAGGATGCAGATTTTGCCGTAACGCAGCTGGCTCATGTCCTCTGCGCCCGGGTCCACGCCAATAGCCACGGCAATGTTGTGCACTTCCTGGCTGGCAAGGACCTCACTGCCGTCGACTTCCCAGGTGTTCAGGATCTTGCCGCGTAACGGCAGGATCGCCTGGAATTCCTTGTCCCGCGCCTGCTTGGCGGAACCACCGGCGGAGTCACCCTCCACCAGGAACAGTTCGGAACGCATCGGGTCCTGCCCCGCGCAATCGGCCAGTTTGCCTGGCAGTGCCGGGCCTTGGGTGATGCGCTTGCGCTCGACTTTCTTGCTCGCCTTCAGGCGTCGGCCGGCGTTGCTGATCGCCAGTTCCGCCAGGGCCAGGCCCAGCTCAGGGTGCTCGTTGAGCCACAGGCTGAAGGCATCCTTGACCACTCCGGAAACAAACGCCGCCGCTTCACGGGACGACAGGCGCTCCTTGGTCTGGCCGGAAAATTGCGGTTCCTGCATCTTCATCGACAGCACGAACGCGATGCGCTCCCACACGTCCTCCGGCGCCAGCTTCACGCCGCGCGGCAACAGACTGCGGTATTCGCAGAACTCGCGCATGGCGTCCAGCAAACCCTGGCGCAAACCGTTGACGTGAGTGCCGCCCTGAGCGGTGGGGATCAGGTTGACGTAGCTTTCCTGCACGCTGTCGCCACCTTCGGGCAACCACAGCAGAGCCCAGTCGACGGCCTCCTTATCACCCGCCAGGCTGCCGCAGAACGGCTCGTTGGGCAGGCGTTCGAAATCGCTGACCGAGTCTTCCAGATAGGAGCGCAGGCCGTCTTCGTAGTGCCACTCGACCTTCTCGCCAGTGCCTTTGTCTTCAAAGGTGACGAGCAGGCCCGGACACAACACGGCCTTGGCCTTGAGCACATGCTTGAGGCGGCTGATGGAGAATTTCGGTGAATCGAAGTATTTCGGGTCCGGCGCAAAGTACACGCTGGTGCCGGTGTTGCGCTTGCCAACGGTGCCGATCACTTCCAGGTCGGTGGCCTTGTAGCCATCGGCGAACGTCATCTGGTACTCGTTGCCGTCACGCTTGACCTTGACCCGCACCAGCGTGGACAGGGCGTTGACCACGGAAATGCCTACACCGTGCAGGCCGCCGGAGAACTGGTAGTTCTTGTTGGAAAACTTGCCACCGGCATGCAGCTTGGTGAGGATCAGCTCGACGCCCGGCACACCCTCTTCCGGGTGGATGTCCACCGGCATGCCGCGACCATCGTCGGACACTTCAAGGGAGTGGTCGGCGTGAAGAATGACATGCACCGACTTGGCATGCCCGGCCAAGGCTTCGTCGACGCTGTTGTCGATGACTTCCTGGGCAAGGTGGTTCGGCCGACTGGTGTCGGTGTACATGCCGGGGCGTTTGCGCACCGGGTCGAGGCCCGAGAGGACTTCGATGGCGTCGGCGTTATAAGAGCTAGCGCTGGGAGTGGCCATGGGGTCTCGTCGTGAGTCGTTCGATTAAAAAATGACCTGCGACTTTACAGTGCCGCAAAGTCGAAGGATTGATACTGATCTGCGCCGATGCCGGCAAAACTCAACATCGCCGGCAATTGCTGGGCGAACCCTTGGTAACCATGGTCGCCACCGGCCTGGATACGCAAGGCACAGGCCCGGTAATACTGTTGGGCGAGGCGATAATCCAGGGTTTCATCCCCGGTCTGCAACCACACCTGGTAACGCCCGGCGTCCAGCGGCGCCGGCACTTCCAGCTCGGCCAGGGCCGCGACGTGATCGTGGGTCAATTCCCAGGCCTCACCGGTGTAAAGATTGGTCTGAGTGCCCAGGTAACCATCGAACATCCGATGGGGGCTGACCGCCGGGTTGACCAGCAGTGCCTTGAGGCCACGGCGCTCGGCAAGATGGGTTGCATAGTAGCCGCCGAGTGAGCTGCCGACCAGCAGTGGCCGCCCCAACTGCGCAATGGCCTCCTCCAATTGAGGAATCGCCTGACGCGGGTGGTGATGCAGCGCCGGCACGCGCAACTGGTCGGCCAAGCCGAGGCTATCCATCACAGCAGTCAACTGGCTGGCCTTGTTGGACGCAGGCGCGCTGTTGAAACCGTGGATATACAAGATCGAAGCGGACATGCCGGGCTCTCCGTGCTGCAGCCAAAGAGGCGCAGTTTACAGGTAAATCTCAGTAGTGAGCGGGCTTGCCCTAATGCCAGTTAGTTAAGCGATAAAGCGGGCGATGAATAAATTGTGGGAGGGGCGGTGCGACGATTCGACTTGCTCCCGATAGGCCGCGCAGCGGCCTCAAAAATGGGCCTGCTACGCAGTCCATCGGGAGCAAGCCCCCTCCCACAGTGACCGCGTTAATCCTTAACTGACTGGCATTAGGGCTTGCCCCGCTCACTACTAGTAGCCGTTACTGCCGTAATCTATGGTGAACACAAAATTTTTTACCCGCTCAACACCGGTTTCCAACCGTCCGTCGGCATGCAGGCGCAGCCAGCGGTAGCCCGGCGCCTGCTCGCTGACCTCGAAGTCTTCACTGCCCGGGGCGAACTGGATGCACGTGGACGGCGAGGCCAGCAGGCGCACGCCGTTGCGTTCGCCATCAATCTCTTGATGCACATGCCCCCAGAGCACAGCCCTGACCTGCGGGAAACGGTCGAGCACGGCAAACAAGGCTTCCGGGTTGCGCAGGCCGATCGGCTCCATCCACGCACACCCGATGGGCACCGGGTGATGGTGAAAGCACACCAGATGGTGCCGGTTCGGCGCTTCGCTCAGGGCCTGGGCGAGCAATTGCAATTGCTGGTCTTGCAGGTAGCCAGGCACCGAGCCGGGCACGGCGGAATCCAGCAAGGTGACCCGCCAGTGGCCAATGTCGAGCACCGGCTCCAGCAAATCGCTGTGCACAGCCGCGTGGGCCATGATGTGCGGTTCGTCATGGTTGCCGGGAATCCAGCGCGCTGGCGCGTCGATCTGACGGGTCATGTCACGAAACTGCTGATACGACTCAAGCGTACCGTCCTGGGACAAATCGCCTGTCGCCAGCACCAGATCGATCTGCGGCTGCTGTGCGCGCACCAACTCGATCACCCGCTGAAGGCTTTCGCGGGTGTTCATGCCCAGCAACGTGCCGCTTGCCTCGGCAAACAGGTGGCTGTCAGACAGTTGCACCAGCAATGCGGGTGCGTCAGGGTTCACAGTGGATACGCTCGGCAAGGCGTTCTCCCAAGGCAATCACAGGAAAATGGGCGACTGGCGCGATTATGCTGGGCAGGACACAAAGAGGAAACCTGGGGAAGCAGACGCAGTTCACATCTACCGCACGACTTCGAACTCGTGGCCCAGGGCCAGGCAGTGGCTCAACCACTCACCGAGGAACACATTGAGCTGTGCTTTCTCATCGGGCTGGTGCATGAACACATTCGGGTACGGATAGATGCTGCGAAAGCGCCGCGCATGTTCGGCACTGATCACTTCGGCCATCCGTGCATCGTGGTACACCTGCACTTCCAGCTGCGGCACCGGCAACCATGGCAGGCTGTGTTCCTGACGCACGCGCAGGGTGGTGGTGTAGGGGCAGTTGATGATGACTTCAAGCGTCAGCACGCCGAGCATCTGGTCGCCATGGGTCACGGCAATGCGCCGTGCTTCGGGCGCATGGCGCATGTCGGGAAGCAGGCGCATCAGCCGCGCATAGTTGGCCTCGCAGGCGGCTTGAAGCCCGATCAGGTCAACTCGATATCGTTCCCGTGCCTTTACTGCCATAACCCCCTCACTTCCGCGCGATTAAGCGCAAGCCATTGCAGGGCGATGATGCTGGCTGCATTGGAAATCTTACCGTCACGCACCGCCTGCAGAGCATCTTCGAACGCCCAGCGGGTGACGCGGATATCTTCGGCCTCTTCTTCCAGTCCATGCACGCCGCCGGCGCCTGTGCTGTCGCAACGGCCCAGGTACAGGTGAACGAATTCGGTACTGCCGCCGGGCGAAGGGAAATACTTCGTAATCGGCCATAAAGCGGAGAAGGTCAGCCCAGCTTCCTCCTCGGCTTCGCGGTGTGCAACCTCCTCCGGTTGCTCGTCCTTGTCAATCAGCCCCGCAACCATTTCCACCAGCCAGGGGTTGTCGGTACGGCCCATGGCGCCTACGCGAAACTGCTCGATCAACACCACTTCGTCACGCTGCGGGTCGTAAGGCAGCACGCAGACTGCGTCATGCCGAACGAAGACTTCGCGGTTGATCACCCGGCTCATGCCGCCATCGAACTTTTCATGGCGCAACTGCACGCGATCAAGCTTGTAGAAGCCCTGGTAGGCATTGTCGTGCTGAACGATTTCGATCTTGCTCGGCGTCGACTTCGCAATGTCCGTCATATCCATTCCCGTTGTGCCCATACAATTGGCGCCATCCTAACGCGCTCACGCCCCCGGATGCAGCCCCTTTCCAGTTGCCGGGATAGACGGCGGGCGTCAAACTCACTCTCATCAGTCTAGTGGCGAACTGACTGCCTTGTGGGCAGTCCAAGCGCTACTCTTTTCGCTTTCCATCGATTTACGAAGGACGCACATGTCGCTTTTAAAAATCGCCTCCGTGGCTTGCATTGCCTTGACTCTGGGTGCCTGCCAGAGTCTGTTCCAACCCAGCTATCTCAAACCGCTGGACACCCAGCCGGACGCCTCGGAACAGATCAAGCCCGGCTGCAACAGCCCGGATTGCCCGCTGGTCAACATCGATACCGTGCATTTCCCCACCGAGCCGCAACTCGACACCCTGGTGGAACAGCGCCTGCTGCAGATGACCCGGACCACGCCAGGGGCAAGCGTGCCGCCAACCTTGAACGCTTACCGGGACAAGTTCCTGCGCGAGTCCGCCGACCGCAACAGCATGTATCTGCAAGCCAAGGTACGCGAGCAGCATGACGGACTGGTGATCATCGAAGTGTCCAGCTACCTGGATACCGGCGCAGCCCACGGTGAGCCGGGCCGTGGTTTCATCAACTATTCGCGCCTGCTGCACAAGGAGCTGAGCCTCGCCGACATGTTGCTGCCAGGCCAGGAACAGGCGTTCTGGAACACTGCGAAAGTCGCTCACAACAGTTGGCTGATCAACTCGCAGATGGACCGTGACCCGGAGTTCGTGAAGAACTGGCCATTCCAGAAGACCCCGAACGTGGCCTTGACCAGCAACGGCGTGGTGCTCAAGTACAACGTGGCCACCATCGGCCCGTACGCATTGGGGCTGATCGAAATGACCATCCCCTACGCACGTCTCACCGGCGTACTCAAGCCTGAGCTGATGCCTGCACGCCACTGAAGGCCCGGCCCAGGATGAACTGCAGCAGCCCTGCCAGCACCAGCGCCGGCAGGGTCGCGCCGATATTCGGATACAGGTTGGCCAGCAGGTGATAGGCAGCGATGCCGCCCATCCAGGCCACCAGCGCCGGCCAGTGCAGATGAGTGACGGCGCCGCGGCCACGGCGGCGCAGGATGAAGTGGTCCACCAGCACCACGCCGAACAACGGCGCAAACACTGAGCCGATCAGCAGCAGGAAGTTCTGGTATTGCGCCAGCGGCGCAAGGCAGGCGATCAAGGTGCAGACCACCCCGATGACCAAGGCCAGGTGCTCGACCTTCCAGCGCAGTAGCATCCCGCTGGACACCGCCGCCGAGTGAATATCGGCAAAGGCGTTTTCCGTTTCATCCAGCAGGATCAGCAACAGCGGAATCCCCAGGCCCGCACCGGCCAGCGCGAGCAATAGCGCATTCACTTCGCCGCTGGGCGCAAACGCCAGGGTGTAGGCCACACCCAGGCTCATCAGCCAGAAATTACCGATAAAGAAGCCCAGCGCGGTACCGCCGAACACGCTTTTTGCGCGTTTGCCGAAACGCGAGTAGTCGGCAATCAGCGGCAGCCACGACAGCGGCATGGCGATCGCGATATCAAAACCCACCGCGAACGGCATCGTACCGTCACCGGCCTGGGACCACAGCGCAGCGAGGTCGGCCTTGGCGAACAGGTTCCAGGTCAGCCACAGGCAAGCGGCGAGCAGCAGCCAGATGCCCCATTTGCGCAGGATCTGGCGTACAAAAGTCAACGGACCGCTGACCGCCAGCAGGGTCGCCAAACCACCGAACACCAACGTCCACAACAGAGGGCTCGCCAACAGGCTGCCTTCGCTGAACGCCCGCGTGCCCAACAAGCTGGCGGCGTCGCGCATGACGATAATTTCGAACGAGCCCCAGCCGACCAGCTGCAACAGGTTCAGCAACGCCGGCAGGCTCGCGCCTTGGGTGCCGAGGCTGAGTTTGAGGGCCGCCATGGCGGACAGGCCGGTGTCGCTGCCGATTACGCCAACAGCGGCCAGTAACAGCACCCCTACCAGGGTGCCGAGGAAGATCGCCAGCAACGAGCCGGACAAGCCCAGGCCCGGCGCGAGCAAGGCACCGGTCTGCAGGACCATCAGGCCGATGCCGAGGGAGAACCACAGGGAAAACAGATCGCGGGCGCCGAACACGCGCTTGTCACTTGGCACTGCTATCTCAGGAGAGTAGGTACTCGGTTGAATGCTCAAGGGTTGTATCTCTGAGGGGCATGGGTTGTTTGTTGAAGTGCTATCGGGGGCGAGCCCCTCCCACTGTTTGAACTGCGAATACATTCAAAAATGTGGGAGGGGGCTTGCCCCCGATGAGGCCCGTACAGGCGCCCAGCATCTGCGATCAGACTTTTTTGTAGAGCTGGCTGCCTTCCTGCTTGAACCGCTGCGCCTGCTCGGCCAAGCCCTTGGCCACGTCGACATCCACCGCATCAATCCGCTGGTTGGCCGCGTACTCACGCACTTCCTGGGTGATCTTCATCGAGCAGAATTTCGGCCCGCACATCGAACAGAAATGCGCGACTTTGGCCGAGTCTTTCGGCAGGGTTTCGTCGTGATAGGAACGCGCGGTGTCCGGATCCAGGCCCAGGTTGAACTGGTCTTCCCAACGGAACTCGAAGCGCGCCTTGCTCAAGGCATTGTCGCGGATCTGCGCGCCCGGATGCCCTTTGGCCAAGTCGGCGGCATGGGCTGCGATCTTGTAGGTAATGATCCCGGTCTTCACATCATCCTTGTTCGGCAAACCCAGGTGTTCCTTGGGCGTGACGTAGCAGAGCATGGCGCAACCGAACCAGCCGATCATCGCGGCACCGATACCGGAGGTGATGTGGTCGTAGCCCGGTGCAATGTCGGTGGTCAGCGGGCCGAGGGTATAGAACGGCGCCTCGTCGCAGCACTCCAACTGCTTGTCCATGTTCTCCTTGATCAACTGCATCGGCACGTGGCCGGGGCCTTCGATCATGGTTTGCACGTCGTGCTTCCAGGCCGTCTTGGTCAGTTCACCGAGGGTTTCCAGCTCACCGAATTGCGCGGCGTCGTTGGCGTCGGCAATCGAGCCCGGGCGCAGGCCGTCGCCGAGGGAGAAACTGACGTCATAGGCCTTCATGATTTCGCAGATTTCGTCGAAATGCGTGTAGGTGAAGTTCTCTTTGTGGTGCGCCAGGCACCACTTGGCCATGATCGAACCGCCACGGGACACGATGCCAGTGACGCGTTTGGCGGTCAGCGGCACGTAGCGCAGCAGGACGCCGGCGTGGATGGTGAAGTAGTCGACGCCCTGCTCGGCCTGTTCGATCAGGGTGTCACGGAACAATTCCCAGGTCAGGTCTTCGGCGACGCCACCCACTTTTTCCAGTGCCTGGTAGATCGGCACGGTGCCGATCGGCACCGGCGAGTTGCGGATGATCCACTCGCGGGTTTCATGGATGTGCTTGCCGGTGGACAGGTCCATCACCGTGTCCGAACCCCAGCGAATGCCCCATGTCAGTTTCGCCACTTCTTCTTCAATGGACGAACCCAGGGCGCTGTTGCCGATGTTGCCGTTGATCTTCACCAGGAAGTTACGGCCGATGATCATCGGTTCCAGCTCGGTGTGGTTGATGTTGGCCGGGATGATCGCGCGGCCGCGTGCGATTTCCTCGCGCACAAATTCCGGGGTGATGATTTTCGGCACGCTGGCGCCGAAGCTGTGGCCGGCGTGTTGCTGGTCGAGCAGGCCACTGGCACGGGCCTCTTCGAGCTTCATGTTTTCGCGGATGGCGACGTATTCCATCTCGGCGGTGATGATGCCTTTGCGGGCGTAGTGCATCTGCGTGACGTTAGCACCGGCCTTGGCCCGGCGTGGGTTCTTTACATGGGCGAAACGCAGCGCAGTCAGTTCGGCGTCGTTGAGGCGCTGCTGGCCGAAGTGCGAGCTCAGGCCGGGCAGGCGCTCGGTGTCGCCGCGCGATTCGATCCATGGCGAACGCACATCGCCCAGGCCTTTGCGCACGTCGATGATCACATTCGGGTCGGTGTAGGGGCCGGACGTGTCGTAAACGGTGACCGGCGCGTTGATTTCGCCGCCGAAGTCGGTGGGGGTGACGTCCAGGCTGATTTCGCGCATCGGCACGCGGATATCCGGGCGAGTGCCCTGCACGTAGATTTTTTGCGAGCGGGTAAAGGGTTGCACGGAGCCGGTGTCGACCTTGGCCGATTCACTCAGGTGCACGGTATTTTTCAGTTTTGTACTTTTTATTTCTGTGCTCATCACGGGCTCTCCAACTATCCAGGCGGTGGATTTTTGTCGGAGCGAACCTGAGACGGATGGACGCACTGAAAACAGTGCTGTGCTTGGCGCACGGAGTGTTCGATTGTCGAACATTCATCCCGGACGAAGCACAAGAGGACTCGCCGGGTGACGAGAAATCTTGTTCCCTACGCAGGCGCTAACCTGATCAGGTTCAACGGGATCCGGTATTTACCGATCTCAGCCTTCCAACAAGGCACCCCGACAAGAACGCAGGCAGTCTAGACCATGGCATGGGCAAATTGCCAATAGCGCTGCATTCAGCGTGATGAATGGCATGATTGCGGGATTGTTGCGCCGGGTCAGCGCCACTACACTCGGTTGCCGCCACAATGCTTGACGCCAGGAACGGCCAGCCTTAGCCTTGGGCGCTAAATTATCACCGTAATATTCAATCTAGGGATCGCCTCATGCTGCGCAAACTTTCACTGGCGCTTGCCGTGTCTTGTGCAACCAACGGAATGGTCTGGGCAGCTGAAGCGCCCCTGACGACCAAAACCGACCTGGTCAGCGTTTACCAGGAAGCGGTGGACAACAACGCCGACCTGGCAGCCGCACGCGCCCAATATGGCGCACAAAAGGAAGTGGTGCCCCAGGCCCGCGCCGGCTTGTTGCCCAACCTGTCGGGCGGTGCCGATATCAACACCGTGCGCACCCAGATCGACACGCCGGCCGCCACCGCCAACCGCGACGCTCACTCCTGGCGCGCGACCTTGAGCCAGCCACTGTTCCGCGCCGATCGCTGGTTCCAGCTACAGGCTGCCGAGGCCACCAACGAGCAGGCCGCGCTGCAACTGTCGGCCACCGAGCAGAACCTGATCCTGCAAAGCGCCGAAAGCTACTTTGCCGTGCTGCGCGCCCAGGACAACCTGGCCTCGACCAAGGCTGAAGAAAACGCCTTCAAGCGCCAGCTGGACCAGTCCAGCGAGCGCTTCGACGTGGGCCTGTCGGACAAGACCGACGTACTGCAATCCCAGGCCAGCTACGACACCGCGCGCGCCAACCGGATCCTGGCCCAGCGTCAGGTGGAAGACGCCTTTGAAGCGTTGATCACCCTGACCAATCGTCAATACAACTCGATCCAGGGCATCGTCCACACACTGCCGGTGTTGCCACCGCTGCCGAACGACGCCAAGGCCTGGGTTGAAACCGCCGGCCGCCAGAACCTGAACCTGCTCGCCAGCAACTACGCCGTCACCGCCGCCGAAGAAACCCTCAAGCAACGCAAGGCCGGGCATGCCCCGACACTCGATGCGGTGGCGCAATATGAGAAAGGCGACAACGACGCCCTCGGGTTCAGCAACCCGAATGCCTTTGGCACGCCCTATCGCGGCGATGTGGAACAACGCACCATTGGCCTGCGCCTGAACATTCCGATCTACAGCGGCGGGCTGACCAGTTCCCAAGTGCGTGAATCCTACTCGCGCCTGGGCCAGACCGAGCAGCAACGCGAAGGCCTGCGGCGCCAGGTGGTGGAAAATACGCGCAACCTGCACCGCGCAGTGAACACCGACGTGGAACAGGTACAGGCACGCCGCCAGTCGATCATTTCCAACCAGAGCGCGGTGGAAGCCACGGAGATCGGCTACCAGGTGGGTACGCGTAACATCGTCGACGTGCTCGACTCACAGCGCCAGCTCTATGCGTCGGTGCGCAACTACAACAACAGCCGCTACGACTACATCCTCGACAACCTGCGCTTGAAGCAGGCGGCGGGCACCTTGAACCCGGGGGACTTGCAGGACCTGGCGCGCTACCTCAAGGCTGACTACAACCCGGACAAGGACTTCCTGCCGCCGGACCTGGCCAAGGCCGCCGCCGAACAGCTCAAGGCCCGCCCGGGTAATTAAGCACAGCGCCTACAATGGAATCAGTGCTGATCCAATAGCCTGTCCAGGCCATCCAGCAAGCGCTTGAGCGCGCCCTGGTTGGCCTGCATCACCTTGAGCCCAGCCTGCGCCATCTTGCGCGCATCCTGTGGCAGCTCGAACAGCTGGCGCACAGCTTCGGCCAGACCTTGGGCATCGTCGACTTCGCGCAACGCCCCCGCCTCATGCATCATCGCGCTGATTTCGAGGAAGTTGAACCGGTGCGGCCCCATGATCACAGGCAGGGCCAGCGCCGCCGGCTCCAACGGGTTGTGGCCGCCGGTCGGCACCAGGCTGCCGCCGACGAAAGCACTGTCGGCCAGGGCATACAGAAACAGCAACTCGCCCATGGTATCGCCCAGCAACACGGAGGTCTGCGCGGTCACGGGGTCACCGCTGGAGCGACGCACCGTGGCGAATCCTCGTTGCCGGCACAACTCAAACATCGGACCGAAGCGCTCCTGATGGCGCGGCACCAGAATCAGCAACGCATTGGGATAGCTCTCGAGCAACTGGCGGTGGGCCGCCAGCACCACTTCATCTTCGCCTTCATGGGTACTGGCGGCGATCCACACCGGGCGCTCACGGGCGCCCCATTGCTCACGCAGGGCGGCGGCACACAGCGGCAGCTCGGGGTCGACAGTCAGGTCGAACTTGATCGAACCCGTGACTTCAACGGTTTCCGGGCGCGCACCCAGGCTCAGGAAACGCTCAGCCTCGGTACGCGTCTGCACGGCGAACAGGCTCATCTCAGCCAGCATCGGCGCGGTCAGCTTGGCGAAACGCCCATAACCCTTGGCCGAGCGCGCCGACAGTCGCGCATTGGCCAGTGCCACCGGAATGCCACGCTGGTAGCAGGCGTGGATGTGATTGGGCCACAGCTCCGTCTCCATGATCACCGCCAGTTTCGGCTTCACCTGATCCAGAAAACGCTTGGCGGCGCACGGCACGTCATAGGGCAGGTAACAATGCTGAATGCGCGGCTCATTGGCGAACAACGCCTGGATACGCTCGGAACCGGTGGGCGTCATGCAGGTGACGGTGATCGGCAGCGTCGGGTGGCGCGCCATCAGCCCGCGTATCATCGGCGCGGCAGCGATGCTTTCGCCGACCGACACCGCATGCACCCAGATCCCGCCCGGCTGCATCATCGGCAGGCCATAGGAAAACCGCTCGCCCACGCGCTTGGCATACGCCGGCGCCTTGCGCGCGCGCAGCCACAGACGTAAAGCCACCAACGGCAGCGCCAGGTAAAACAGACAGCTGTAGAGAGTTCTATTCATGGCGGCGGAGTTTATCGGCTTTTTCAGTCGATCGCCTGCAAGCACTCGGCAAATCGTTCAGCCAGGAAGCGTGCGGCAGGCCCGAGGTGTTCATCCCGACGCCAGACCAGTTCCACCACCAGGGCCGGTGGCGTCCATTCGCTGTCCAACTCGACCATTTGTTGCTGATAGGTGGGGTACTGCACGATATGCCGCGGCAGCCAGGCCCAGCCCAAGCCACTCATCAACCATTCGGCCAGCACATAGAAACTGTCGGCGCGCCACACCAGAGGGCTGGCAGCCTCACTGCCGGGGTACACACTGGTCTGGGTCGACATCAACAGTTGGCGAAACTGTGCCAGGCGCTGGCAATCCACATATCGCTCCTTGGCGAGCGGGTGGTTCACGCCGCACACCGTGACCATTTCCACACTGCCCACCACCCGCCGCTCAAGCGCCTCGGGGATTTGGTCGTGATAGAACAGCAGGCCCAGGTCGGCTTTGCGCTCCACCAACTTACGCGCTACGTCGCCTTGGGCAGCGCTGGACAATTGCACTTCCAGCAACGGGTATTGCGCGGCCAGCGCTTCAAGGCTGTCGAGTACCGGCTGGAACAACATGGCTTCGTCCTGGGCCAGGCGCAGGCAGGCTTCTTCACCCCGGGTCAAGGACAGCGCCCGACCATTGAGCCGCTCACACTGGCGCAACACCTCACGCGCCTCCTCCAGCAACACACTGCCCGCCTCGGTCAGGCGTGGCTGGCGGCCACTGCTACGATCAAACAGGCTCAGCCCCAGGTCCGCCTCAAGCAAGGCAATCCCATTGCTCACCGCCGATTGAGCCTTGCGCTGGTCACGGGCCACCGCGGAAAACGAACGCTGCTCGGCGACACTGACAAACAGGCGCATCTGCTCAAGGTTCCACTGCACGCTCATGGCCTAACCCATCTTTAATTCGGATAGGTAATGACTTTACCGCATCTTGGCAGTCGCTAGAATGCCGACCTTATCTAGCACGCAACACACCGAGGATTACCCCCATGAATGTCGCCTACCTCTACCTGGCCATTGCCATTTGCTCGGAAGTGATCGCGACCGTTTCCATGAAAGCGGTCAAGGGCCTGAGCACACCCATCCCGCTGATGCTGATGATTGTGGGTTATGGCGTAGCGTTCTGGATGCTCACCCTGGTGGTGCGCAGCGTGCCGGTGGGCGTGGCCTATGCGGTATGGGCCGGGCTGGGGATCGTGATGGTCAGCGTCGCGGCGTTGTTCATCTACGGGCAGAAGCTGGATGTCCCGGCGATGCTGGGGATGGGCCTGATCGTACTGGGCGTGGTAGTGATTCAGTTGTTCTCGAAAACCGCCGGGCACTGACCGCTACTCAACAGGCTGTATACTGCGTCCCTTGTCTTGAACACTGAGGTCGCCGATGCCATCCGTTATTTCCACCGACGTACTGATTGTCGGCGCCGGGGTTGCCGGCCTCTGGCTGAATGCGCGCCTGCGCCGCCAGGGGTTTTCCACGGTACTGGTGGAAAGCGCCACCCTGGGCGGCGGGCAAAGCGTGAAGTCGCAGGGAATCATTCACGGTGGGGCGAAATATGCCCTGCACGGCGCGCTCACCGGCGCGTCCGAAGCCATTGCCGACATGCCGCGCCGCTGGCGTGAAGCCCTGGCAGGAACGGGCGAGCTGGATTTGTCCGGCGTACGCTTGCTGTCCGAAGCCCACTATCTATGGTCCCCCGGCACGCTCGCCGGCAACCTCACCAGCTTCTTTGCCAGCAAGGCCGTGCGCGGGCGTGTGGACCAGGTCAAAGGCGACGAATTGCCCCCCGCCCTGCAGGATCGCCGCTTCAAGGGCAAGGTCTATCGCTTGGCCGAACTCGTGGTGGACGTGCCGAGTGTGATTCAACGCCTGGCGCAACTGGGCGGTGATAGCCTGCTCGCCGCAAAGCAGATCGAACCGCTGCGCGAAGACGACCACTTGGTGGGCTTGAAGGTCGATGGCCGCGAGATCCGCGCGCAACGCATCGTGTTGAGTGCCGGCGCCGGCACGGCTGACTTGCTCGGCGCCCTGGGCCTCAGCCAACCGGCCATGCAGAAACGCCCCCTGCATATGATCATCGCCAAGGGCCCAGGCCTGAAGCCGCTGTATGCCCATTGCCTGGGTGGCGGCACCAAGCCGCGCCTCACCGTTACCACCCACCCGGCAGCGGATGGCAATTGGGTGTGGTACATCGGCGGAGATATCGCCGAAGCCGACGGTGTGGCACGTACCCCTGAAGAACAGATCGCCACCGCACAAAAGGAAGTGGCGCAACTGCTGCCGTGGATCGACATGAGCCAGACCCAGTGGGCCACCTTGCGGGTCGACCGCGCCGAGCCGCTGCAATCGGGTCTGAGCCGCCCCGACAATGCATTCCTCGCCGAACAAGGCCGCCTACTGGTGGGCTGGCCGACCAAGCTGGCCCTGGCGCCGGACTTCGCCGATCGCGTGCTCGACAGCCTGGAGCGCGACGGTATCCGACCCGGCGCCGGCGAGCCTCTGCCCGACCTGCCGAAACCCGCGATCGGCGTGCCTGCCTGGGAGCAACTGTTGCCATGAGCCTGCCTACCTTGCACGACCTGCATCGCCCCCTGGGCAGCACGGGCCTGATCGTCTCGCCACTGGGCCTGGGCACCGTCAAACTGGGCCGCGACCAGGGCGTGAAATACCCCAGCGGCTTTCAGATCCCCGACGATGACGAAGCGCGAATGTTGTTGCGCCAGGCCCGACAGCTGGGCATCAACCTGATCGACACCGCCCCCGCCTACGGTCGCAGCGAAGAACGCCTGGGGCCGCTGCTACGTGGCCAGCGCAAGGATTGGGTGATTGTCAGCAAGGTTGGCGAAGAGTTTGCCGACGGCGTATCCCGTCATGACTTCAGTGAGGCCCACACCCGCCTGTCGATCGAGCGCAGCTTGAAAAGACTTGAAACGGATTTTATCGATCTGGTGCTGGTGCACTCCGACGGCAATGATCTGCACATCCTCAACGATTGTGAGGTTTACCAAACCCTGGCGGCCCTGAAAAAAGAGGGCAAGATTCGCGGCTTCGGCTTCTCCGGCAAAACCGTTGAAGGCGGTATGAAGGCTCTGGAACAAGGCGATTGCGCGATGGTCACCTACAATCTGAACGAGCAGGCCGAGAAGGCCGTGATTGATTACGCCGCGACCCATGGCAAAGGCATCCTGGTGAAAAAAGCCTTGGCCAGCGGCCACGTTTGCCTTGAGCCCGGAATGGATCCAATTCATGCCAGTTTCATGTTGTTGTTTGCGCAAACGGGCGTCGCCAGTGCTATTGTCGGGACCATCAACCCGCTGCACCTGGCCCATAACGTGGCGACCGCTGCCCAGGTCATTCGTCAACTCTGATGCCGCCGACGCGGCCGACCCCGTCGCAAGAAGGAGCCGACATGCCGCGAACGCTCATAAGAAAAAACCCCAGCAACTTCAAAACACTGCCGCTACACGTCGAAGCCACCCCCGAGGGCCTGAGCTACCAGAGCGTCGGCATGCCGCTCAACTTCGCCCAGACCCTGCAACGGCGCAAACCGGTAGACGTACCGAACGCCGAGCGCTTTGCCCTGGAACTGGCCAACCTTGGCGTGTCGGTGCGACTGACGCTGCATTGGCAAAACAAGGACTACTGGGTGCTCGTGCGCCAACGCCGCCAGGACCGTGGCGATGTGGTGCTCAAGCTGATCTCCGGCTACGTCCCGGCCCATGAATTGAACCTGCCGCTGCACACCGCCATCCAGGAAATTGCCGAAGAATGCCTGCTCGAAACCCCGGAAGGCTGGCTCGGCGGGCGCTTCAACGACACGTGGCTCCCGGCGCCCTACTCCGCAGCCCTGCACTACCGTGAAGCCTTGCCCTTTCGCCTCAGCCCGCTGTCTGGCGCGGCGCGACCGGTGCGTTGCGCAACCACTCAATTGATCGAGCGCCCACGGGCTTATGTGCACCTGCCCACCGCATCGCTGCAGCTGATTTATGACTTGAGGCTGGAAGTCCCGAAGGAAGCCAAGTCCCTGAGCCTGTTCCATGTCGATGAGCGCCTGGAAGGTGACCAGTTGGTCGCCCGCCTGGACCGCCAGCGCCCCGACCTGTACCTGATGCCTCTGAAAGACGGCCAGCCACTGGCCGAGCTTTACACCGTCAAGAAAGACCAGCTGTACCCGGCGAGCACACGAGGTTTGTACCTGGCGGAAAGCTTCGCCCAACAGGAAGGCTGGTTGGTACGTGATGAGCGGATTCGCTGGAAAGACTGGCTCAGGCAGCAAGGCCTGGCAGAGCCGGAAAAAGAGTCGCGATTGAAGCATCTGGCACAGCGGATGCTGCGTAAAATCGTGCCAAAGAAAAAAGCCAGCCGATAAAGGCTGGCCTCCTTACCGTCAGCCTCTGAGCAAACGCTCCAGGCCCACCTTCAACGGCGTGGGCTCGGGCAGCGTAAAACTCGCCAGCAGCCGTTGGTTATTCGCCCGCGAATGTCGGATATCCCCAGAGCGTGCAGGCCCGTAAGTCACAGCCGGCAACTTGCCGACGATGTCTTGCAAGGCTTGCAGTACGTCCTTGAGCGTAGTGGTGCGGTTCCAACCGACATTGATTGCACCCAGCGGTGCAGCGGGCGCTTCAATGGCCTGTACCAGCACGTCCACCAGATCTTCCACGTACATGAAGTCACGGGTTTGCTCGCCATCGCCAAACACGGCGATCGGCACACCTTGCTGCGCGCGCTCGCTGAAGATACTGATCACACCGGAATACGGCGATGACGGATCCTGGCGCGGCCCGAAGATATTGAAGAAACGGAAGATCACCGGCTCCAGGCCATGCTGGCGGCGGTAGAAATCGAAGTAATGCTCGCTGGCCAATTTATCGGACGCGTAAGGCGTCAATGGCGCCTTGGTGGTTTCTTCGGCAATCGAAGCCCCCTCGCCGTTGTTGCCATAGACCGCGGCGCTGGAGGCATACACCACACGCCTGACGCCGGCCTTGCGCATGGCCTCACAGACATTCAAGGTACCGACAAAATTGCTCTGGTGCGTGCTGACCGGGTCATCCACCGAGGCCTGCACCGAGGCCACTGCAGCCAAGTGCACCACGGCAGTCGCGCCGACGGCGGCCTTCGCCACCAGGTCCGCATCGGCGACATTACCTTCAATCAGCTCCAAACGCGGGTTATCCATCGACAAGTTGCTGCGTTTGCCGGTGGACAGGTTATCCAGCACCCGCACGCCATAGCCTTTGGCAAGCAACGCGTCCACCAGGTGCGAGCCAATGAAGCCCGCACCGCCGGTAATCAGGACCCACTTATCAAAGTTACTCATTGTTGCGGATCTTCTCGACAATCGCGGTGGTCGAGCTGTTCTCAACCAAGCCCAACACTTTGACCTTGCCGCCGTAGGCGCTGACGATGTCGGCACCGACCACCTGGTCGACGGAATAGTCACCGCCCTTGACCAGCACGTCCGGCTTGACCTGGGCCAGCAGATTTTCCGGGGTACCTTCGGGGAAGCTGATCACCCAATCCACCGCGCCCAACCCCGCCAGCACCGCCATGCGACGGTCAACGCTGTTGATCGGACGGCCCGGACCTTTCAAGCGACTGACCGAAGCATCGTCATTGACCGCAACGATCAGGCGATCGCCTTGGGCACGCGCCTGCTCCAGGTAAGTCACATGGCCGGCATGCAGGATGTCGAAGCAGCCATTGGTGAACACAATGCTTTCGTTGTGGGCACGCGCATCGTCAATCGCCAGCAGCAACTGCTCGATACTCAGTACGCCACGCTCGGAACCTTCGGAACGCTGGATCGCCCGGCGCAGCTCAGGTGCACTGATGGCCGCCGTACCCAGTTTGCCAACCACAATGCCTGCCGCCAAATTGGCCAGGGCCACGGCGTGAGGCAATTCTTCACCTGCCGCGATAGACGCGGCCAAGGTAGAAATGACGGTGTCACCGGCACCGGTGACATCAAACACTTCACGGGCACGCGCCGGCAGGTGCATCGCCGGGTGGCCTGGGCGCAACAGGGTCATGCCGTGCTCGCCACGGGTCACCAGCAAGGCGCCCAGGTCGAGGTCGGCCATCAGCGCCGCACCCTTGCTCACCAATTCATGCTCATCGGCGCAACCACCGACGATGGCTTCGAACTCACTGAGGTTCGGCGTGATCAGGCTGGCGCCCCGATAAATCGAGAAGTCCTTGCCCTTGGGATCGGCCAGCACCGGAATGCCCTTGGCCTTGGCGGCCTGAATCAGCGCCTGATGGTTCCTCAAGGCGCCTTTTCCGTAGTCGGACAACACCAGCACCTTGATGCCTTCGAGCAACTCGTCAACCTGGCTGCCGAGAGCCAAGGCGTCGGTGGCGAAGGGTTCTTCGAAATCGATACGCAGCAACTGTTGGTGCCGGCTCATGACCCGCAACTTGACGATGGTCGGCTGATGGGCGATACGCTGGAACACCGCACGCACGCCGGCCCCGCGCAGGCTGTTGGCCAGGCTGTCGGCAGCTTCGTCGTCGCCGGTCACACCCACCAGGGAGGCTGGAGCGCCGAGCGCGGCAATATTGAGGGCAACGTTGGCAGCACCACCCGGACGGTCTTCGATTTGCTCGACCTTGACTACCGGCACCGGTGCCTCAGGGGAAATCCGTGAGGTACCACCATGCCAGTAACGGTCGAGCATGACATCGCCGACCACCAAGACAGGGGCTTGATCGAATCGCGGCATGGACAACTTCATGGTGCAACCCACATACAAAATGAACAGGGGCGCGATATTAGCACAGGGTTTGCGATGGCTTGTGACTAGCGCGACGCCGAATCCACTACGGGGCTAATGCTGGAGGGGGCGTGCCCGCCGATAGCGAAATACCAGCCGGCATTTCTGCAAGCTGACACTTCGCTATCGGGGGCAAGCCCCCTCCCACATTGCCCTGTGTACCTGTCGATCAGGTGATATCGGCCGATACCGGCGTATCCAGGCCCATGGAGTGCAGGCGGGCATAGTAGCCGTTTTGCGCGAGCAACTCGCCGTGGGTACCGCGCTCCACGATACGGCCATCGTCCATCACCAGGATCAGGTCAGCCTTCTCGATGGTCGACAGGCGGTGCGCGATCACCAGGGTCGTGCGACCTTGCATGACGTTGTCCAACGCCGCCTGAATGTGGCGCTCGGACTCGGTGTCGAGCGCCGAGGTGGCCTCGTCGAGAATCAGCAGCGGTGCATTCTTGAGCAGTGCACGGGCAATCGCCAGGCGCTGGCGCTGGCCACCGGATAACAACACGCCGTTTTCACCGACCTGGGTATCGAAGCCCTTGGGCAACTGGTCGATGAAGTCCTTGGCATTGGCATCCGCCGCCGCGGCTTCAACCGCCTCCCGTGGTGCTCCGGCCAGGTCACCGTAAGCGATGTTGTTGGTCACGGTGTCACTGAACAGGGTGACATGCTGGGTTACCTGGGCGATATGCTTGCGCAGGTTGAGCAGCTTGTAGTCTTCGATTTCGACGCCATCGAGCAGAATCTCCCCACTCTCGTGGTGGTAAAAACGCGGGATGAGGCTGGCCAGGGTCGACTTGCCGCTGCCTGAGCGCCCAACCAGCGCAATCATCTGCCCCGGCTCGGCGGTGAAACTGATGTCCTTGAGCACATGACGCTCGGTGCCGGGGTAAGTGAAGTTCAACTGGCGCACTTCCAGGCGCCCGCTGACCTTGTCGCGCTCGATAGTGCCGTGGTCGACTTCAACCGCCTCGTCCAACTGCTCGAAAATGCTTTCAGCACCGGCGACACCTTTCTGGATGGTCGAGCTGACTTCCGACAGTTGGCGGATCGGCTTGGGCAACAAACCGGCCAACGTGATGTAGGCGACCATGTCACCGGCGGACGCATCGCCACGAAGATACAGAACCAGGAACATCAATACCGCCATGGCGGTGTAGATCACCAGTTGCAACGCCGGCGTGTAGATCGCGCCCGTACGGGTCATGCGCAGTTGCTTGTCGGTATTGCTCTGGCTTGCCTTGAGGAAACGCTTCTCCTCGTAGACTTCACCGCCGAAGCTGCGCACCACGCGATAGCCTTGGATGGTTTCCGAAGCCACGTGGGTCACGTCACCCATCGCCACCTGGATCTTTTTGCTCTGCTTGCGAAATTTCTTGCTGGCCGTGCTGACCATCACCGCAATCAGCGGCAGGATGGCGATCATGACGAGCGTCAGGCGCCAGTTCATGAACAACAGGGAGGCGAACAGGAAGATCACCGTCATGCCTTCACGGATGACCACCTTGATCGCATCGGTTGCCGCACCTGTGACCATGGTCACGTTGAAGGTGATGCGGGAAATCAGGTGTCCCGAGTTGTGGTTGTCGAAGTACCGGTTAGGCAGCGTCAGCAGGTTGTTGAACAACTGCACCCGCAGGTCGTGGACCAGGCCCAGGGAGACCTTGGCCAACAGGTAGTTGCCCAGGAAAGACCCCAGGCCCTGCCAGGCGGCGATCAAGATGATCAGCAGCGGCACGGCCTGCAGCAGTTGCAGGTCCCGCAGGAATGGCACAGTGGGGAACAACACGGCTTGCGGGTTGGACAGGCCATCGACAAAGTACTTGAGGATGTAACCCAGCATCGGCTGGGTTGACGCGAAAATCAGAAATCCGACGATACTCAACGCGAACAAGCCCATGTAAGGCTTAACGTAGCTGAGCAGGCGGAAGTATATTTTCAAGCTCGAAGGGCTTGCGCTCGGACTGGAGTCGGTCATATCACGCGGCGTTTTGAAAAAGGAGGCTGACTTTAGCACAGCTTCTCTGTTGTACTTGCACCCGGCTTGCCCCTCGGCCCGGCTGGATCCGACCGAAGACATTATATAGCCACTATCTTAAGATGGTCGGTTTTCTCTCTCTGGAATGGCTTTACTGTATGCACTCCAAGCGCCTTAGTTATGGCTCAAATCGCGTTTTCGACTTCCTGGTCCTTTGGATTTTGCCCATTGGCTTGTTGCTGCTCCTGAGCTCACTGTTCTTCGTGTCCAACCGCAACGTATTGCACCGAATCGTTTACATCCTTTTTACCGTACCGACCTTGTTCATGTTTTTGCAGCGTCCCCGAGAGCTCAGGGAACTGCTGCGTGAACCCTTGGCAATCGCGTTCCTGGTCTTCGCAGGCTGGGCTCTGACCAGCCTGCTGTGGAGCGTTGAACCCACCCTCGACAGCGACCTGCTCAAGCGCCCATTGAACACCTTCCTCCTGTTTGGCGGCTGCGCGCTGCTGCTGCATTACCGCGCCGAACTGTTCAAACCGATTTTCTTCGGTGCTGCGGTGATCGCCTTGGTGGTTTGCCTATGCAATCTGGTGGCGTTCGTCAAAGGGTTCGAGCCGGGCATGCGCATGATCGGCGGGCGTGGTGCCCTCGATAACCCGCTGCTCAGTTCTCATTTGTTCGGTTTCTTCTGCGTTTACTGGTTATATATCTGCATGACCACCAAGCGCCTCCAGGCGCTGTGGTTCAGCGTGCCGGCCACGATGATCATGGCTGCAGCCTTGCTGGCTACCGGCTCACGAACACCTTTGGTAGCCATGGCTCTCGCCGTTCTGTGGCTGAGTTTCCTCAGCCGTAACCGCCGCGCAGCACTGCTGATTACCGGCTTGGCAATAGCCCTGGTCGGATTACTGATCCTATACCCAGATGCCATCAGTGGGCGCGGCAGTTCGCTCCGCTTTGAAGTATGGGACCTGGCACTAGAACGCATTGCCGAACATCCTTGGATCGGCCACAGCTACAACTCCGAGCTGTACCTGACTTTCTGGAATGGCTACCAACTGTACGAACCTCACAGTTTTGCGCTGGGCGTTTTCTATTATGTCGGCATCATCGGCTTCATCCCGTGGGTATTCATGCTCGGACGGGGGTTGTATATAGGCATCAAACAACGTACGCAGCCGCTGTTTATCCTGGCATCGGCGCTCTTGGTGTACGGCATCGGCGCGGGCCTCACCGAAGGCGGCGGCATCCTTTCGCGGCCCAAGGAGCACTGGTTCCTGCTGTGGATTCCGCTGGCACTGCTGACCGGGCTGAGCATCGCCCAGCGTCGTCGCAGCCTGCTGGACACACCGGTCAAAACCCTAACACCGCAGGCATTTGACCAGCTATGCTGCAACGCCCACGTAATCGAGGCCGACGGCCTGGGCCCGAAGGTCCTGCGCCTGGAGGACGGCAGCTTCCTCAAGCTCTTCAGAGCCCGCCGCTGGTACACCTCCGGCTGGTTCAATCCTTATTCGGAACGCTTTGCCAGCAACGCTGCGCAGCTTCGCGCACTCGGCATCGTCGCGCCGACTATCCTCGACCTCTACAGCCTGCGCGACGGCAGCACCGCCGTGCGTTACCAGCCGCTGCCGGGGCTGACCGTGCGCCAGACCCTGCAAAGCCTGGACAGCAGCCTGCGCGGCGCTCTTGTGGAGCGTCTAGGCCGGTACATAGCCCTGCTTCACGAACGAGGCGTGTACTTCCGCTCTCTGCACCTGGGCAATGTACTGTTCATGGAAGACGGCGAGTTCGGGCTGATTGACGTGGCAGATATGCGCCTGTATCCGTCGGCACTGCGCAACGCCCTGCGTCAACGCAACCTCAAGCACATGCAGCGCTATTCGCAAGACCGCAACTGGTTGTTCGAGAGCCATTTTGAACAACTGATGCAAGGCTATGCCGCCGTCGCGTCGGCACAAGCCACGTTGAAGATCCGCGAAAAGGCACAGACGCTGCGTCCGACAGAACAGGATACAAGCCCCGCCAGCAGGTGACAGGGCCCGTAGGGGGGTCAGTCTTTTTCCAGCGGGGAAAAATACAGGCGGGCCAGTCCACGCCAGGTCTTCTTGTTCCAGGCGCGAAACGGAATCTGCGCCAACAACTCCCGGGCCAGCTCGCGGTTGCGATTGGACGTCTTGAGGAACATGGAACTGAGGAACTTGTAACGCACCTCGTCATACAACGGGTGATCGCTGAACAGGGCGTAGGTGCGCAGTATGCTGTCGATCATGAAGCGGTGGTTTTTGTAGGAGTTGGTAGCGTGCTTGCGATAGCGCGCCATCACCACGTTCAAACCGTCGATGAAGTAACCCGCGTGAGTGATCTTCAATTCGATGAACAAGTCTTCCAGACGAATCTGCGGGTCGAACCCCCCGACCGCCTCCAGCGCCTCGCGCCGAATCATCAGCGTCGGTGCTGGCGGATAAGGCTTGCGCTCCAGGAACATGTCATCGAAATCGAGGCGCCGGAAGGGTACATCGCGGCGCTGGCGGCTTTCGGGATACAGCGCCCCCTCGGAGTCGATCAGTTCGATATTACCTGCGCAAATCCCCACCTCTGGCTTGCCGTCCATATAGGCAACCTGGGTCGCAATACGCTCGGGCAACATAATGTCATCGGAACCGAACGGCACAATCAACGAGCCCCTGGCGCGTGCGATGGCGTCATTGAGAGTGTTGGTCAGCCCCTGGTTCTGCTGTACGCGAAAATCAAAGGCGTGATGTTCCAGCAAGCCGCGAATGCGCTCGACGCTGTCATCGGTGGAGCCGTCATCGATCACCAGCAGCTCGATGTTGGCATACGTCTGGTTCAGCACGCTCAGGATGCTCTCTTCTATATAGGGAGCGTGGTTGTACGACGCGATGATCACAGTGACCAACGGTTGATTCTGGTTCATACATTCTCTCTGCGTGCTTGAGCCAGTCCCGACTCGATGAGCTCGAGATATTCGCGACGGAACACCTCGATGTCATGATTGGCCTGGAGGTACTGATAAGCCTGTTCACCCTTGCGCGCCAAGGCGTCATCGGGCAGAGCCAGGTAGCTGTCCAGCGCCTGCGCCAGCGCCGCAACGTTGGCCGGTTCGACCGCCAGGCCGCCCGCACCCTCGATCAATGGCAGCATGGCCGGCACGCTCGACGCGATGATCGGCAGTCGCCCACTCATGCCTTCCAGCAGCGCCAGGCCCAAGCCCTCGGCCAGGGACGGCATCGCCCAGATGTCAAAAGCGCGCACATAACGCAAAGCGTTCTCGCGAAAGCCGAGCAAGTGGACACGACCGCTCAAGCCCAGGCGCTCGATTTCAGCCGACAAGTTGGCCTCCTCCCGTCCGGCGCCGATGATAGCCATCTGCGCCGAGGGATAGCGCTCCTTGAGCTGCGCAAAAGCCTGCAGTAAATAAGTATGCCCCTTGACCGGCACCAGCCGGCCCAATGCTCCGACCAAGCGCACCGAAGGGTCGAGCCCCAGCAGCTCACGCGCCTGCTCCCGGGAATACTGCAATGCATCGGTCTGTTCGATATCGATGGCATTGGTAATCGCGTAGGTGTTGCTGTCGGTGAAGCCGCACTGGCAGTCCAGCAGGTACTGCTTGACCGCCGGTGACACGCCGACAAACCGCCAATGGCCGTCAATCAGTCGCTGGGCCTGTTTGCGGCGGTATAAGCGGTCGTACTCGCCAAACCCGTGGGAGATCCCGATACACAGGGGGATCTTCAACCAGCGGTTGAGCTGCAGCAGCATGTTGACGGGCTTGAAGCGGTTGCACACCACTACATCGAAGCGTTCCTTACGGCAGAACTGATACAGGCGCCACATGGCAAGCAGGCGCATGCCTTTGAGGGCCTTGTCGGAAAACTCGAAATACACCGATGCGTGCGCACGGCTCACCGGCTCGCCCGGCCCCGGTCGACCGCGCAGGAAGGCTGCGGTGACCTCATAGCGATCCGTCGGCAGTGCCTTGACGATCTGCTCGGCCAAGTCAGCGAAATCATGGGATTTGACATTGTAGTCAGGCTGCAACTGCAAGACTTTGAACCGCCGGCTCATAACGCTCCTCGATGGAAACCCGTAGCATCAATAATCCAGGACGGTGCAGCCGCCAGCGCCTGGATCTGATCAGGACACGGTGTTTCCACCAATGGCCACTGATTACGCTTCCAACAGACAAAATGAAAATAGGGAAATTCCCGCTCGCCGTCCCGGTCATTGGTCAGGTGTCCCTTGTTCCAATACCACTGGTGCGGGAAGCGGTCCGTGCCGTCGTGCCATTTGATTACGCCGCCGGGCGTGCTGAATGCCTCGACAAACTCACTCTGCCGGCGCCACGGGTTGAGCTTACCGACCAGCTCGAACAATGGCTTAGGAAAGTTCTTGCGCCACAGGAAGATCCTGCTGAAGGCGCCCTCGTCCAGCGCATGGTGCTTCTGATCGGTGAAACGTTGCTGCCAATTCTTCATCTGCATGAACACTTCGCGCTTGCTGGCGGTGTTGCGCATCAGGCACAAGTGGCCCGCCACGCGGCGCTCATGGGTGGAGAACAAGTTGTAGCCCGCCAGACGCTCCGCGGTGAAATAGTTGCGCAGGTTGCCGTAGATCAGGTCCAGATCGCCAAAGGCCCAGAAATCATACTCTTCAAGCCGGTCGGCGTGGATATACCCGAGCGCTGGCTTGATGTCGCACAGTTTGTAAGCAGCCTGAGGGGCAAACGGGATATTCAGGCGCTGTGATACCAGGGCGCAGTAATCGGCAAATGTGATGTGCTCGATGCGCACATTGGTCGGGACGTTGGCCGGCATTGGACAATCACTGAACAACAGCCAGTCGATATCCGGATTGTGACGGCAGCTTTCCAGGAAAAACGGCATCCAGAACGGCCAGCAGCCGAAGTAGGGGATGATAAAAATAATACGAGGGCATGGGTTGATCAAAACGGGGACTCACTGCCATTTACAGAGAGCACTCAGTGCTCTCTCACATTGCCGAACGCTTGGGGACGTCGGATCACCCAGTACAGCTCATGACGACGGACGGCCTTGCGGAAAAACTCGTTTTCTCCCCAAGGTGAAATCGTCCGGCGCGCCAGAACCCGCTGGATAACCCGCCGCAGTCGCCGCTTGAACGGCATCCGCGGTTGCAAGTCATGCATCATTCCAAGCGACATTGCCTTGTCACACTGCTGCTCATCAGTCAGCGATATGCAATAAGGGTGCAAAGTGTACGTTGAATCAAAGAAAGGTGGCAAAGCGACACCACTGCCGGCATCCCCCATCGGCCAGCGATCATTGTCGTGCAAGTGATTGGCGTATCCGAGCAACATGGACGGTTGCCATTCCAACCCCTGCAGCGCTTCCAGCACCGCTTGCTGCGCGCAGATATGGTCAGGATGCGGGTCGATGACCGGATGCGGTAACACGATGACTTCGGGGCGCGCCGTCAGTAACAAGTGACGCAGGTCAGCCAGCAGGTTGTTCCAGGTCGGCAAACCGTCACCATCGGTCGGCAGCAGGAATGGGTTGAATTGGCGAAACAGACGGGTATCCGCAAGGTCCGCTTCCCGCGAGGTAACCGGCACGTCCGGCGCGGCCTGCATGGCTTGCAGTTGCAGGCAAAAATAGCCCAGCTGCACGCAATGGGATTCGGGCACACCGGCCCAGCGCGGTACGGCGATACTGTCCCAGGCACGCAGCCGACCCTTGACGCGCGACGCCTCGATAGCCCCCAGGCCCATCTGCCGGTAATGTTCAGCTTCGATTTCACCGGCGGTCAGGGTCACGATCCACGGTTCTTCGGCCTGGCTGTAAAGGCCGAACGCCGCCAACTCAGCGTCATCGGCATGGGGCGCGACCACCATCACTCGCCGCGTACTCAGGTCAGGGTTGCTCCAGGCCCACAGCTTGGGCGCGCCTTTGAACCGGCAATGACGCGCACGTACCCGCAACTCCCCGGCGAGCAGGGCCGGCGCCAGCCCCGTCAGATTGACATAGCGCGTACCGTTTACACCGCGCTCGAATGCTTGACGGTCGACCTGCCCGCCGCCTGTCAGCTCGACGGCAGGGTCAAGAAAACGCCCCAGCCAACGGCTCTCCAACCGAACAGCCAGTATCAACGTGGCGTCCGCCTTCAATTCGTCAGGCCGATCAAGTAGCAGCCGATCACCCTCCAGCCGCACTCCGGCCAATTGAGCGTCTTCTGCAAACGGGTATTGATAGTCTTGCGACGGCGAGTAGAACAAATGGTCGGCAAACCAGGCTTCGTGGGCGACCCATGCCAACACGGCCAGCACTATCGGTAGCCACCAGGCCACCAGCACGCCAATGACCACCAACAGCAACAAACCGATCAACAGACCGATGCGCTTGTTACGCCGGTGACGCTTGAGCAACTGCTGCTTGCGACTCATACGCTGAATACCTGCACCGGGTTGCACCAGCGGTCCTTATACTCGCGATCGGCCCGACCGAAAGAAAACCGCAGCGGTTTGCCGACTTCTCGCGCCTGCTCCCAGGCGGCTTGGGTATTGAGAAAGCTCAGGACGCTGCCTGGGCTGAATGAGCGGGTTTCAGGGTCGACACCACCATTGACATATTCCACGCTGATCCAGTCGGACGACTCGACCCGGTACACCAACTGCACAGCAATCGGCGCATCGTTAAGAAAAATCACCGAGCCGATCAGCCATTCACGCAGCAACTCGATCACCTCGGCCATCCGCTCGGCACCCGTGGCGACAAAACCCCAGCGACGCAGGAACAAATCGCAGTAGATCGCAGCCAGTTCCTGGCTGGAAAATTCGCTCACCGACCGCACGACACCACCAGCCTCCTCCAACAAGCGCAACTCACGGCGCTGGTTGTAGCGAAACTTCTTCGACAATTCTTCCGGGGTACGCGCCATGGCCAACTGTTCGGGCTGGGGCTTGAGCCCGCTGAAACGCCCCTCATTGAGGGTCGACAAGTAACGGGCCCGGTGACGCAGCGGTGCTTGGGCGTCGACGGCGGCCGGCAGGATCAATTCGGCATTGCCCAGGTCGAAGAGGCCCTTCTTGCCTTGACGCTTGAGCACATCCTTGGACAACGCCAGGTCGCGCCCCCACGTGGCAATGCACGCCTTGAGTTCGTCGCCTTGCTCCCACGCCAGATAGCGCACGGGAATACCCGCCAGCGCGGCCAGGCGTTCGATGATCTGCGGATGGGTGGCGACACTGCCGCCGAAACGCTTCCACGCGGCGCTGTAGGCAGTCGCGTCGACAACGGACCAGCCACGCTCACGCCAGCCTTGAAATCGATTGAGCATCAAGCCCCCGCGGTCAGTTCAATTACGTTGGGCAACTGCCAGAAAGCCGTGTGTACTGCCTGATCCGAGAACTGTGCATGCAGACGCTCCAGCATCATTTCGGCGCACTGGCGCTTCTGCTGCGGGCCCATTGCAGCCAGATGGACCAGGCCCTGTGCCAGGTGCTCGGCATCACCGAAGGGAAACAATATGCCAACGCCTTCGACCACTTCCCGCGCACCGCCGCAAGCCGTGGCCAGCAACGGTACACCGGCAGCCATGGCTTCAAGCAGCACCATGCCGAAGGGCTCGTGGTCGGAACTCAGGGCAAAGGCATCGAACGCACGGAAATACAGGCGCGCATTCGGCACCTGGCCGAGGAACAACACCCGATCGGCAATCCCCAATTCGCGAGCCTGGCTCTTGAGGTCTTGCTCCAGGCGCCCGCTGCCGAGGATCGCCAACTTGCTTTCAGCCGGCAACTGCGCCAATGCCAGGGCAAAGCCCTTGAGCAGCGTGGCCTGGTCTTTGTCCGGGTGCAGGCGACCGACGTTGCCGACCACCCACTCGTCGGGTGACAACCCCAAGGCGTCGCGTGCCTCATCCTTCGACACCTGTTGCGCCTGCAGGGCCTCGACATCGATGCGGTTATACAAAGTCTGAATACGTGCCGCCGGCCATTTCGGCAGGCAGCGACGGATGTCATCACGCACCGCGTCCGAAACTGCCAGCAGGCTCAGGCGTTTCTGGAAGATCGAGGCAAACAGGCGACGACCTCGACGCTGATAGTCACCAAAGGCATGATGCACGCCGATGACCTGCAACCCCGTGCCCAGCAGGGCGATGTAAATGGGTTTGGCGCGGTGGGCAATGCAGAAGCTGAAGTTGCGTGACGCGGCAATCTTGCGCATCTGGGCGATGGCCGACAGCTTCAGGCCACGGATGGCCTTGGAGCTGTATTCCATGAACAACACTTCATCACTGGCACAGGCCGCCGCCACGCCGGGGTCGGCGACCCCGGTGAGGAACACCGTGGTCACCTTGTAACCCGAGCCCGCGAACAGGCTGGCGTATTGCCGCGCGCAGTCCAGGAACGGCCCGTCATAGCCGTGGCAGAATTGCAGGACCTGCCGATCAGCCGAGCGCGTCATAAGGGTCCACGCCGTCTTTGACGACCAGGATGTCTTCCATGATCAGGTACTGCAGGTCGGAACCGAAGAACATGTTCAACGCATCGGTCGGCGAGCAGATCATCGCTTCGCCACGACGGTTGAGCGAGGTGTTCAGGGACACGCCGTTGCCGGTCAGTACTTCCAGCTCTTTCATCATGTCGTAGTAGCGCGGGTTGTATTCGCGCTTGAGCACCTGGGCACGGGAGGTGCCATCTTCATGGACCACTTCCGGCACGCGGGTTTTCCATTCTTCCGCCACTTCAAAGGTGAAGGTCATGAACGGCGCCGGGTGGTCGACCTTGATCATCTGCGGGGCCACAGTGTCGAGCATCGACGGGCAGAAAGGCCTCCAGCGCTCGCGGAACTTGATCTGGTGGTTGATGCGGTCAGCCACGCCGGTGGCGCTTGGGCAGCCGATGATCGAACGGCCGCCCAACGCACGCGGACCGAATTCCATGCGGCCCTGGAACCAGGCTACCGGGTTGCCGTCGACCATGATCTTGGCGATGCGCTGAGGCATGTTCTCGATCTTGCGCCAGTTCGGCTTGCTCTCGTGCCTGGCGCACGCGGCGATCACGTCTTCGTTGCTGTAGGACGGGCCGAGGTAGACGTGTTCCATCTTCTCTACCGGTACACCACGAGCGTGCGACACATAGGCCGCCGCGCCAACCGCAGTGCCGGCATCGCCGGACGCCGGTTGCACGAACAGCTCTTTCACATCGTCACGCGCGATGATCTTCTGGTTCAGCTTGACGTTCAGCGCACAGCCGCCGGCGAAGGCCAGCTTGCCGGTGTCCTTGAGGATGTCGCCCAGGTAATGGTCGATCATCTGCAGGGCCAGCTTCTCGAACAGCGCCTGCATGCTGGCGGCATAGTGGATGTACGGCTCGTCGGCGATGTCACCTTCGCGTTTCGGGCCCAGCCACTCGATCAGTTTCGGCGAGAAATAGAAACCCTTGCCCTTCTCTTTGTAACGTCGCAGGCCGATGACGTTGGCATAGTCGGTGTTGATCACCAACTCGCCATTCTCAAACGAGGCCAGGCGGGAGAAGTCGTACTTGCTGGCATCGCCATACGGCGCCATGCCCATGACCTTGAACTCACCGTCGAGCATCTCGAAACCGAGGAACTCGGTGATTGCACCGTAGAGGCCGCCCAGGGAGTCCGGATCGTAGAATTCCTTGATCTTGTGGATCTTGCCGTTTTCGCCGTAGCCGAAGAACGTCGTGGCGTATTCGCCCTTGCCGTCGATGCCCAGGATCGCGGTTTTTTCCTGGAAGCCCGAGCAGTGGTAGGCGCTGGAAGCGTGAGCCAGGTGGTGTTCAACCGGTTCGATCTTGATCTTCTTCGGATCGAAGCCCAGTTGCTCCAGGCACCAGACGATCTTGTTGCGATAGCGCTTGTAGCGACGGTTGCCCATCAGGATCGCGTCAAGGGCGCGGTCCGGGGCGTACCAGTAACGCTTGGCGTAGTGCCAGCGCGCCTCACCGAACAGGCTGATCGGGGCGAATGGGATCGCCACTACGTCAACGTCGGAAGGCTTGATGCCGGCCTGTTCCAGGCAGAACTTCGCCGACTCGTAAGGCATGCGGTTCTTTGCATGTTTGTCGCGTACGAAGCGCTCTTCTTCGGCGGCCGCGATCAGCTTGCCGTCGATATACAAGGCTGCGGAAGGATCATGGCTAAGGGCGCCGGACAGGCCAAGAATCGTCAATGCCACAGGGGTCTAGCCTCTTTTAGTCTGCATGCAGGCGGGTTGCGCCTGAAAAAAGTGTGCCTCCCACCTCGGCGGGAAACAGCTAAAGGGCGGGATTATAGCTTAAAAGCAGCACAAGACTGTTAGCGGCAAGAGGATCGGCGCGGCTTAACGGTAGACATAGAGGTAGCCGTACTCGACTTGCCGATACAGGGTGTAGGGCAGAACGACCGTGTCCAATGCACCCGACAAGGCGATATCAGCCAACACAAACGGTATGAGCACGCCCGTCGGGTCTGGCGCAGCGTGCAGCAGGCAGAAATCAAACGCCACGCCGCTGTAGATACGAGGAATGGCCGCACAATAGGTTTTTTGCTTGCGCAGCTCTCGGGTCGCTGCGACATCTTCACGCAGCACCGTATTGAGTGTGCCGCAGCCACTGATCGTCATTGAAACCAAACCGACTGCCAGCGCAGTTTTTACGTTCATGGCGAGCCCTCAGAGATGGTTCGCCACGCTAGCACCTGACTTGAGCGGGGTTCAGCCCAGCCCCACCGCTACAACGCGTAGGATGCTTCCGAAATGCGCAAAACCTGCCAAACCACTAAACTCGCGCCCTTTTGCGCGTTTACACACAAAGCGCCTCGCATTTCGGCTGACTCATGAAAACCCTCGCTCGCATCACCTTGCTATTACCTGGCCTGTTCGCCATATGCGATACCGCCACGGCCGACGACACCCTGATCCTCGACCCCAGCGTGGTCACCGGCTCGCGCAGCGCCAGCCCGACGTTCGACCTGCCGTACTCGGTGGACAGTATCAGCCGCGAGCAGATCAGCGACGGCCAACTGGGCATCAACGCCTCCGAAGCCCTGTCCCGCGTGCCGGGCCTGGTGGTGCAGAACCGTCAGAACTATGCGCAGGACCTGCAGATTTCTTCCCGCGGCTTCGGCGCACGCTCGGCGTTTGGCGTGCGCGGCATCAAATTGATTGCCGACGGCATTCCCGCCAGCACCCCGGACGGCCAGGGCCAGGCGGCCACGTTCAACCTCGACACCGCCGAGCGCATTGAAGTGCTGCGCGGCCCGGCAGCCACGCTGTACGGCAGCAACGCCGGCGGGGTGGTCCAGATGTTCTCGCGTGACGGCGAGGGCCCACCGCGCATCGGCGCCGAAACCCTGGTGGGCAGCGATGGCCTGAATAAAAACCACCTGAGCGCCGAAGGCGCGGCCAACGGTGCCGGCTTCGTGCTCGACGCCTCACGCATGGACACCGACGGCTACCGTGACCACAGCAGCGCCCGCCGCGACCAGACCTTCGCCAAGCTCAACGTCCAGCCGGATGACGACAGTAAACTGGCGCTGATCTACAGCAGCCTGGAGCAGAACAATACGCAGGATCCGCTGGGCCAGACATGGCAAGCCTACAAGGCCGACCCGCGCTCGGTGAGCACCAGTGCGTTGACATACAACACGCGCAAAAGTATCGACCACCAACAGTTGGGGCTGAATTATGAGCGCTACTTCGGCGATGCCACCTTGCAGGTGAATGCGTACACGGGCCGCCGCAGCGTGATTCAATATTTATCGATTCCAGGTGGCACACCACCCGACAAGCGCGGCGGCGTGGTGGACTTCGAGCGTAAATTCTACGGCGGCTCCCTGCGCTGGCTGCAACCCATCACCAGCGCGCCTGGAGACCTCACGCTGATCACCGGCCTCGACTACGACCGCAGTCAGGATGATCGCCAGGGCTATTCCAATACGCTCGACGGCGTGCATGGCGTCAAAGGCGCCCTGGGCCGCGATGAAATCGACACCGCCACCAGCCTCGACCCGTTCGTGCAAGCCAACTGGCTGCTGGGCGACTGGACGCTGCAAGCCGGCCTGCGCCACAGCACCATGAAGATGGACGTCGACGATCACTTCCAGAGCGACGGTAACGACAGCGGCAACAAGACCTACCAGAAGAACACGCCGTCGGTGAGCGTCATGTACGCCTTTACGCCGGACCTGCATGGCTATGTGAGTGCGGGCAAAGGCTTCGAAACACCGACCCAGGCCGAATCGGCCTATTCCGGCACCTCGAACGGCTTCAACTTCGCGCTCAAGCCGTCAGTCAGCACCCAGTATGAAATGGGGCTCAAAGCCCGCCTCGGGCAGGACACGCGACTCAACGCAGCCGTGTTTCAGATCACCACCGAAGACGAGCTGGTGGTGCAACAATCCAGCGGCGGTCGCACCACCTATCAGAACGCCGGCCGCACTCTGCGCCGGGGCTTTGAATTGGGTATCGAAAGCCAACTGACGGAACAGTGGAGCACCCAACTTGCCTACACCCGCCTGCAAGCCACCTATGACAGCGATTTTGTTGGAGGTGGCAAACCCGTGGACAAGGGCAACTACCTGCCAGGCGTACCACAAACCACCCTGTTCGCCGAGCTGAACTGGAAGCCCCGCGACTGGGTCAGTAGCGCTATCGAAGGCATGTACCGCAGCAAGGTCTACGTAGAGGACACCAACCAGCAACACGCGGCGCCGGGCTACAGCGTCTTCAACTGGCGTGCACGGTTCGAGCAGAAGGTGGAACACTGGACCTTTCACCAGACGTTACGCCTGGATAACTTGCTGGATCGCCAGTATGTCGGCTCGGTCATTGTCGGTGACGGCAACGGCCGCTATTACGAAGCGGCCCCCGGGCGATCGTGGTATGCGGGCGCAGGGGCTGAGTACCAGTTCTAGATTCACCCCAAATCAACCTGTGGGAGGGGGCTTGCTCCCGATGGACTGCGTAGCAGGCCCATTTTTGAGGCCGCCGCACGGCCTATCGGGAGCAAGCCCCCTCCCACAGATTAACCATCGTCCGTTCTATCGCTTAACTGATCAGGCATTAGGTCTCGCCCGAATCAGACCTGCTTGGGCAAACGCTGGTCAATCAACTTGTAGAGCGCACTGTCCGACGGCCAATTACGCATAAACCGCGCACGATCCCTGGCAAACGCCGGGGCAAAGCTGGCGACTGAGCGGTGCTGGCACATGGCATCCAGATCGATCATTGCCCAGCGGCCTTCGTTCCAGAACAGGTTGTGCCCTTTGAAGTCGCCATGGCTGATGCGCTCGCGGATCAGTTCGGCGAACAACTGGTCCAGGGCCAACAGTTCGTTCTCAGGCGCATCGCCGTGTTCAACGTAGGGCGCGAAGCGCTCGATGATGTCCGGTCCCGGCAAGAACTCGGTCACCAGGTAAGCCCGGCCGCGCAGCCAGAGAAAACGCTTCTCCAGTACAGCCAGCGGCTTGGGTGTAGCGATCCCCAGGAACGCCAGGCGGTTGCCTTCGCGCCAGGAATGCCAAGCGCGGCTGGGGCGCCAGAAGCGCTTGAGCCAATGCACAAAACCTTTGATGTTGTATCGCTTGATCACCAACGGCCTATCAGCGACCTCTACCTTGGCGACAGTCGCCGCGCCACCGGTTTTATAGAGATGGCCCTGATCGAGCAACACGTCAGCCTGCGCCAGCACCCGCAGCATCGCCGGTTCTTCCTCACGACGAATGGCGCGCAAGGCAAAAGCCCCCCTTACGACGCTGAACAGCGTGCATTCACGGCCGACCTTGCTCAAAAAGTCCCGCAGGCGCCAGGCACTGACCTTGTGCACCTGTTTTTCCAGGGCTTCCAGCGGCAAGGCATGTTCGCCGTTGCCCAGCAGGTAATACACCAGCAGCTCCTCGGTGAACGGCTCAAGGTGTTTGGGTAGCTGGGCGAAGAACACACCGAGGTTTTCCAGCACCCGGCTGCGCGACAGCGGCTTGCCCGCTTCTTCGACACGAATCCCGGCACCATCGATCAGGTACAGCTTGCCATCATGGCGCAATAGGTTGTCCAGATGCAGGTCTTCCTGCCACAGGCCTTTGGCATGCATCTGGGCAATCGCGCCCAGGGCTTCGGCGAGTACGGCGGTTTGTTCATCTGCCAGCGGCGGCAAACCTTCGACCGCCTGCCAGGCATCGGCGAGGCTTTGCGCACCTTCGATGAACTCGAACAGCAGCCAGCCGCCCTCGCCGTCCTTCAAACCATCAGCCAGCAACAACGGCGTGGTCAGGCCGTGCTCGGCGAGCAGGCGCACACCCGAGAGTTCACGCTGAAAATGGCGTGCCGCCTTGCTGCCCACCAACAACTTGGCCAACACCGGGCGGCCACGCCACACCGCGGCACCGACGTAACGCTCACCCGGCAATACCCGCAGCAGGCTCAACAGTTGCAGTTGGCCAGGGCCCGCCGCATCCGCAAGCTCAATGGTCAGGGGCAGGTCGGGAGTACGGCCGGCCATTTTCAGCTCGGACAAACGCATCAACGGTTTTCCTTTTGGCTGCGGCGGGCGGTCAATTTCTGCAGCCATGTAGAGACCAGCGCACTGTCTTGCGGCTCGCCGAGATAGGCGGCCAGCAGTTGGCGTACCTGGTCGTCCGACCATTGCGGCGCGCGTCGCAACAACGGCTCCAGATCCTTGACGCGGTCACGCCAACCGAACAACAGCGGCCGGGTTTTCTCCAGGTCAATCAGCTGCGCGGCGTAGCCTTCATCACTGGCCCGCAGGAAAATATGCTTGGGGTAAAAACAACCATGCACCTGGCCTGCGCGATGCAGGCGCCGGGCGAGCTGACCGCACGCCAGCAGGATCGCGGCACGCTGAGCATCGCTCAATTGCGACCATTGCTCCAGCAATGTGTCCAGGTCGCTCCAGCCGTCCAATGCACGGGTCAGCAAGATGGCACGGCGCTCGCCCTGCACCTTGCGCTCACCAAAAAAGGCAGCCTGCAATGCAGGAATACCCAGCTGCCGGTAGCGGCTGATATTGCGGAATTCGCGGGCGAAGCTAGGCTCGCCGAACGGGCTATGCAAGGTACGCGTCAGATAGTTGCTTTGGCGTTTGAGGTAATAACCCTGCCCCTCCAGCTCCAGACGGAATACGCTGCTCCACCCACCACGGCTGGTGTTCGGCTCGTCGACCGCGTCCAATTGCTTGGTCCACAATGCCTCGAAGGTTGCAAGGCCATTGCGCTCAAGCAGGGCTCGGTCTTCGGCCGCCAGAAAGTCACTCATTCGCGTCCCTCGAAAAACTTCACCACATGGCGAATTCGCTGTTTGTCCGACGCCGTCAGGTGCGTACGTTGGCGGTATTGCATGTAGAACCGCAGGCGCTGGGTGGCCGACAAATGATATTTGGCAACCTTGTCCAGGCATGCCAGGTCTTTGGTAATGCGGTACTTGAGCCAGAAGCCGCGCCAGAAATCACCGTTGGGGCAGTCGATCAGGTACAGCGTCTGCTGGTCGTCGATCAACAGGTTGCGCCACTTCAAATCGTTATGGGTAAAACGGTGCTCGTGCATGGTACGGGTATATTCGGCGAGCTGGCGGCTGACCACATCCACCCATTTGCGGTTCTTGAGACGCGCATCGTTGCGGTCGGCCAGCACCGACAGGTCTTCGGTCTTGGGCAGCTCGCGGGTGATCATCGCACCACGGTCGTAGGCCAGGCCATTGCGCTCCAACCCCCAAGCCACCACATCCGCAGTGGGAATGCCCCACTTGTTGAAGCGCTTGAGGTTCTGCCATTCGGACTTGACCCGCGGCTTGCCCAGATAGCGCCGCAGGCCCTTGCCGGCGCCGGTGTAGCGCTTGACGTAGTAATTGACCCCGCCCCGCTCCACCCGGATCACTTCCGACAATGGGTCGCGGGTCAGTTGCTGGCCTTGCAGGGCGAAAACCGCCTCAAGGCTACCGAAGTCATCTTTCAGGGCCGCGTAGGCAGGTTCCAGGTTCCAACCCGCCATCAGATTGCATCCCCCAAACGTTGCTTGCGCGCATATAGCTTGTCGGCCTTGCGCTGCAGCAGGCTCAAGGATGCCGCTTGTTCGGCCAGGATCTGACGCAGCGGCTGACGGAAGTACCCCTTCAGGAAACGCAGCTTGTCGCGACGGGTAAGACCTATATCCAGCGCCGAGTAGTACAACGCAGACAGATCTTTATCACGCCAGCGCAACGGCAATTGAGCGCGCAATTGGGCACGGTGCAGGTCGATCACCGAGAGCTTGATATTGCGTGCGTCAATCGGTTGCGAGGTGTCCAGCAGGAAGTGGCACAGGTAGCAGTCACGGTGATTGACGCCACCCCGGTGCATGTCTCCGACCATGCGCGCCAATTCGGCCGTGAGGGCGTGGCGTAACGCGGGCGCAGGGGGTTCAGCGGCCCAGTTCACGGTAACGTCTTCGAGACTGAGAGTTGGCGCCAGCTCTTCGGTGATGATGAACGAGTGCTGGTCTGCCGGATTACTGCCTTTTTCGCCGAAGGCTACGCCGGTCATGGTCGGCACGCCGAGTTCCTGCAAGCGATGAATCGCCGCCCACTCAAGGCCGGCGCCCAGCACCGGCAACTTGGCGGTAATCAGGTTCTTGAAGATTTCGCCCCAGCCAATGCCACGGTGGACCTTCACGAAATACGGGCGGCCACCCACCTCGGTGCGCAAAGTACGACGTGCCGCCAGTTCGCGAAACACTTCGCCTTGCAGTTTCTCGACTTCGGCAAAGGCATCAAGCCCAGCCCATAAAGTCTTGAAGGGTTCGGCAAGGATCAACTTCATCGTTTGGGCTCCGCCAGAATCACATCCGCAGCGTGTTGCGGCATGCTGTAGAGGTCGGCCGTCTCGGCAAAGGCCAACCCATTGCGGCTCCAGGCCGCGCGCTGTGCAGTGTCGGTGAGCATGTGCGTCAGGTAATGGTTGAGCTGGCTCTGCTCGAACGGCTCATCCAGTACCAGGCCACTGTCGGCTTCAGCAATGTAGTGGGCATAACCACACACGGCCGAGACCAGCACCGGCAAACCCGCCACCAAGGCTTCGAGCAACACCGTACCGGTATTTTCGTTGTACGCCGGATGAATCAACAGGTCGGCGCCCAGCAGGAAACGCGGGATGTCGCTGCGGCCCTTGAGGAACTGCACGTTATCCCCCAGCCCCAACGCCGCGCTTTGCAGTTGGAATACCTTGGGGTCGTCCTGGCCGATTACAAATAACCGGACGCGTTTTTTCAGCTCGGGCGACAACGCGGCCACAGCCTTGAGGCTGCGATCGACACCTTTGGTCTTGAAACCCGAGCCGATTTGCACCAGCAGCAAATCGTCGTCACTCAAGTTGAATTCCTTGCGGAAACCCTCGCGAATCTCGGCGGCATTCGGCGGCGCACGGCGGTCCTGGGCAATGCCTGGCGGCAGCAGATGGAAGCGTTCAAGCGGCGTATCGTAATGTTTGATGAACAACGGCTGCTGCACTTCGGAAATCATCAGGACTTCGGTCTTGGCCTCCCTGGCGAACACCGCACGCTCGTACTCGGCAAAGTGCTTGTAGCGACCGAAATAGCGGTACAACGAGTGACGCAGGTTTTGCGCCTTGTCTTCAAAACAGCCGTCGGCGGCATAGTAAACATCCAGGCCGGGCATTTTATTGAAGCCGATCAAACGGTCCACCGGGCGCTTGGCCAGGTCCGCTGCCATCCAGGCGCTGAGTTTCTCGTTGCGACGATGGTTGAAGAACGCCTTGACCGGCGCCACCAGCACTTCAAAACCCGGCGGGATATCTCCTTCCCAGATCAACGTGTACACGCGAATCTGATGACCACGCTGCTGGCACTCCAGGGCGATACGCATGAAGTCGCGTTGCAAGCCGCCAAAGGGAAAGTATTTGTAGAGCACAAAAGCCAGTTGCATCAGTGCAGGTCCTCGGCCAGTAACAGCGTGGTCAGTCGGCTTGCCACACGCTCAGGATTCAGGCGTGTAAAGCACAATGGCGATTCACGCCGGATGTCGAACCGACGCAAGTCGTCGGCCGTGGGCTGATAGGTGCATTGCTTTTGCAGGCAGGGTGCACATGGGAAGTCACTGGCCATGTGGATCTGGCCTTTGCCATAGGCACCGGTGAGGCCGGGGTTGGTGGGGCCGAACAGTGAAAGGGTCGGCACATCCAGCGCTGCAGCCAAGTGACCAAGGCCCGTGTCCACCGCCACGCAGGCGCGGGCACCGGCCAACACACGGGCGACGCCGGCGAGGTTCAGTTTGGGCAGTACTTCGGCGTTGGGCAGCCCCTGGGCCAGGCGTTCGGCCCGGGCCTTTTCGGCAGCATTGCCCCACGGCAGCTTCACGTCCATGCCCAGGCGGCCCATCCGCTCAGCCAGCTCGCGCCAATAGGCCTCGGGCCAATGCTTGGTATCCCAGGTGGTGCCGTGCAGCAACAGTACAAAGGGCTTTTGCGGCGGCAGGCCAAGCAACTTGTCGACGTTCAGGCCGTAATCGCCCAGGGCCTTGGGCAGGTCATAGCCCAACGCCACGGCGAACAGCTGGCGCAAGCGCTCCACCGCATGTTGCCCACGGGCCACGGCCAGGCGCCGGGAATAAAAGCGCGCCGCGATGGGTTCACGTGCGGAGTTCTTATCGAAACCGGCCACCGGCGCACGCACGTAGCGCGTCAGCCAGGCGCTTTTGAGCAGGCCCTGAGCGTCGATCACCAGGTCGTACCTGGTTGACTGGATGCGTTGCTTGAAGCGTCGCCACTCACCGCTCTTGAAGGTCTGCCAGAGGTTCTTGCGCCAGCGACGAATCGCCACCGGGATCACTTTGTCCACCGCCGGGTGCCAGGTGGGGATTTCGGCAAAGCCTTCTTCCACCACCCAATCGAAGCGGATACCGGGAATGGCCCGCGCCGCGTCGGTCAGTGCCGGCAACGCATGGATCACGTCGCCCAGGGATGAGGTCTTGATTACCAATACGCGCAAACTAACGGACCTCGACCACTGAGCCCTGCAACCGCTGCAAAGCCTCGTTGACCGGCTGCGGCAGCAATTGGCGCAGGCAGTTGTAGTGACCGAACCGGCAGGTGCGGTCAAAACACGGGCTGCAGTCCAGGCCCAGGCGCACCACTTCGACCTGGTCGGCCAACGGCGGTGTGAAACCGGGTGAGGTGGAACCGTAAACGGCCACCAGCGGGCGGTTCAGCGCGGCCGCTACGTGCATCAGGCCCGAGTCATTGGACACCACCGAATCCGCGCAGGACAGCAGGTCGATCGCCTCGGCCAGCGAGGTGTCGCCACTGAGGTTCACCGCTTCTTCGCGCAGGCCGGGGATCAGGCGCTGACGGATGTCTTCGCCTACCGAGTGATCGTTTTTCGATCCGAAGAGCCACACCTGCCAACCCTCGCGGATCTTGGTCTCGGCGACTTTGGCGTAGTGCTCCGACGGCCAGCGTTTGGACTCGCCAAACTCGGCACCCGGGCACAGCGCCAACACCGGGCGGTCCAGGGTCAGGCCGAACTTGGCCAGTGCCGCGTCGCGGGTCAGCGGGTCGATCTGCAGGCTGGGGCGCGGGTAAGGCTTGGGCAACTCGGCACCCGGCTCGTAAGCCAGGGCCATGAACCGCTCGATCATCAGCGGGTAGCGCGCCTTGTCGAGGGTGCGCACGTCGTTGAGCAACACATAACGGAACTCGCCGCGCCAGCCGGTACGCTTGGGGATGCCGGCAAAATACGGCACCAGCGCCGACTTCAGCGAGTTGGGCAGCAGGATGGCCTGGTCGTACTGGCCGGCCAGGGATTTGCCGATGCGCCGACGGGTCGCCAGTTCAAGGGCGCCGTGGCCGAGCGGGAAGCTCAAGGCCTTGCGCACCTCGGGCATGCGCTCGAGGATCGGCCGGCTCCACTCGGGGGCGAGCACGTCGATTTGGCAGTCGGGATGACGCTGTTTCAGGCACTGGAACAGTGTCTGCGCCATCACCATGTCACCGACCCAACTGGGCCCAACGATCAGAATATTCATGTAGTTTCCACAAACGATGCGGGGAGGCTTATGCCTCCCCGCCCTAATAGTGTTTCAGCTCAACCCCAGCGCCTGCCAGATTCGCATCACCTGCCGCCGTTCGTCGGCGAACTGATCCCCGGCGACCGTACCGGACTCGTTTTGCAGAGCCTGGCGATGCGCAGCGGAACGGTAGGCCTTATACACCTCGCGCAGCAGGTGGGCATCGGCGGCGGGCATCAGCCCTACCTGCTCCAAGCCTTCCAGAATGCGGATATTGTCGGTATAGCGCAGCAACGATGGATGTTGCGCAGACCACGCCAAAGCCGCGTATTGCACCATAAATTCAATATCGACGATACCTCCGGCGTCCTGCTTGAGATCGAACACCGCCGTCGCCTCGAACGCATTGGCGCCGGTGCCGGCCGCCGTGGTCTTGGTGCCCAGGTTATCGCGCATCTTGGCGCGCATCTCGCTGACCTCCTGGCGCAGCTTGACCGGGTCCCGCTCACGGCCCAGCACACGGGCCCTCACCTGCTCGAAGGCCTGCCCGACGTCCTGGCTGCCCACCAACACCCGGGCGCGGATCAGGGCCTGATGCTCCCAGGTCCAGGCTTCATTTTGTTGATAGCGATCAAACGCGCCCAGTGAACTGACCAATAACCCGGAGGCGCCGGAAGGTCGCAGGCGCATATCCACCTCATACAGCTGGCCCGAGTTGGTCTGGGTGGTCAGCAGGTGAATGATCCGCTGGCCCAGGCGCGTGAAGAACTGCGCCCCGTCGATCGGTTTGGCCCCATCGGTTTCCGCCTGCGGGTCGCCATCATGGATAAAGACCAGGTCCAAGTCCGAACCATGCCCCAGTTCGATTCCGCCGACTTTGCCATAACCGACAATGATGAACCCAGGATCGCACAAGGTACCGTCCACGCGCTGCGGCGAACCATGGCGGGCCACGGTCTGGCGCCAGGCCAGGGCCAATACTTGCTCGAGGATGGCTTCGGCAAGCCAGGTGAGGTAATCGCTGACCTTCATCAACGGCAAGCTGCCGGCGATCTCCGAAGCGGCCACGCGCAGGCGGTGAGCCAACTTGAAATGGCGTAACGCCTCCATCTGCTGCTCAAGGTCGTCCTCGGGGATGCGCGTCAGGCGCTCGCGCAACTCGGCCGCCAGCTCAGGTGCCAAAGGCGGTTTGAACAGGCGACCTTCGTTGAGCAACTCGTCGAGCAGCAACGGGAACCGCGTGATCTGCTCGGCGATCCAGGGACTGGCGGCGCACAACGTCAGCAAACGGCGCAGCGCATCGGGGTTCTCGGTCAGCAGCACCAGGTAAGCGGAGCGCCGCGCGACGGCTTCCACCAGCGGCAGTACGCGCTCCAAGACCAGGTCGGGGTTGGCGTGTTCCACCGCCTGGGCCAGCAGGCGCGGGATAAACGCATCCAGCCGCTCACGCCCCAGGCGCTGCATCGCGCGTAATTGCGGGCTGCCTCGCAGGCTGGCCAGGGCCTTGAGGGCCTTGGGCGCGTCGCTGAAGCCGCCCTCGGCCAACTGGCGACACGCCGCGTCTTCATCCTGGGACTCTTCCCACAGCGGCAACCACTCACCGCCCACCATCAGCTCGCTTTCGTCGCCTTCCTCTTCATCCGGGTCAGCAATCACTTGGCGAAAATGCCAATCCACCCGACCGCGCCAATACATCAAGCGCTCATGAAAAGCCGCCCAATCGGCAAAGCCCAACATAAAGGCAATACGTGCCTGATCCTGCGGGTTGTCCGGAAGCATCTGGGTCTGCCGGTCGGCGATGGCCTGGATGGCATGTTCGGTGTAGCGCAGGAATTCATAGCCTTCGCGCAACTCGGCAATCACCGCCGGGGGCAGGTAGGCCTGGCCTTCCAGAGTGCCCAACACCTTGAGCAGCGGGCGCTGTTGCAGGCTGAGGTCGCGACCACCGTGAATCAGCTGGAACGCCTGGGCGATAAACTCGACTTCACGGATCCCCCCCGAGCCCAGCTTGATATTGTCGGCCATGCCTTTGCGCCGCACTTCCTGCTGGATCAACTGCTTCATGGTGCGCAGCGCTTCGATGGCGGAAAAATCCAGATAACGGCGGTAGACGAACGGTCGCAGCATATCGAGCAGTTGCGCGCCGGCCACCTGATCGCCCGCCACGACGCGTGCCTTGATCATGGCGTAACGTTCCCAGTCGCGCCCCTGATCCTGGTAGTACTGCTCCAGCGCGTTGAAACTGAGCACCAGGGCACCGGCCGAACCATAGGGACGCAGGCGCATGTCGACACGGAACACAAAACCGTCGACGGTCATCGGGTCCAGGGCCTTGATCAGTTTTTGACCAAGACGAATAAAGAACTCCTGATTATCCAGGGCGCGCTTCACACCCACCGTCTCGCCGCCTTCGGGATAGGCGAAGATCAGGTCGATATCGGATGACAGGTTCAGCTCCACCGCACCGAGCTTGCCCATGCCGAGAATGACCATGTGCTGCGGTTCACCACTACGACGGCCGGTCGGCGTGCCGAATTGCACGCAATGGCGCTGATACAGCCACTGGTACGCTTGGTCGATACAGGCGTCCGCCATGTCGGAGAGGTCACGGCAGGTTTGCACCAGGTCCGCCTGTCGAGTCAGGTCGCGCCAGATAATCCGCACCTGCTGACGGGTACGCTGACGACGCAGTACACGCCCCAGCTCGTCTTCTGTTTCAGCCTGTTGCACCGCGCCGGCCACCTGCCCGCACAGTTCACCTGGTGCAAAGCCGCGATCCAGCTCGCCCCAGGCCACCAGCTCCAGCAACATCAAAGGGTCACGAAGACTCTGTTCAATGACAAAATCACTGGCGGCGCATACCCGGGCGAAGTCGGCCCACCGTTGCGGCGTCCACGCAGAAAGGCCATGATCGTCATCCAGCGCGGCCACCGCGTCACGAAATGACTGCTCGGCCCGCTGGGCAAAAGGCAAGAGAATGGCCGGCAGTTCGGCCAGCGTTGGAAGGCTCATGGTCTATCCTTGATCGGCGCGTGAATGGCTTGTAGCTGTGAACGCAGGAACCACGCTCGGTGAAGGACTGTCGAACAAAGGTTAGAAATAGCTGAAATTAATTTCATTTTGGCAGCCAACATCAAACATTCACCTTTTCTTGTTCGCAAAAGATCAACAATAACGATTATGCTCACCAGCCAGACCGAGCCATACGCTCAGTCTTGTGTAGTTTTACTACTCGTATATACATTCGAAAGGCTGAAATGGCTGACGATTTGTAGTAAAACTACAGGACGCCGAAGCAACCTTCGGCCATCCAAGAATTTATGTCGTCTGCCCACAAGGCCAGTCGCAAACTCAGGCAACCGATTCTGGTAGCCTTTCCGCCCTGGAGCAAGCCATGCAAGACCTCGATCCCGTCGAAACCCAGGAATGGCTGGACGCCCTGGAATCGGTTCTCGACAAAGAAGGCGAAGACCGTGCTCACTACCTGATGACCCGTATGGGCGAACTCGCGACCCGCAGCGGCTCGCAACTGCCCTACGCCATCACCACGCCATACCGCAACACCATCCCCGTTACCCACGAAGCACGCATGCCTGGCGACCTGTTCATGGAACGCCGCATTCGCTCGCTGGTACGTTGGAACGCCATGGCGATGGTAATGCGCACGAACTTGAAAGATTCGGACCTGGGCGGTCACATCTCCAGCTTCGCTTCCAGCGCGACCCTGTATGACATCGGCTTCAACTACTTCTTCCAGGCCCCGACCGACGAGCACGGCGGCGACCTGATCTACTTCCAGGGCCACACCTCCCCAGGCGTCTACGCCCGTGCGTTCATGGAAGGCCGCATCACCGAAGAACACATGAACAACTTCCGCCAGGAAGTGGACGGTAACGGCTTGTCGTCGTACCCGCACCCATGGCTGATGCCTGATTTCTGGCAGTTCCCGACGGTATCCATGGGCCTGGGCCCGATCCAGGCGATCTACCAGGCACGTTTCATGAAGTACCTGGAAGCCCGTGGCTTCATCCCTGAAGGCAAGCAGAAAGTCTGGTGCTTCCTGGGTGACGGCGAGTGTGACGAGCCGGAATCCCTGGGTGCCATCTCCCTGGCCGGCCGCGAGAAGCTGGACAACCTGATCTTCGTCATCAACTGCAACCTGCAGCGCCTCGACGGCCCGGTTCGCGGCAACGGCAAGATCATCCAGGAACTCGAAGGTGTGTTCCGCGGTGCTCAGTGGAACGTGACCAAGGTCATCTGGGGCCGTTTCTGGGACCCACTGCTGGCCAAGGACGTCGACGGCATCCTGCAGCGTCGCATGGACGAAGTCATCGACGGCGAGTACCAGAACTACAAAGCCAAAGACGGCGCGTTCGTGCGTGAACACTTCTTCAACACGCCTGAACTCAAGGCGATGGTTGCCGACTTGTCCGACGACGAGATCTGGAAACTCAACCGTGGCGGCCACGACCCGTACAAGGTCTACGCGGCGTACCACGAAGCGGTCAACCACAAGGAACAACCGACCGTCATCCTGGCCAAGACCATCAAGGGTTATGGCACCGGTGCCGGCGAAGCGAAAAACACCGCGCACAACACCAAGAAAGTCGATGTCGACAGCCTGAAGCTGTTCCGCGACCGCTTCGACATTCCAGTAAAAGACGAAGAGCTGGAAAACCTGCCGTTCTTCAAGCCGGAGCCGAACAGCGCCGAAGCTCGTTACCTGAGCGAGCGCCGCGCCGCACTGGGTGGTTTCGTGCCACAGCGCCGCGCCAACAGCTTCAGCGTACCGACGCCAGACCTCAGCACCCTCAAGGCTATCCTTGACGGTTCGGGCGACCGTGAAATCTCCACCACCATGGCCTTCGTGCGTATTCTGGCGCAGCTGGTCAAGGACAAGGACATCGGCCCGCGCATCGTCCCGATCATCCCGGACGAAGCCCGTACCTTCGGTATGGAAGGCATGTTCCGTCAGTTGGGCATCTACTCCTCCGTCGGCCAGCTCTACGAGCCAGTCGATAAAGACCAGGTGATGTTCTACAAGGAAGACAAGAAGGGCCAGATCCTCGAAGAAGGCATCAACGAAGCGGGCGCCATGAGCTCCTTCATCGCTGCCGGTACTTCGTACTCCAGCCACAACCAGCCAATGCTGCCGTTCTACATCTTCTACTCGATGTTCGGCTTCCAGCGTATCGGCGACCTGGCCTGGGCGGCCGGCGACAGCCGTACCCGTGGTTTCCTGATCGGCGGCACTGCCGGCCGGACCACGCTGAACGGCGAAGGCCTGCAACACGAAGACGGTCACAGCCACATCCTGGCTGCCACCATCCCGAACTGCCGCACCTTTGATCCAACCTACGGCTATGAGCTGGCGGTGATCATCCAGGACGGCATGAAGAAGATGACCGAAGAGCAGCAGGACGTTTTCTACTACATCACCGTGATGAACGAGTCCTACCAGCAGCCAGCCATGCCGGCCGGCGTGGAGGAAGGCATCATCAAGGGCATGTACCTGCTCGAAGAAGACACCAAGGAAGCAGCGCACCACGTACAACTGATGGGCTCCGGCACCATCCTGCGTGAAGTGCGTGAAGCGGCGAAGATCCTGCGTGAAGAGTTCAACGTCGGCGCCGACGTGTGGAGCGTTACCAGCTTCAACGAACTGCGTCGCGATGGACTGGCCGTAGAACGTCACAACCGCCTGCATCCTGGCCAGAAGCCACAGCGCACCTTCGTTGAAGAGTGCCTGACCGGCCGTAAAGGCCCGGTGATCGCTTCGACCGACTACATGAAACTGTACGCTGAACAAATTCGCCAGTGGGTCCCGTCCAAGGAATTCAAAGTCCTGGGCACCGACGGTTTCGGCCGCAGTGACAGCCGCAAGAAGCTGCGTCACTTCTTCGAAGTCGACCGTCACTTCGTGGTGTTGGCAGCCCTGGAAGCCTTGGCTGACCGTGGTGAGATCGAACCCAAGGTAGTGGCTGACGCTATCGTCAAGTTCGGGATCAACCCGGAAAAACGCAACCCACTGGACTGCTGAGGAGATTTTTTGTGAGCGAACTCATTCGCGTACCTGACATCGGCAGCGGTGAAGGTGAAGTAATCGAGCTGTTTGTGAAGGTCGGCGACAAGGTTGAAGCCGACCAGAGCATCCTGACCCTGGAATCGGACAAGGCGAGCATGGAAATCCCTGCTCCCAAGGCCGGCGTGGTCAAGAGCCTGAAAGTTAAGCTGGGCGACCGCCTGAAAGAAGGCGACGAACTGCTGGAGCTGGAAATCGAAGGTGCCGCTGATGCGGCCCCAGCGGCGGCTCCTGCTGCCGCTGCCGCGCCAGCGCCTGCTGCTGAAAAACCTGCTGTCGAGGCCGCCCCGGCCCCGGCTACTGCACCCGCCGCCGCCAGCGTCCAGGACATTCATGTGCCGGACATCGGCTCGTCGGGCAAGGCCAAGATCATCGAGCTGCTGGTCAAGGTCGGCGATACCGTCGAAGCCGACCAGTCGCTGATCACCCTGGAGTCCGACAAGGCCTCCATGGAAATCCCTTCGCCGGCTGCCGGCGTCGTGGAAAGCATCGCGGTCAAGCTGGAAGACGAAGTCGGCACCGGTGACTTCATCCTCAAGCTGAAAGTACAAGGCGCGGCGCCTGCTGCCGCACCAGCACCGGCTGCCGCTCCGGCCGCCAAGGCTGAAGCGGCTCCGGCCGCCGCCGCCCCTGCGCCTGCGGCAAAAGCCGAGGCCGCTGCGGCCCCTGCTGCTGTCGCACCCGCGCCAAGCGGTGCCAAGGTTCATGCCGGCCCTGCGGTACGTCAGCTGGCTCGTGAGTTCGGCGTTGAGCTGAGTGCTGTGTCGGCCAGCGGCCCTCACGGCCGTGTGCTGAAGGAAGACGTGCAGGCTTACGTCAAAGCCATGATGCAAAAAGCCAAGGACGCTCCGGCCGCAGGCGGCGCTACCGGTGGTTCGGGCATTCCGCCGATCCGCACCGTGGACTTCAGCCGCTTCGGCGAAATCGAAGAAGTGCCGATGACCCGCCTGATGCAGATCGGCGCAGCAGGTCTGCACGCCAGCTGGCTGAACATTCCGCACGTGACTCAGTTCGACCAGGCCGATATCACCGACCTGGAAGCTTTCCGCGTTGCGCAGAAAGCCGTGGCCGAAAAAGCCGGCGTGAAACTGACCGTGCTGCCGCTGCTGCTCAAGGCTTGCGCGCACCTGCTCAAGGAACTGCCGGACTTCAACAGTTCGCTGGCCCCGAGCGGTAAAGCGATCATCCGCAAGAAATACGTACACATTGGCTTTGCCGTCGATACTCCGGATGGCCTGCTGGTACCGGTCATCAAGAACGTCGACCAGAAGAGCCTGCTGCAACTTGCTGCTGAAGCGGCTGCGCTGGCGGCCAAGGCCCGCGACAAGAAGCTCACCCCAGACGATATGCAAGGTGCGTGCTTCACCATCTCCAGCCTCGGTCACATTGGCGGCACTGGCTTCACGCCAATCGTCAACGCGCCGGAAGTGGCGATCCTGGGCGTGTCCAAGGCGACTATCCAGCCTGTGTGGGACGGTAAAGCGTTCCAGCCGAAGTTGATGCTGCCTCTGTCGTTGTCCTACGATCACCGTGTGATCAACGGCGCCGCGGCTGCACGCTTCACTCAGCGCCTGAGCCAGTTGCTGAACGACATCCGCACCATCCTGCTGTAAGCCTCACGGGTCTCCCTGTTACCAGGGAGGCCTGGCTGCACCGATTTCCGAGCGCCACGCTCGTACCTCAACCCCGCCACTTGGCGGGGCTTTTTTTGGGCTCTTGTTGCATAGCCAGAACAGGTTTGTACACCTTCTATCAGCCCGATTGCAGAAATCCTCCGAGCGGCCGATAACAGCCATATAGCACTTAGCCTTCATCCTCTCTTGTCAGTGCGTGCTGCATGATGCAACCTTGCCGCAGGCGACAGTAAAGAGGGCGTGAGCCCGGTGCAGTGCGCATTTTCCCAAGCGAGTTTCCCCCATGAAAAGCCAACCCGATGTCGCCCGAATGGCGGCCGAGGTAGTGACGCAATTACCGGTGCCTTCGCGCCTCGGCATGCTGCGTTTCGAGCGGCTTAATGAGGCAAGCTGGGCCATGCTTTACCTCGACCCCAATTGCGAACGCCAATTCGGCCTGCCGGCGGTCGAGTTGTGCGCCCTGCTCGGCACCCCCTACGCCAGCCTGATGGAACCCCAGGCGCGCTATCAGTTGCACGATGCGATCCAGCAGCAACTGAGCCAGAGCCCCCATTACCTGGTGCGCTACACCTTGCACACCCACGATGGGCCGCTGAGCCTGCTGGAAATGGGCGAGGCCTACAAGCAACACAATCGTCACTTGCTGCGTGGCTACCTCATGGTGGTCGACGGCCTGTTCAGTGAAGTACCGACTTTTGCCCCGACTGCCGACCTGGAAAACCAGAACAGCCGCCTGCAAATCGCCCTGGAACTCAACCAGCGTGCGCAACAGGAACAATTGCAGCACCTGGAGCGGGTACGCGCCCAGCAGGAACTGATCCTGCTGCTGGCGCGCCAGCGCTACAGCACGCCTAACTCGCTGCAGGAAGCCGCCGAGCTGATCACCCGCAGTGCCTGCGATATCTACCAGGTCGATTGCGCCAGTATCTGGAACCTCGAAGGGCAGCGCCTGGTGCCGATCTCGGCGTATCACCGCATTGACCAAAAACACCACCTGCCCGAGGCGATTGACGCCAGCGGTTTCCCGGACTACCTGGAAGCCCTGCACAGCAGCCGTGCCATCGACGCCACCCACGCGATGCGCGATCCGCGCACGCGTGAAATGGCCGACCATCTGCGCGCCAAGGACATCTACGCGATGCTTGACGCGAGCATCCGCGTCGATGGCCATGTCGTCGGCGTGTTGTGCCTGGAACAGAGCGGTCGAGCACGCGACTGGCAGTCCGATGAGATCGCCTTTGCCGGCGAACTGGCCGACCAGTTCGCCCACGTGATCAACAACCACAACCGTCGCGCCGCCACCAGCGCGCTGCATTTATTCCAGCGGGCAGTGGAGCAAAGTGCCAACGCCTTCTTGCTGGTCAATTGCGATGGTGTGGTGGAGTACGTCAACCCCAGCTTTACCGCGATTACCCAGTACAGCGCCGAAGAAGTCCACGGCCATCGCCTGGCGCAGCTGCCGGCGCTGGAGAACCTCAGCGAGTTGCTGTTCGACGCCCCGTCGAGCCTGGCCAAGAGCAACAGCTGGCAAGGCGAATTCAAGAGCCGGCGCAAGAACCTGGAACCCTACTGGGGCCAACTGTCGATTTCCAAGGTGTATGGCGACAACCGCGAACTGACCCACTACATCGGCATCTACGAAGACATCACCCAGACCAAGCTGGCCCAGCAGCGTATCGAGCGCCTGGCCTACACCGATAACCTGACCAACCTGGGCAACCGCCCGGCGTTTATCCGCAACCTGGATGAGCGCTTCGCCCGGGACAGCGACAGCCCTATCAGCCTGTTGCTGGTGGACATCGACAACTTCAAGCGGATCAACGACAGCCTCGGCCACCAGACCGGCGACAAACTGCTGATCAGCCTGGCCCGGCGCCTGCGTAACAGCTTGAGTGCCGGCGGCAGCCTGGCGCGCTTTGCCAGTAACGAGTTTGCGGTGCTGCTGGACGATGCCGACCTGGAGACGGGCCAGCAGGTCGCCAGCCAACTGCTGACGACCCTCGACAAGCCCATGTTCGTCGACAACCAATTGATCAGTATCACCGGCTCGGTGGGGCTGGCCTGTGCGCCACTGCATGGCCGCGACCCGCAGACCCTGATGCGCAATGCCGGCCTGGCCTTGCACAAAGCCAAGGCCAACGGCAAACACCAGGTGCAAGTGTTTACCGAGGCGCTGAACGCCGAGGCCAGCTACAAGCTGTTCGTGGAAAACAACCTGCGCCGCGCCCTGACTCAGAACGAGCTGGATGTGTTCTATCAGCCCAAGCTGTGCCTGCGCAGCGGCCGCCTGCTGGGCATGGAAGCGCTGCTGCGCTGGAACCATCCGGAAAAGGGCATGATCCGCCCCGACCAATTCATCAGCGTGGCCGAAGAGACCGGGCTGATCATCCCCATCGGCAAATGGATCGCCCGCCAGGCCTGCCGCATGAGCAAGCAATTGAGCGCCGCCGGCATGGGCAACTTGCAGGTGGCGATTAACCTGTCGCCCAAACAGTTTTCCGACCCGGACCTGGTCGCGTCGATTGCCACGATCCTCAAGGAAGAACAGCTGCCGGCGAATCTGCTGGAGCTGGAACTGACCGAAGGCCTGCTGCTGGAGGCCACTGAAGACACGCGCCTGCAACTGGACCAGTTGAAGAGCTTCGGCCTGACCCTGGCCATGGACGACTTCGGCACCGGTTACTCGTCGCTGAGCTACTTGAAAAAATTCCCCATCGACATCATTAAGATCGATCGCAGCTTTATCCACGAAATCCCGGACAACCAGGACGACATGGAAATCACCTCGGCGGTGATCGCCATGGCCCACAACCTCAAGCTCAAGGTGGTGGCCGAAGGTATCGAGACCGCCGAACAACTGGCGTTCCTGCGTCGGCATCGCTGCGATGTGGGCCAGGGCTACCTGTTCGACCGGCCGATCCCTGGCTCAGAGCTGATGAAGATGCTTAAACGCTACCCGCGCGGGCCAATCGCCTGACAGCGATGTAACACTCGGGCACACTGACTGTCTGAATTCTTACCTAACTCAATCTGACTGAGAGGACTGATCATGGTCTTGCGCTCGGAAATTCTGGTGAACAAAAACGTGCTGCCTACTCAAGAACAAGCTTTGCCCGGCCGTGAAACCCCAATGGCGCTGCCGGACACCCACTTCGTCAACGGCAACCCGCTGCTGGGCCCATTCCTCGACGACGTCGGGTTCGCCATCTTCGGCCTGGGTTGCTTCTGGGGCGCCGAGCGCAAGTTCTGGCAGCGCGATGGCGTGGTCAGCACGGTGGTCGGGTATGCCGGTGGCTACACGCCGAACCCGACCTATGAAGAAGTCTGCTCTGGCCTGACCGGCCACAGCGAAGTGGTGTTGGTGGTGTATGACCAAGCCAAGGTGAAATACGAAGACTTGCTGAAGATGTTCTGGGAGCTGCACAACCCGACCCAGGGCATGCGCCAGGGCAACGACATCGGCAGCCAGTACCGCTCGGTAATCTACGCCACCACGCCTGAGCAACTGGCAGCGGCCAAAGCCAGTGCGCAAGCCTATCAGGCCGAACTGACCAAGGCCGGCCTGGGTGAAATCACCACGGAAATCGAAGAAGCGCCGACGGTGTACTTCGCCGAGGCGTATCACCAGCAGTATCTGGCGAAGAACCCGCAGGGGTATTGCGGCATCGGCGGCACCGGCGTGACCTGCCCGATCTGACCCTAACCCTGAACTTGTAGTGAGCGGGCTTGCCCCGCGCTGGGTGGCGCAGCCGCCCCAAACCCAGGCACCTCGGTCCTGCTGAAACACCGCGGCGTCCTTGTTGGGGCGGCTACGCCGCCCAGCGCGGGGCAAGCCCGCTCACTACAATCAGCAGTTACTCGGCAATAAGCCAATCCATCTGCCACCCGCCCTGGGTCTGGCCAAGCTTCTTGGACAGCCATGGCAGCAGCTCACGCAATTCCTCCTCCAAGCCCCACGGCGGGTTGGCGATCGCCAGGCCCGAGCCGGTCAGGGTGTTGGGCGTGTCCAGCGGATGCACCAGCAATTCCACACGCAGCAACTTCGGCGCACCGGTGCCGGCCAGGTCTTGGTAGAAACGGCGCAACATGCGCTGGTCTTTCACCGGATACCAGATGGCCGCAACGGTCTGACGCATGCGGCCCACCGCCTCTTTGAGGGAAGCCGCGCAGCGTTGCATCTCGTCGAGTTTTTCGAACGGCGGGTCGATCAGCATCAGCGCACGCTTTTCCGGCACGGGCAGCAAGGCACGCGGAACATGCCAGCCCTCGCCCAGGTGCACCTTCACACGACGATCACCCTTCATGTTGTCCTTGAGCAACACGCCATCGTCCGGGTGCTTTTCATTGAGCAGCACACGATCCTGCGGGCGCGTGAGACGCCGCGCCAGCTCCGGTGAACCCGGGTAGTAACGCAATTGGCCGTCCGGGTTCATCTCGTGCAATACGCGCATGTAATCGGCGGTCAGTGGCGGCAGGTCGCTTTCACCCCACAGGCGGGCGATGCCTTCCAGGTATTCACCGGTGCGGTTGGCCTGGTCACCTTGCAGGTCGTACAGACCAATGCCGGCGTGAGTGTCGAGGTAGGCGAACGGCTGCTCCTTGCGCGACATCAGGGCGATGAGGCGGGTCAAGGTCAGGTGTTTGAAGACATCGGCATGGTTGCCGGCGTGAAAGGCGTGACGATAATTCATGGTTGCTCCTGCGCAGGGGGCGAAGTTTACCTTCTACGTGAGCAAAGGTGCAGGGCTGCGTGTCGGGCGACGCTTATGCCGCAAACACAGGAGGCCGGCTGAAAAAAATCTAAATGGCGTGGCCAGGGTGGATTTATTGTGGCGATCCGTTCTCCAGGGAGGTCAATAACAATCATGAAAGACGCCACCATCGCGCTGCACCACGGCTTCAAGTCCGACCCGACCACCAAGGCCGTCGCCGTGCCGATCTATCAGAATGTCGCTTTCGAATTCGACAACGCCCAGCACGGCGCCGACCTCTTCAACCTCGACGTGCCCGGCAATATCTACACGCGCATCATGAACCCCACCAACGATGTGCTGGAGCAACGTATCGCCGCCCTCGAAGGCGGTATCGCGGCGTTGGCGGTGTCGGCCGGCAGTGCCGCCATCCACTACGCAATCCAGACCCTCACCCGCGCCGGCGACAATATTGTCACCACCCCGCAGCTCTACGGCGGCACCTATACCCTGTTCGCCCACTTGCTGCCGAGTTTTGGGGTCGAGGTCCGTTTTGCCCGCGATGACAGCGCCGCGGCCATCGCCGAACTGATCGACGCCAATACAAAACTGGTCTACTGCGAAAGTATCGGCAACCCGGCGGGCAACATCGTCGACCTCGAAGCCCTGGCAGCGGTGGCCCACGCCCGTGGCGTACCGCTGATGGTAGATAACACAGTGGCTACGCCGATCCTGTGCAAGCCGATCCAGTTCGGCGCCGACATCGTCGTGCATTCAGTGACCAAATACATCGGCGGCCATGGCAATTCCCTGGGCGGCGTAATCGTCGACAGCGGCACCTTCCCCTGGACCCGATACCCCGAAAAATTCCCCGGGCTCAACAACCCTGAGCCGGCCTATCACGGCGTGGTCTACACCGAAAAATTCGGTCCGGCTGCCTTCATTGCGCGCGCCCGCACCGTGCCCCTGCGCAACACCGGCGCAGCGCTGGCGCCGATGAATGCCTTCCTGCTGCTGCAAGGCCTGGAAACCCTGGCCCTGCGCATGGAGCGCCACACTGAGAATGCCCTCAAGGTCGCGCAATTCCTTCAAGGCCATGCTGCGGTGGAATGGGTCAGTTACGCCGGGCTGCCGGACCACCCGCATTTCGCTTTGGCGCAGAAATACCTGCAAGGCAAACCCTCGGCGATCCTCTCCTTCGGCTTGAAGGGTGGCTTTGATGCCGGTGTACGTTTCTACGACGCCCTGCAGATATTCAAGCGCCTGGTGAATATCGGCGACGCCAAGTCCCTGGCCTGTCACCCGGCATCCACCACCCATCGGCAGATGAATGAACACGAGCAAGCCAAGGCCGGAGTAAAGCCCGAGATGATCCGCCTGTCGGTGGGTATCGAGGCGATTGACGACCTGATCGACGATCTGCAGCAGGCGCTGGGTTCAACTCAACTCTGAGGCGAGGTAATCGGCCAGCGCTGCGGGGCTGATCGTCGGCCTGCGCGCCCAGTAGGCGACCTTGTGCTGCAAGGTCGCCGGCGTAAACCCTGCGTACAGGTCGGGGCGCTGTTCTTCGAGCCGTTGCAGCAGGTTGTCGATCAGGGTTTGCGGGGATTGTTCTGCCACATGCGCCAATAGAGGTGCAGGCACTCGCCACCAGGGGCTGGTCTTGGCAACCGTGACCGCACCAGGCGCAACCGTCAGCGGCCGGCCATTGATCAGGTACCGCTGGAACACCGGCAATACCCTCCCCGCGTCATCGCCCAGGCCCTGCACAACCGGCAGAAACTGAGCGCCATCCCAAAAACGCAAGAACACCACCTGGCCGTCGGGCAGATAGACCTTGGTCAGGCTTTGCAGATGGGCAATCACGATGTCGAGCGAGCTGGACGACACCGCCAACCAGCCCCAATCCATAGCGTCAGTGGTTGCGACCCAATCGAGAAAGGCACTGCCCGGCTCGACGATACCGACATGAGGCATGACCTCATCCCACTCGGCATAGGCGGTGCCTGCCCAGATCGATTGGGGCAGCATCCCGCCGCCCATGGCTTGCCAGTGGCCAAAGGGTTTGGCATCGCTGGTACCACTCAAGATGGCGAAGATCCGCTCATCAGCCTGCAGAGGGTGTTGTGTGATCCAGGCATTGGGGGTCAGCAGCTTGTTCATCGCGGTAAACTCCTTTCAGGTTAGGCTCAGCCACTGTGTCGAGGGATATCACACTGGCCATGCTTGCAGCGCTCACACTCCTCGCAGAACGGCGCGCTGCGTTTCAGGCTGGCCACTTGAGCGCGACTCAGCGGAGCGGGTATTACCGCCAGCAGCGTTGCCTTTATGCCCGGTAGCAACGGCGCAACAGCGGGAACCGGCGCCCCGCCAAGCTGGATCGGCACACTGCTGAATATGCCGCCCGCTGAAACCGTGATCGATTGGCCGCCCGCCTGAATCGTCACGCTGGCACCGGCATCGATCACGACACTCTGCCCGGCGCCGATCTGAACGGTCCGCCCAGCCTGTATTTGCTGCGAACCACCGACCACCAGATGATCATCCTGCTTGAGTTCAGTCAGGCGGTTACCGTGGGTGATGCGCTGCTCTTCGCCCTGCAATTCATGGTGCGACTCGCCGCCCACCGTTATCCGGCGCAGGTTATCCACCTGCACCTGCTGATCATGCAGCACATGCTCAGTCCAGTCCCGCTGGGCGCGCAGGTAGATCTCCTCGGCCCCCTTGCGGTCTTCGATACGCAGTTCGTTGTAGCCACCCCCGCCTGGGCTGCTATGGCTGCGCAAGATACTGCGGGTCTTGTCCGCCGGCAGTTCGAGGGGCACCGGTGTCGCCGCGTTGGGCAGGCAACCCATGACCACCGGCATATCCAGGTCGCCATTGACGAAGCCCACCAGCACCTCCATGCCGACCCGCGGGATCAGCACCGAGCCATAACGATCATGCGCCCAGGCACTGGCCACCCTCAGCCAGCAGCTGGAGTGGTCGTTGTGTTCTCCCGTACGATCCCAGGCCATTTGCACTTTGACCCGGCCATACTCGTCGCAATGGATTTCGCTGTCGTCAGGCCCAGTGACCACCGCATGCTGATACCCGGAAATACTCGGGCGTGGCTGCTCCGGCAGCGGCGGCCGGAAAATCACGTCCCAGGGTGCCGCCCTGAATTCATTGCGATACCCCTGGCGCAAATCCCCGCCGGCCACCTCGACCACCGCTTCCTCAAGCACCTGGGGCTGCCTGCCTTCGTGCGTGACCCGCGTCACCAGCCACAGGTCGTTCCAGTCGTCACGAGGGTGCCCGCTCAACTTGAGGAAACGGCCACTGACCAACGCCGGCTCATCAGCTTGGCCATGGGCGACGCGGTAGTCGCTGCGATGCCGCTCCAGCCTGTGCTGCGTCAGGCATTTGCCATGGGAGCGGTCGGAAAATTGGCCGGGAAAACCCTGCTCCAGCAGCCGAGGAAGCTGCTCGCCAGCCACTTCACTCTCCAACGTCAGGCGTGGTTTACGGAAGTCGTAGTCGCGCAGGCTGACCGCAGTAGTGCGGGTTTCCAATTGCACGGTCATGCGCCTGACCACCGGCGTATCCGCCACCATTCCGGAACCGGGCATGTAAGCGGTGGACTGTTCGGCCTGGGTAAACACCGTCTGGTCATCACCGAACACCAGCAGGTGCCCTGCGGGCGAATGCTGGAAGTGATAGTGAATGCCCAACTCGGCGCACAACCGCTGGATGAATGCCAGGTCGGTCTCACCAAACTGCACGCAGTACTCACGCGCAGGGTAGGTACCGCTGAGTTGGAATTTGAACCGGTCACTCTGGATGCCCTGCACCTCCAGCACTTGCGCAACGATCTGCGGCACTGTCAGGTGCTGGAAGATGCGCTGGTGACTGCTGTGTTTCAGGTACGCCAGTTGCGGCACCAGGCTGACCTGATAACGCGTGAGACGCCGCCCGGAGTCACCTTGTGCCACCCGGTAAACCAGGCCGTGGACGCCATGCCCCTGGTCATCAAACCCGAGATACACCTGGCGATGCAGCAGACTTTCCAGGTCGAGATCAGGTTGCTCGCTGACCAGTTCAAGGTTGAAACGGTAGGGCTGGTTGATGGCTTCGGTCCCCTTGAACTCCAAGACCTTGAGCTCACTGGGCTCCCCATCAAGGGTGAGGGTAAAAGCACTTTGATTAGCAGGAGCGAACATCCGGTGTTTCTCTGCGGGAAGTAGGCGGATGATTCTGCACCACTGTTCTACCCCGCTGAGCACAGCCTGGATAAATCAGTAACGCCCTACATGTACACGCCCGAATCTTCTTCGGCCCTGCGAAAATCACGCGCAAAAAAAGGCCCGCCATCCGTAGGACGCGGGCCTCTTTTTCAATTCAGCGCAGGCTCAACACCTGACGAATCACTTGTTGAGGTTGTAGTCTTTTTCCGCAGCATTAAAACGCTCGACCATACCTGCGGTCGGTGCGCCCAGCTTGCTCACGAAGTAGATCGCGAGGCTGGCGAAGATAAAGCCCGGGATGATTTCGTACAGGCCGAGCAGGCTGAAGTGTTTCCATACGATGACGGTGATCGCACCAACCAGGATACCGGCCAGTGCGCCGTTGCGGGTCATGCCTTTCCAGATCACCGAGATCAGTACCACAGGCCCGAATGCTGCGCCGAAACCGGCCCAGGCATAGCTCACCAGGCCCAGCACGCGGTTGTCCGGGTTGGCGGCCATGGCGATGGCGATCAGGGCCACCAGCAGCACCATGGCACGGCCGACCCAGACCAGCTCCAGCTGGGACGCATTTTTACGCAGGAAGGTCTTGTAGAAGTCTTCGGTCAAGGCGCTGGAGCACACCAGCAACTGGCAGCTCAGGGTACTCATCACCGCCGCGAGGATGGCCGACAGCAATACACCGGCAATCCATGGGTTGAACAGCAGCTTGGCCAACTCGATGAACACACGTTCGTGGTTCTCGGTCACTGGACCTGCCACCTCCGGATGCGCCGAGAAGTAAGCGATACCGAAAAAGCCCACCGCCACGGTGCCACCCAGGCACAGGATCATCCAGGTCATGGAGATGCGACGCGCCTTGGCGATCGACTTCACCGAATCGGCCGCCATGAAACGCGCGAGGATATGCGGCTGGCCGAAGTAGCCCAGGCCCCAACCCATCAGCGAAATGATGCCAATGAAGGTGGTGTTCTTCAGCATATTGAAGTTGTCGGGATTCTTGGCTTCGATGGCCAGGAAGGTGGTGTCGACGCCACCGGTGGCCAACAGCACGATGATCGGCGTGAGGATCAACGCAAAAATCATCAGCGTGGCTTGCACGGTGTCAGTCCAGCTGACGGCCAGAAAACCACCGACAAAGGTGTAGGCAATGGTCGCTGCAGCGCCGGCCCACAGGGCGGTTTCGTAGGACATGCCAAAGGTGCTTTCGAACAGGCGGGCACCGGCCACAATGCCGGACGCGCAATAGATGGTGAAGAACACCAGGATCACTACCGCAGAGATGATCCGCAGCAAGCCGCTTTTATCTTCGAAACGGCTGGAGAAATAGTCCGGCAGGGTCAGGGCATCGCCGTTGTGTTCGGTTTGTACGCGCAGGCGACCGGCCACGAACAGCCAGTTCAGGTAAGCACCGACGATCAGGCCGATGGCGATCCAGCTTTCCGAGAGGCCCGACATGTAGATCGCGCCCGGCAAACCCATCAACAACCAGCCGCTCATGTCGGAAGCGCCGGCCGACAGAGCCGTCACCACGCTACCGAGGCTGCGACCGCCAAGGATGTAATCGGAAAGGTTGTTGGTGGAGCGATAGGCCATGAAGCCGATCAGTACCATTGCTGCGATGTAGATCACGAACGTGATCAGGGTTGGATTGCTAACGCTCATAAGAGTGACGCCCTGGCTTTGTTTTTATGTAGCGGCGGTCTGTCAGACGGCTACCCAGTGTTAACCGGGTAGACGAAACTGCGTGCCGCGCATTTATGACTGGCGTTTCCCCAGGAAAGCCGCCAGCCGATGAACCGAACCTTGGAGGTGGTTGCACCTTGGTCGCGAATGCTATGCAACAAAGCAAATAAGGTGCAACCAGTTTCGCGAGAATAAGTTGCACCCAGACATGTATTACGCCAAACACCGCGTTTTTGCTCCCTTTCGGAGCAAAAACAGCCGACATCATAATAAAACGCACCAAGAAGAAGCGAATTCCGCTGAGGGCCGATTTTTTTCTCAAGAACCTTCAAAAATTTCCTGAACAAAAGGGTTGCACCCGGTTGCACCTCCTCATGGGCAAAGCTAATCTTGGCGCCAGCAGATGCCACTCGGTAGTGGCACCCATGAGGATAAAAAGATGGCAACGACCACCCTTGGGGTCAAACTCGACGACCCGACCCGCGAACGCCTGAAGGCTGCCGCGACCTCCATTGATCGCACGCCGCACTGGCTGATCAAGCAGGCGATTTTCAATTACCTGGAGAAACTCGAGGGTGGTGCAACCCTGACCGAGCTCAATGGCTTGGGCAGCAAGGACGTTGAAGAGGCCGGCGAGATCCAGACCGATCACGCCCACCAGTGCTTCCTGGAGTTCGCCGAAAGTATCCTGCCGCAGTCGGTACTGCGTGCGTCGATCACCGCTGCTTACCGCCGCCCGGAACCGGAAGTGGTGCCCATGCTGATCGAGCAGGCACGCCTGCCGGCGCCGATGGCCGAAGCCACCAACAAACTGGCCGCCTCGATTGCCGAAAAACTGCGCAATCAGAAGAGTGCCGGCGGCCGTGCCGGTATTGTTCAGGGCCTGCTGCAAGAATTTTCCCTGTCGTCCCAGGAAGGCGTGGCCCTGATGTGCCTGGCCGAAGCGTTGTTGCGCATCCCGGACAAGGGCACCCGTGACGCGCTGATCCGCGACAAGATCAGCACCGGCAACTGGCAGCCGCACCTGGGCAACAGCCCGTCGCTGTTCGTCAACGCCGCCACCTGGGGCCTGCTGCTGACCGGCAAACTGGTCTCCACCCACAATGAAGCCGGCCTGACTTCATCCCTGAGCCGCATCATCGGCAAGAGCGGCGAACCGATGATCCGCAAGGGCGTCGACATGGCCATGCGCCTGATGGGCGAGCAGTTCGTCACCGGCGAGACCATCGCCGAAGCCCTGGCCAATGCGAGCAAGTTCGAAGCCAAGGGCTTCCGTTACTCCTACGACATGCTCGGCGAAGCCGCACTCACCGAGCATGACGCCCAGAAGTACTTGGCCTCGTACGAACAAGCTATCCATTCCATCGGCAAGGCGTCTCACGGCCGTGGGATTTATGAAGGGCCAGGCATCTCCATCAAGCTTTCGGCCCTGCACCCGCGTTACAGCCGCGCTCAGTACGAGCGTGTGATGGACGAGCTGTACCCGCGCCTGCTGTCGCTGACCCTGCTCGCCAAGCAATACGATATAGGCCTGAATATCGACGCCGAAGAAGCCGACCGCCTCGAGCTGTCCCTGGACCTGCTGGAACGCCTGTGTTTCGAGCCGCAACTGACCGGCTGGAACGGTATAGGTTTTGTGATCCAGGCCTACCAGAAGCGTTGCCCGTATGTGATTGACTACGTTATCGACCTGGCGCGCCGCAGCCGCCATCGCCTGATGATCCGCCTGGTGAAAGGCGCGTACTGGGACAGCGAGATCAAGCGCGCCCAGGTCGAGGGCCTGGAAGGCTACCCGGTGTACACCCGCAAGGTGTACACCGACGTTTCCTACATTGCCTGCGCACGCAAACTGCTGTCGGTACCGGAAGTCATCTACCCGCAGTTCGCTACGCACAACGCTCATACACTGTCGGCCATCTACCATATCGCCGGTCAGAACTATTACCCTGGCCAGTACGAGTTCCAATGCCTGCACGGCATGGGCGAGCCGCTTTACGAACAGGTTGTGGGCAAGGTTGCCGATGGCAAGCTGAACCGTCCGTGCCGCGTGTACGCACCGGTCGGCACCCACGAAACGCTGCTGGCTTACCTGGTACGTCGCCTGTTGGAAAACGGCGCCAATACCTCCTTCGTCAACCGCATTGCCGATCAGTCGATCTCGATTCAGGAGCTGGTGGCTGATCCCGTGGCCAGCATCGAGCAAATGGCCACGCTGGAAGGCGGTTTCGGCCTGCCGCACCCACGTATTCCGTTGCCACGCGACCTGTATGGCAGCGACCGCGCCAACTCCGCCGGTATCGACTTGGCCAACGAACATCGCCTGGCGTCGCTGTCCTGCGCCCTGCTGGCCACGGCCCACAACGACTGGAAAGCCGCGCCGATGCTCGGTTGCGCGTCCAGCGAGCAAGCGACGACGCCGGTGCTGAACCCCGCCGACCTGCGCGACGTCGTCGGCCAGGTCCAGGAAGCCACCGTTGCAGATGTCGATAACGCCATCCAGTGCGCGATCAACGCCGGTCCGATCTGGCAGGCCACTCCGCCCGCCGAACGTGCCGCGATCCTGGAGCGTGCCGCCGACCTGATGGAAAGCGAGATCCAGCCGCTGATGGGGCTGCTGGCCCGCGAAGCCGGCAAGACCTTCGCCAACGCCATCGCCGAAGTGCGCGAGGCCGTGGATTTCCTGCGGTATTACGCGGTGCAGGCACGCAACGATTTCACCAACGACGCCCATCGCCCATTGGGCCCGGTGGTATGTATCAGCCCGTGGAACTTCCCGCTGGCCATCTTCAGTGGCCAAGTCGCCGCCGCGCTGGCGGCGGGTAACCCGGTACTGGCCAAGCCTGCCGAGCAAACCCCGCTGGTGGCCGCACAAGCCGTGCGCATCCTGCTGGAAGCCGGCATTCCGGAAGGTGTGCTGCAACTGCTGCCCGGTCAGGGCGAAAGCGTGGGCGCCCGCCTGGTGGGTGATGATCGCGTCAAAGGCGTGATGTTCACCGGTTCCACCGAAGTGGCGCGCCTGCTGCAACGCAATGTCGCCGGCCGCCTGGACACCCAGGGTCGCCCGATCCCGCTGATCGCCGAAACCGGTGGCCAGAACGCGATGATCGTCGACTCCTCGGCCTTGACCGAACAAGTGGTCATCGACGTGGTGTCCTCGGCCTTCGACAGTGCCGGTCAACGTTGCTCGGCCCTGCGCGTACTGTGCTTGCAGGAAGACTCGGCAGACCGCGTCATCGAAATGCTCAAAGGTGCCATGGCTGAATGCCGTCTGGGCAACCCGGAGCGTCTGTCGGTGGATATCGGCCCGGTGATCGACGCCGAAGCCAAGGCCGGCATCGAGAAACACATCCAGGCCATGCGCGACAAAGGCCGCAACGTGTACCAAGTGGCTATCGCCGACGGCGAAGAAATCAAGCGCGGCACCTTCGTGATGCCGACCCTGATCGAGCTGGAAAGCTTCGACGAACTGCAACGCGAGATCTTCGGCCCGGTGCTGCACGTGGTGCGCTACAAGCGCAAGGAAATCGACCAGCTCATCGGCCAGATCAACGCTTCGGGCTACGGCCTGACCCTGGGCGTGCATACCCGTATCGACGAGACCATCGCCAAGGTGATCGACAACGTCAATGCCGGTAACGTCTACGTCAACCGCAACATCGTCGGCGCCGTGGTCGGCGTGCAGCCGTTCGGCGGCGAAGGCCTGTCGGGCACCGGCCCGAAAGCCGGTGGCCCGCTGTACCTGTACCGCCTGCTGTCGACACGTCCGACCGATGCGATCGAACAATCCTTCGTGCGTGGCGATGCACTGGCCGCACCGGATGTGCGCCTGCGCGATGCCATGAGCCAACCGCTGACCGCCCTGAAAACCTGGGCCGACAGCAATAAGTTCAGCGAACTGAGCGCCCTGTGCACTCAATTCGCCGCGCAGTCGCAAAGCGGTATCACCCGCCAACTGGCCGGCCCGACCGGCGAGCGCAACAGCTACGCCATCCTGCCTCGCGAACACGTGTTGTCGCTGGCGGAGGTGGAAGGTGATTTGCTTACTCAACTGGCGGCGGTATTGGCGGTAGGCGGTTCGGCGGTATGGCCGGAAACTGGCCTGACCAAGGCCTTGTTCCCACGCCTGCCGAGGGAGATTCAGGCGAAGATCAAGCGCGTGGCCGACTGGACCAAGGACGAAGTCGTATTCGACGCCGTTCTGCACCACGGCGACTCCGACCAACTGCGTGCGGTGTGCCAGCAAGTGGCCCAGCGTGGCGGTGCAATTGTCGGGGTGCAGGGTTTGTCGCAGGGTGAGACGGCGATTGCGCTGGAGCGCCTGGTGATCGAACGTGCCTTGAGCGTCAACACTGCGGCGGCAGGCGGTAACGCCAGCCTGATGACCATTGGTTAACTGACCCAACAGGGTCAGAACTGTGGGAGCGGGCTTGCTCACGAATGCGCAATGTCAGTCGACCTCTCATCGACTGACAAGCTGCTATCGCGAGCAAGCCCGCTCCCACATTGGCTCCGCGCTTCTCTCACCCTTGCGCGTTCTGCCCCTCCATCACCCAAATCAATCTTGCTATCCAGCCTCCATTCGCGCACTTAGACTCAGGCCAATTCCTCTAAAGGTAACCCGCCATGTCCGAGTCGCTGCTCAGTTCCCGCAACCTGGCTTTCGAGCTGTATGAAGTCCTCGATGCCGAGGGCCTGACCCAGCGCGAGCGGTTTGCCGAACACACCCGCGAGACGTTCGACGCCGCCATCGGCACGGCGCGAAACATCGCTGAAAAGTACTTTGCCCCCCATAACCGCAAGAACGATGAAAACGAGCCGCGCTATGCAGACGGTGCGGCGATTCTGATTCCGGAAGTGAAACCCGCCGTGGATGCCTTTCTCGAAGCCGGCTTTCTCAATGCCGCCCGTAGCTTCGAAGCCGGCGGCATGCAACTGCCCACTCTGCTGTCTCAAGCCTGTTTCGCGCACTTTCAGTCAGCCAACGCGGCATCGACGTCCTACCCGTTCCTGACCATGGGCGCCGCCAACCTGATCGAAAGCTTCGGTACCGAAGAACAGAAACAGCGCTTTCTGCAGCCGATGATCGACGGCCGCTTCTTCGGCACCATGGCCCTCACCGAGCCCCACGCCGGCTCGTCGCTGTCGGATATCCGTACACGTGCGGAACCTGCCGCCGACGGCACTTATCGACTCAAGGGCAATAAGATTTTCATCTCCGGCGGCGACCACCCGCTGTCGGAAAACATTGTGCACATGGTGCTGGCCAAGCTGCCGGATGCGCCGCCAGGGGTGAAAGGCATTTCGCTGTTTATCGTGCCCAAGTTCCTGGTCAACGACGATGGCAGCCTCGGCGCGCGCAACGATGTGCTGCTGGCCGGGCTGTTTCACAAAATGGGCTGGCGCGGCACCACTTCCACAGCGCTCAACTTCGGCGATAACGGCAACTGTGTCGGTTATCTGGTGGGCAAACCGCACCAGGGCCTGAGCTGCATGTTTCAGATGATGAATGAGGCACGCATCGGTGTCGGCATGGGCGCCGTGATGCTCGGGTACGCCGGTTACCTGTACTCACTGGAATATGCGCGTGAGCGCCCGCAGGGTCGCCTGCCCGATAGCAAAGATCCTACGACAGCACCGGTCTCGATCATCCAGCACGCCGACATCAAGCGCATGCTGCTGACCCAAAAGTCCTACGTGGAAGGCGCGTTCGACCTTGGCCTCTACGCCGCACGGCTATTTGACGACACCACCACCCTGGAGACCGAGGGCGAGCGCAAGCAAGCCCACGAACTGCTGGACCTGCTCACGCCCATCGTCAAATCCTGGCCGTCGGAGTTTTGCCTCAAGGCCAATGAACTGGCGATCCAGATTCTCGGGGGCCACGGCTACACCCGTGAATACCCGGTTGAGCAGTATTACCGCGACAACCGTCTGAACCCGATCCACGAAGGGACCCATGGCATTCAGTCCCTGGACTTGCTCGGGCGTAAATTGGCGCAGAACGGTGGTGCGGGTCTCAAGCAGTTGATTCGATTGATCGCCGAGACGGGCGCACGGGCACAAGCCTATCCGTCACTGAACGCATTGCGTGAGCCACTGGAACACCTGGTCAACCGCTTGCAAAGCGTGACGATCGGCCTGCTGACGGATCTGGCCCAAGGCAAGGTCAACAGCAGCCTGGCGAACTCGGCGCTGTACTTGAAAGTGTTCGGGCATACGGTGATTGGCTGGCGCTGGCTGGAACAGGCGATACGCGCAGAGGAAGGGCTGGCCAGGGGGAATGCGGCCGACGTCGCCTTCTATAAAGGCAAGCTCCAGGCTGCCCGGTACTTCCTGACCTGGGAAGTGCCGAGCTGCCATCATGAACTGGCGATTCTGGAGGCACGCGACGATACGTGCCTGGGGATGCAGGATGACTGGTTCTAGGGCTGGATGGCCTTGGAAATCACATCGACCGTGGCGCTGACTTGCTCTTGGTAACGGTCGAGCTCCTGCTGGTGACGCTGTTGCATTTCGATCTGCTCGGCGCACAGGTTCAGCGCGGCCAGTACCAATAACTTGTCACCGATCAGGGTCGGGTACTTTTTCTTGGTGGTGGCCAACGAGGCCTTGAGCAGGGTCACGGCGTGCATCAGGGTTTGGTCTTCCCCGGCCGGAGCCTTGATCGAGTAATCCTCTCCGAGAATCGAAACGACCTTTATCCCTTCATTCATGCGCTGACAGGCCCTGCGCTCACACGCTCAACCAACGCCTGGATGCGAGCGGCGGTGGCGCCGTGCTTTTCTTCCTGTTCCATCAGGCTCAGTTGCAGGCTGTCGTTTTCATCCTTGGCGCGGGCCAGTTCCGCCTTGAGGGACTCGTTGCTGCCCAGCAGGTCCTGGTTCTGCTGTACAAGGTCGCTGACCAATTGTTCCAATTGACTGAGAGATGCTTCTAACATTTTGATTTCTCGGGCTTTTAAAAGGGCGGTGACGATAAAGAAAATTCACCTCGGATGCCAGGCTTATCCCCGGCGCGCAGCCCGTTTTTTAAGGGCCGGGCCGCACTTTCGGAGCCTTAGTGACTGCAATTCCCCCATCTGGTTCCTGAATCGGTTTAACCCCTCGTCCGATGCGACAAAAGCGCGCACGCCCTTAAGACTTTAGTCGCATGGCCGATAGCCGATGCATACCCGTCTCAAGACCGCATGGATCGCGCTTCTTCCCAGGATTCCCGCATGTCTCTCCGTAATATGAATATCGCTCCGAGGGCCTTCCTCGGCTTCGCGTTTATTGGCGCACTGATGTTGTGTCTGGGCGTGTTCGCCTTGAACCAGATGAGCAAGATCCGCGCAGCCACCGAAGCCATCACCCTGAGCAGCGTGCCGAGCATCCGCGCCCTGGACGAGTTCACCCAACTGACCCTGCGCCTGCGAGTGCTGTCGTACCGCCTGCTGACTAACCGCGAGCCGGACGTGCAGCAAAAGACCCTGGATGCCTTCGACCTGCGCAATCAGCAGATCCGCACAGCCCAGGCCGTCTACGAAAAGCTGATCAGCAGCCCTGAAGAACGCAATGCCTACGAGGAGTACGTACGCCTGCTGGGCCAGTACCACCAGATTGAAGAACGCATGAAGAGCCTGTCGCGCGCCAATCAGATCGAAGCCCTGCGCGACCTGCTGAACACGCAATTGCTGGACAACTCCGAGCAGGTCAATGCCGTGTTGACCCGCCTGCTGGACATCAATAACAACGATGCCAATGCCGCCAACCTGCAAGCCAAAAACCAGTACGACATGGCCTTTGACCTGGTAGTGGGCCTGCTGATCATCGCCACGGGGCTGACGCTGTTGTTCGCCTGGTTGCTGACCCGCAGCATCACCGTGCCGATTTCCCAGGCTCTGGAAGCGGCCGAAGAAGTGGCTGAAGGCAACCTGACCCGCCCGATCAAGGTCGACGGCAACGACGAAGCCGGCCGCCTGCTGGCCGCCATGGCCAAGATGCAGGACAAGTTGCGCGACACCTTGCAACGCATCGCCGGCTCCGCCACCCAGCTGGCGTCCGCCGCCGAAGAACTGAACGCCGTCACCGACGAAAGCGCTCGCGGCCTGACCCAGCAGAACAACGAAATCGAACAGGCCGCCACTGCCGTCAACGAGATGACCAGCGCCGTCGAAGAAGTCGCGCGTAATGCGGTCAGCACCTCGGAGGCCTCGCGCAACGCCACCACGTCGGCCGGCGACGGGCGTGATCTGGTACAGGAAACCGTCAGTGCCATCGAACGCATGAGCAGCGACGTGCAAGCCACCGCCACCCTGATTGGCGAGCTGGCCAACGAATCGCGTGACATCGGCAAGGTGCTGGATGTGATTCGCGGCCTGGCCGACCAGACCAACCTGCTGGCCTTGAACGCGGCGATTGAAGCGGCGCGTGCCGGTGAAGCCGGTCGTGGCTTCGCCGTGGTCGCCGATGAAGTGCGGGCGCTGGCCCACCGCACTCAGCAATCGACCAGTGAGATCGAACGGATGATCGGCAGCATTCAGACCGGCACCGGGCATGCGGTGGACTCGATGCGTAACAGCACCGAACGCGCAGAATCCACGCTGAACATTGCCAAAGGGGCAGGCATGTCCCTGGACACTATCAACACCGCGATCATCGAGATCAACGAGCGCAACCTGGTGATCGCCAGCGCAGCGGAAGAACAGGCACAGGTGGCGCGTGAAGTGGACCGTAACCTGGTGAACATTCGTGATCTGTCGGTGCAGTCGGCGACCGGTGCCAGCCAGACCAGTACGGCGAGCAGTGAGTTGTCGCGCCTGGCAGTGGATTTGAACGGGATGGTGAGCCGCTTCCGCCTCTGACTGGACACCACTGGCTTGAAAATGTGGGAGAGGGCAAGCCCTAATGCCAGTCAGTTAAATGGTGGAATGTAGAACACATCATCTGTAGTGAGCGGGCTTGCCCCGCGCTGGGTGGCGCAGCCGCCCCGAACCCAGGCACCTCGGTCCTTCTGAAATAC
>NZ_JBNPJV010000113.1:0-602 GCF_050312585.1 Pseudomonas sp. R19M
CCACGGCTCAGCAGGGCTTCCTGGTCCGGTGCAGGCAGGGCCTTGCGGTCGACCTTGCCGTTGTTGGTCAGCGGCAGGCTGTCAAGGCGCACGTAGGCGGCCGGCACCATGTAGTCCGGCAACTGGGCCAACAGGTAGTCACGCAGTGCTGTGATGTCGAGGTTTTCACGCTCGGTGAAGTACGCCACCAGGCGCTTGTGCCCCGGTTCGTCTTCACGAGCGAGTACTACCGCGTCCTTGACCTGCGGGTGCTCACTCAGGCGCGTTTCGATCTCGCCCAGTTCAATGCGGAAACCCCGGATCTTCACCTGCTGGTCGTTACGACCCTGATACTGCAAGGTACCGTCGGCACGCCAGGCCACCAGGTCGCCGGTGCGGTACATCAAGCTATTGACGTTGAACGGGTCGGCGAGGAATTTCTCCGCCGTCAGATCAGCGCGGTTCAGGTAGCCCAGGGCAACCCCCTGACCACCGATGTACAACTCGCCGGTCACACCGACCGGTACCGGTTGTTGGCGGGCGTCGAGCACGTAGGCACGGCTGTTGCCCACCGGACGGCCAATCGGGATGCTGCCCTCGTCTGCCCGCGTAATCTCATGGGT
>NZ_JBNPJV010000114.1:0-595 GCF_050312585.1 Pseudomonas sp. R19M
TGGGGTGAAGTCGTAACAAGGTAGCCGTAGGGGAACCTGCGGCTGGATCACCTCCTTAATCGACGACATCAGCTGCTCCATAAGCTCCCACACGAATTGCTTGATTCATTGAAGAAGACGATAGAAGCAGCTTTAAGCTCCAAGCTGATAGCTCTTAGCTAATCAGTTACGCGCCCGAAATTGGGTCTGTAGCTCAGTTGGTTAGAGCGCACCCCTGATAAGGGTGAGGTCGGCAGTTCGAATCTGCCCAGACCCACCAATTTTGTTATGGGGCCATAGCTCAGCTGGGAGAGCGCCTGCCTTGCACGCAGGAGGTCAACGGTTCGATCCCGTTTGGCTCCACCATTAACTGCTTCTGCTCGTTAGAGTTTAGAAATGAATATTCTGAAGTGAATGTTGATTTCTAGTCTTTGATTAGATCGTTCTTTAAAAATTTGGGTATGTGATAGAAAGATAGACTGAACGTTACTTTCACTGGTAACGGATCAGGCTAAGGTAAAATTTGTGAGTTCTCTTAGTTGAGAAATTCGAATTTTCGGCGAATGTCGTCTTCACAGTATAACCAGATTGCTTGGGGTTATATGGTCAAGTGAAG
>NZ_JBNPJV010000115.1:0-595 GCF_050312585.1 Pseudomonas sp. R19M
AGGGTGACGGTCAGCGGGTTGGTGATGTTAGTTACCGGCGCGCCGTTTTTATCCACAAGGCTGGCGGTGTAGACGATGTTGCCGCCTTCACCGACGGTGTTGGTGGCCGTCAGTACCACATCGACTTTGTCGATGGTGTCGTTGATCGTGGTGGTCGCGCCGTTGCCTGCAACTTCCAGCTTCTCGAAGTTACCGCCGGTGGCGTCAGTGATCTTGACGGTCTGGGTGCTCTTATCGATGAACACGTCATCGCTAGGTGCAGGAACGGTCACAGTGCCGACGGTATCGCCAGCCTTGATGGTGATGGTGGAACCGTTGTCGAGTTTCAGCGTGACGTCAGTACCCGCTTTGTTAGAAAGCGTGGCGGTGTACGTAATCTGACCACCTTCATTAACTGCGTTTGGCGCGGTCAGGGTCACGGTGGTGGTGTCCGCAGTGCCCGGAGTATCGGTAACGGTGGTGTTCACCGGCGTAGTGCCCGGTACCAGGTTCTCGAAGTGCTCGCCGCCGGTGACGCCTTTGATGGCGGTGGTGACGGTTTGATCGCCTTTATAGACGTCGTTTGGAGCGACTACAGAAACAGACCCGCTCGACT
>NZ_JBNPJV010000116.1:0-539 GCF_050312585.1 Pseudomonas sp. R19M
GTCACGGTGCCGACGGTGTCACCGGCCTTGATAGTGATGGTGGAACCGTTGTCGAGTTTCAGGGTGACGTCAGTACCTGCTTTGTTTGAAAGCGTGGCGGTGTAGGTGATCTGACCGCCTTCGTTAACGGCGCTTGGCGCGGTCAGCGTGACGGTGGTGGTGTCTGCAGTGCTCGGAGTATCGGTAACGGTGGTGTTCACCGGCGTAGTGCCCGGTACCAGGTTCTCGAAATGCTCGCCGCCGGTCACAGTTTTGATCGCGGTGGTGACGGTCTGGTCGCCTTTGTAGACGTCGTTTGGAGCGACTACTGAGACAGAACCGCTGGATTGGTTCACGCCAATGGTGATGGTTTGGCCGTTATCCAGGGTGACCGTTAGCGGATTGGTGATGTTGGTCACCGGTGTGCCGTTCTTATCCACAAGGCTGGCGGTGTAGACGATGTTGCCGCCTTCACCGACGGTATTGGTGGCCGTCAGTACCACATCGACTTTGTCGATAGTGTCGTTGATGGTGGTGGTTGCGCCGTTGCCTGCAACTTC
>NZ_JBNPJV010000117.1:0-453 GCF_050312585.1 Pseudomonas sp. R19M
TCAGCGATGCCCGACACTTTGTATCCGCCGCCCGTAGCGCCGCGCGCAACAAACCCATTCTGGTCATTAAGAGCGGTCGCAGCCCGGCAGCGCAGCGGTTATTGCATACCAGCGCCGGAATGGATCCCGCCTGGGATGCCGCCATCCAGCGAGCCGGTTTGCTGCGTGTGAAAGATACCCATGAGCTCTTTTCCGCAGTGGAAACGCTCAGCCACATGCGCCCTCTGCGCGGTGACAGGCTGATGATCATCAGTAATGGTGCCGCGCCTGCAGCGCTGGCGCTTGATCAACTCTGGTCCCGCAATGGCAAGCTGGCCATGCTGAGTGAGGAGACTAGCCAGAAACTGCGCGATGCTCTGCCTGCCCATGTCGAGATCGCCAACCCGCTGGATCTGCGTGACGATGCCAGCATTGAGCATTACACCCGGACGCTGGATATTCTGCTCGCCAGCC
>NZ_JBNPJV010000118.1:0-440 GCF_050312585.1 Pseudomonas sp. R19M
GAATTGCTCCCGAATATCTTCCGTCCATACGTTAATTGTTTTTTCATCTTTGTTAATTGCATCCCATTTGTTTACTACAATAATAATCGCACGTCCGGCATCATGCGCATATCCAGCAATTCGTTTATCTTGCTCACGAATCCCTTCTTCTGCGTTGATAACCACAAGAACAACGTCCGAGCGTTCAATTGCTCTCATTGCACGTAAAACACTATATTTCTCTGTGCTTTCATACACTTTCCCACGTTTTCTCATTCCGGCTGTATCAATCATGACATAATCTTGGCCATCGAAAGTATAAGTTGTATCAATTGCATCACGAGTTGTACCCGCAATATCAGAAACAATAACACGATCTTCTCCAAGCAGTGCATTTAGAATAGAAGATTTACCAACATTTGGTCGACCGATTAAACTGAATTTCACTGTGTCATCTGGAT
>NZ_JBNPJV010000119.1:0-432 GCF_050312585.1 Pseudomonas sp. R19M
TCATCGGACCTGACACATCAGGCTGTGGATGGCCCCTTCAAGGCCAGCCACCGCGTTGTAGCTGACCATCTGCGTTCGACTGCGTTCCTGATCGCCGATGGCGTTCTGCCCGCCAAGGATGGCCGTGGGTATGTACTGCGCCGGATCATGCGCCGCGCCATGCGCCATTTGCACATGATGGGTACAACCGACCCTATTTTTTACAAGCTGCTGCCTGCACTCATCCAGCAGATGGGTACTGCCTACCCCGAACTGGTGCAGGGTGAAGCCCTGATCCGCGAAACCATGCGCGGTGAGGAAGAACGCTTCAAGGCCATGCTCGACCGTGGCCTGCACCTGCTGGACGACGAAAAAAGCAAGCTTGCCTCGGGCGCACCGCTCCCCGGTGACGTGGCCTTCCGCCTGTATGACACATTCGGCTTTCCGCTGGAC
>NZ_JBNPJV010000120.1:0-396 GCF_050312585.1 Pseudomonas sp. R19M
GTTACATCCTGAAAGATGCGTCGACAGAACGCACCAGGGATGTGCGACAACACAATGAAAGGATCGAAAAATGACTACGCAACGTTCACCGGGGCTATTCCGGCGTCTGGCTCATGGCAGCCTGGTAAAACAAATCCTGGTCGGCCTTGTTCTGGGGATTCTTCTGGCATGGATCTCAAAACCCGCGGCGGAAGCTGTTGGTCTGTTAGGTACTTTGTTCGTCGGCGCACTGAAAGCCGTTGCCCCCATCCTGGTGTTGATGCTGGTGATGGCATCTATTGCTAACCACCAGCACGGGCAGAAAACCAATATCCGCCCTATTTTGTTCCTCTATCTACTGGGCACCTTCTCTGCTGCTCTGGCCGCAGTAGTCTTCAGCTTTGCCTTCCCTTCTAC
>NZ_JBNPJV010000121.1:0-366 GCF_050312585.1 Pseudomonas sp. R19M
GTCGCCTTTGTAGACGTCGTTCGGCGCCACGGTGGTGACGGTGCCGCTGGATTGGTTCACACCGATGGTGATGGTTTGGCCGTTATCCAGGGTGACGGTCAGTGGGTTGGTGATGTTGGTCACCGGTGCGCCGTTTTTATCCACAAGGCTGGCCGTGTAGACGATGTTGCCGCCTTCACCGACGGTGTTGGTGGCGGTCAGGACCACATCGACTTTGTCGATGGTGTCGTTGATGGTGGTAGTTGCACCGTTGCCTGCAACTTCCAATTTCTCGAAGTTGCCGCCGGTGGCGTCGGTGATCTTGACGGTCTGCGTGCTCTTGTCGATGAACACGTCATCGCTCGGCGCTGGGACGGTCACAGTGCC
>NZ_JBNPJV010000009.1:0-137602 GCF_050312585.1 Pseudomonas sp. R19M
GGTCCTCCTGAAATACCGCGGCGTCTTTGTTGGGGCGGCTTTGCCACCCAGCGCGGGGCAAGCCCGCTCACTACAGAGTTTGGTCGAGGCCCCCTCCCACAGATTGATCGCATTTCAAGCTTGAAATGGTTGCATCTCTAATAACAAAAATTCCCGGGAGCCCGCTTATGTCGGTCGATCCGCAACACCTGCTTCGCGAGCTGTTTGCCACAGCCATCGAGGCCGCCCACCCCCGGCAAGTCCTGGAACCTTATCTGCCCGCCGACCGCAGCGGCCGGGTGATCGTGATCGGCGCCGGCAAAGCCGCGGCAGCCATGGCTTTGGTCGTCGAGAACTGCTGGCAGGGTGAAGTCACCGGCCTTGTGGTCACCCGCTACGGCCACGGCGCGCCGTGCAAGAAAATCGAAGTGGTCGAAGCCGCCCACCCCGTGCCCGATGCAGCGGGCCTGGCCGTGGCACAGCGTGTGCTGGGGCTGATCAGCGACCTGGGCGAAGACGACCGGGTGATCTTCCTGCTCTCCGGCGGCGGCTCTGCCTTGCTCGCCCTGCCCGCCGAAGGCATCACCCTGGCCGACAAACAAGCCATCAACAAAGCCCTGCTCAAATCCGGCGCCACCATTGGCGAGATGAATTGCGTACGCAAGCACCTCTCAGCCATCAAGGGCGGCCGATTGGCGAAAGCGGCCTGGCCCGCGACGGTCTACACCTATGCGATTTCCGATGTGCCCGGTGACCAGGCCACGGTGATCGCCTCCGGCCCCACGGTGGGTGACCCCAGCACGTCGCAACAGGCCCTGGCGATCCTCAAGCGCTACGGCATCGACGCCCCCGCCTCGGTGCGCAACTGGTTGCAGGACCCGGCCTCGGAAACCGTCAAACCCGGCGACCCGGTGCTCGCGCGCAGCCACTTCCAATTGATCGCACGCCCCCAGCAATCCCTCGAAGCCGTGGCGGTCAAAGTCCGCCAAGCGGGGTTCAGCCCGCTGATCCTCGGTGACCTGGAAGGCGAAGCCCGCGACGTGGCCAAGGTACACGCCGGTATCGCCCGGCAGATCGTGCAACATGGCCAGCCGTTGGCCGCGCCGTGCGTGATCCTCTCCGGCGGTGAAACCACCGTCACCGTGCGCGGCAATGGCCGTGGCGGGCGCAATGCCGAATTCCTGCTGAGCCTCACCGACAGCCTCAAGGGCCTGCCCGGCGTGTACGCCCTGGCCGGCGACACGGATGGCATCGACGGCTCGGAAGACAATGCCGGCGCGATCATGACCCCCACCAGCTACGCCCGCGCCGAAGCCCTGGGCCTGTCGGCCAGCGACGAGCTGGACAACAACAATGGCTACGGCTATTTCGCCGCGCTCGACGGTCTGCTCGTCACCGAGCCGACCCGTACCAACGTCAATGACTTGCGCGCCATCCTGATCCTTGAGACTGCCCACCATGACGCCTGACAAGAAGGTCAAAATCCTCGCCACCCTGGGGCCGGCCACCGACGGTATCGACGATATCCGCGAACTGGTGGAAGCCGGAGTAAACATCTTCCGCCTCAACTTCAGCCACGGTGAGCACGCCGATCATGCCCAGCGCTACCAGTGGATTCGCCAAGTGGAGCGCCAGTTGAATTACCCGCTGGGCATTCTCATGGACCTGCAGGGGCCGAAGTTGCGGGTCGGACGTTTTGCCGAGGGCAAGGTGCAACTGGTGCGCGGCCAGGTCCTGCGCCTGGACCTGGACCCGACGCCGGGCGACCAATGCCGGGTCAACCTGCCTCACCCGGAAATCATCGCAGCGCTGGAGCCGGGCATGGACCTGCTGCTGGACGACGGCAAGCTGCGCCTGCGGGTCATCACCAAGCACGCCGACGCCATCGACACGACCGTGCTCAATGGTGGCGAGTTGTCCGACCGCAAAGGCGTGAACGTCCCACAAGCCTTGCTGGAACTCAGCCCGCTGACCGCCAAGGACCGCCGCGACCTGAGCTTCGGCCTGGAGCTGGGCGTGGACTGGGTGGCGCTGTCCTTCGTGCAACGCCCGGAAGACATCCGCGAAGCCCGCGAACTGATCGGCGACAAGGCGTTCCTGATGGCCAAGATCGAAAAGCCGTCGGCCGTGCAGCGCCTGGCGGAAATCGCCGAATTGAGCGACGCGATCATGGTGGCCAGGGGCGACCTGGGGGTGGAAGTGCCGGCCGAGAGCGTGCCGCACATTCAGAAAGACATCATCCGTACTTGCCGCCAGTTGGGTAAACCGGTGGTGGTGGCCACGCAGATGCTCGAATCCATGCGCTTCTCGCCTGCGCCGACGCGCGCCGAAGTCACCGACGTAGCCAATGCGGTGGCTGAAGGGGCGGATGCGGTGATGCTGTCGGCGGAAACCGCCTCGGGCGATTACCCGCTGGAGGCCGTGCAGATGATGAGCAAGATCATCCGCCAGGTGGAAAACGGCCCGGACTACCAGACGCAACTGGAGGTCAACCGACCCAAGGCGCAGGCCACGGTGTCCGACGCGATCAGCTGCGCCATCCGGCGCATCAGCAGCATCCTGCCGGTGGCGGTGCTGGTGAACTACAGCGAGTCGGGCAACTCCAGCCTGCGTGCGGCGCGGGAACGCCCGGTGGCGCCGATTCTCAACCTCACGCCGAACCTGTCCACGGCGCGGCGTTTGAGCGTGGCGTGGGGCGTGCATTCAGTGGTCAATGACCGGCTGCGGCAGGTGGATGAGGTGTGCTCCACGGCGCTGGAGATCGCCCAGGCCCAAGGAATGGCGCAGCGTGGGGATACGTTGGTCATTACAGCGGGGGTGCCGTTTGGACAGTTGGGGTCGACCAATTCCTTGCGGATTGAGACGTTGATTTAGCGCCTGTCAGGGCCTCATCGGGAGCAAGTCGAATCGTCGCACCGCCCCTCCCACATTTAACTGCGTTCACAAATTTGTGTGTGTAAATGCAGTTAAATGTGGGAGGGGGCTTGCTCCCGATTGGGGGCAACCCAATCCAACTGACTGACCACCATGCACAACCCAACCTGCCCCGACTGGGCCGAAGCCCTGCTCAACGGTTTCAGCCAGATCTTCCTGCAACGCCACCCGCTATGCGGCCTGCTGTGCCTGCTGGCCATTCTGATCGGCGCTCCGGCGCTGTTCGGCGGGGCGCTGCTGGGCGGTGTGGCGGGATTGCTGACCGCCCAGCGCCGAGGGTATCCGAAGGTTGAGCGGCAGGCCGGCCTCTATAGCTATAACGGCGTGCTGCTGGGGTTGTTGATCAGCCAGCACTGCGCCTGGTCGGCGTTACTGCCGCCACTGATCCTGGCGTGCGGCGGCTTGAGTGCGATCCTCACACGGCAATGGCTGCAACATGCCACCCATGCGCAAGCCTTGCCCGCCTACACCGCGCCATTTGTCGGCCTTGGCTGGTTGCTACTGGGCACGGTGCCTGATAGCCCCTCTGCCCTGAGCGAACCCGATGCAGTGGCCTTGCTCACCGCCACCTTTACGGGGCTCGCGCAAATCCTGTTGCTCGATCAACCGCTGGCCGGCGCGTTGATTGCCCTGGGCCTGTTGCTGGCCAACCGCAGCGCCGCGTTATGGGCGTTGATCGGCGCCGGCAGCGGCGTGTGGGTCGGCTGGCTGCTGGATGACCCCACCGGCGCCCTGCTCGGCCTGCACAGCTACAACCCGGCACTCGCCGCCCTGGCGCTGAGCCAGGCCCATCGGCGCCCCTGGCTGCCGTTGCTCGGCATCCTGCTGGCGATTGCACTCACACCGGGTTTTGCCGCGCTGCACCTGCCGGCGCTGACCGCGCCGTTTATCCTCGCGTGCTGGCTGGTGCGCGCCAGCTGCCGGGTACTGCAGAAAACCCGCATGGACAGCCCCTTCGAATCCTCCTAGGCTGGCGCGATATTCGATTCAGGCGACTTCCATGGACAGCAACAACTGGCGTCAACGGCTGTATGTAATGGTGTTTCAGAGCGACACCGCGGCCGGGCGACGCTTCGACAGCACCCTGCTCTTGATCATCCTTGCCAGCCTGGTGATCGTGATCCTCGACAGTATCCAGGCGGTGCACGATAACTATGCCGACCTGCTGGCCTATATCGAATGGGGTTTCACCATCATCTTCGCCATCGAGTACGGGCTGCGCCTGTATTGCTCGCCCAAGCCGCTGCGCTATGCCTTCAGCTTCTACGGGTTGGTCGACTTGCTGGCCATCGTGCCGGGCATTCTGGCGCTGTACTACAGCGACGCCCAATACCTGCTGATCATCCGCATTATCCGCATGCTGCGTATCTTCCGGGTGCTCAAGCTGGGCCCCTACCTCAAGCAGGCCAACTACCTGATGTCGGCGCTGCGGGGCAGCAAGCAGAAAATCGTGGTGTTCCTGGTCAGCGTGTGCACCCTGGTCACGGTGTTCGGCACCCTGATGTACGTGATCGAAGGCCCGGAGCACGGGTTCACCAGTATTCCCAAGGGCATTTACTGGGCGATCGTGACCCTGACCACCGTCGGCTTTGGCGATATCGTGCCCAAGACCCCATTGGGCCAAGTGATTTCGTCGCTGGTGATGATCACCGGTTACTCGATCATCGCCGTGCCGACCGGGATCTTCACCGCGGAACTGGCCAACGCCATGCGTGGCGAGCAACTGCACACTGACTGCCCGGTGTGCAAGAAAAACAGCCACGAAGCCAATGCCGCATTTTGCTCCCGATGCGGTAATGCACTGTTTAAGAAAGTGGAATAAGCAAAGTTCGTTTTAATCTTTAAGCGACTATGCGCCCCCGGCTATAGTCGCTGGCAAATTGCCGCCCCCCTCTTCTCCCGAACAACAAGGAATGAGCAGTGAAAAAAATCCTCAGCGCGTCTCTACTGGCCGCCGGCCTGGCCCTGGCCGGTGCCGTCCAAGCCGCACCGGTCACCCTGCTCAACGTCTCCTACGACGTGATGCGTGATTTCTACAAGGACTACAACGCGGCCTTCCAGAAGCACTGGGAAGCCGAGCACCCGAACGACAAGCTCACCTTGCAGATGTCCTTCGGTGGGTCGAGCAAACAGGCGCGCTCGGTCATCGACGGCCTGCCGGCTGACGTGATCACCATGAACATGGCCACCGACATCAATGCCCTGGTCGACAACGGCCAACTGGTGCCCGACAACTGGGTCACCCGCCTGCCGAACAACAGCGCACCGTTTACCTCGGCCACGGTGTTTATCGTGCGCAAAGGCAACCCCAAGGCCCTGAAAGACTGGCCGGACCTGCTCAAGGATGGCGTGCAGGTGATCGTGCCCAACCCGAAAACCTCGGGTAACGGGCGCTATACCTACCTGTCGGCCTGGGGTTATGTGCTCAAGAACGGCGGCGACGAAAACAAGGCCAAGGCGTTTGTCGGCAAACTGTTCAAACAAGCGCCGGTACTGGATACCGGTGGCCGCGCCGCCACCACCACGTTCATGACCAACCAGATCGGCGACGTGCTGGTGACCTTTGAGAACGAAGCGGAAATGATCGCCCGTGAATTCGGGCGTGATCAATTCGAAGTGATCTACCCGAGCGTCTCCGCCGAAGCCGAACCCCCCGTGTCGGTGGTCGACAAGGTGGTCGAAAAGAAAGGCACCCGCACGGCCGCCGAGGACTACCTGAAATACCTGTGGTCGCCGCAAGGCCAGGAAATCGCCGCCAACAACTACCTGCGCCCACGTGATCCGCAGGTGCTGGCCAAGTACACCGACCGTTTCCCGAAGGTCGACTTCCTGTCGGTGGAAAAAACCTTTGGTGACTGGCGCACAGTGCAGAAGACCCACTTCAATGATGGTGGCGTGTTTGACCAGATCTACTCTGGCCAATAACCCTTTCAGATAAACCTGGTAAAAGTGTGGGAGGGGCGGTGCGACGATTCGACTTGCTCCCGATAGCAGAGTGTCAGTCAATGAATGAGTTGACTGATACACCGCTATCGGGAGCAAGCCCCCTCCCACTTGGGGTTCATGTGATTGGCTGTTACATGGGCGGCGTTACGCCGTCCTTGCCGGCTGAGATGGCTTGAGCGGTGATCGTTCCATCCGGCCCTTTCGCCGCAAACAGCACCACCTTCACCCCGGCCTTGAGCAGACTGCGATCCCCCGGCTCCAGGTTGACGATGGGCACACCCTCCGGCACTACGATCTTCTGCTCGCCCCCCTTGTATTTGACGGTCAGGGTGCGACCGTTGCTGACCACCAGATCACCGACGGTGCCGTTGGTCATGCTGCTGCCTTCCTTCAAGTCAAATGCACGGTGCCCGTCGCCGGTGCCGGCCATGGCCGGTGGGAACACATGCACTTCGAGCGCCGTGAGGGTGCCGTCGGCATTCGGCATTGCGGCCGAGCCGATATAGCTGCCGGGCTTGATTTCATCGATCCTGGCCAGCGTGACGGCGCGCACCTGGGTGGCTTGGGTGAGGTTGACGGTGACCTCTTCACCGCTGTTGGCCTTGACCTGCAGCGCGTCACCGTCGACCGCCGTAATCTCGCCGCGAACCCCGACACGCGGAGCCTCGGCAGCGTGGGCCAAGCCCACGGCCATGGCGGCGGCGAGGGTCGAAGCCATGAGCATCTTGTTCAACGTGATCTTCATCGCAAGCGTTTCCTGTTTCAGCCTTTGTGCCTGAATGTATCATCACCCTCGGCGCAGAAAATTAACGATTCAGTCATCAATGCCGCGCATGAGTGATATCACTGCCAGCGGTCTACCCCGGCGGCGGTGTTGCCTTTAGGCTTGCGCCACTTTCCTACGCTTTTATGAGAACACCATGAACGCTACTTCCCACACTGCGAGCACGATGACCCGGAGCATGGTGATGCTGTTCGCGTTTTGCTGCGGCGCCATCGTTGCCAACATCTACTACGCACAACCGATCATCGAGCTGATTGCACCGGATATCGGCCTGACCCCGGCGATGGCCAGCCTGATCGTGTCCCTGACGCAGATCGGCTACGCCCTCGGCCTGTTCTTCCTCGTACCGCTGGGCGATCTGCTGGAAAACCGCAAGCTGATGATCACCACGACCGTCGTGGCCATCGCCAGCCTGCTGGGCGCAGCGTTTACCGAACAGCCGAACCTGTTCCTGCTGGTGTCGTTGCTGATCGGTTTCAGTTCGGTCTCGGTGCAGATCCTGATCCCGCTGGCCGCGCACCTGGCGCCCGCCGAGTCCCGTGGACGTGTGGTCGGCAGCATCATGGGCGGCCTGTTGCTCGGTATCCTGCTGTCACGCCCGGTGTCCAGTGTGGTGGCCGACCATTTCGGCTGGCGTGCGATGTTCATGGCCGCCGCCGCGCTGATGGCGTTTATCAGCGTGGTGCTGCTGCTGACCATCCCCAAGCGCCAACCCGACCACAGTGCCAGTTATGCTCAGTTGTTGCGCTCCCTTGGCACCCTGGTGCGTGAGCAACCGCTGCTGCGCCAGCGCGCGTTCTATCAGGCCTGCCTGTTCGCCACCTTCAGCCTGTTCTGGACCGCCGCCCCATTGGAACTGGCGCGCAACCACGGCCTGAGCCAAAGCGAAATCGCGCTGTTTGCCCTGGTGGGCGCCCTGGGCGCTGTTGCCGCGCCCATCGCCGGTCGCCTGGCCGATGCCGGCCACACCCACCGCGCCTCGTTGCTGGCGATGTTGTTCGCGGCGCTGAGCTTCCTGCCGGCCTTCGTACACCCGCTGTACAGCGTCATCGGCCTGGCCGTCACCGGCGTGGTCCTGGACTTCTGCGTGCAGATGAACATGGTGCTCGGCCAACGCGCCATCTACGCCCTCGACGCCAAAAGCCGCAGTCGCCTCAACGCGCTGTACATGACCAGCATCTTCATCGGCGGCGCCTTCGGCTCGGCGATTGCCAGCAGCGTGTATGAACAGGGCGGTTGGTTGGGGGTGATGCTGGTAGGCAGTGCCTTCCCGCTGGTGGCGTTGTTGCGATTCCTGAGTGCGGCACGTGGCGTCTCGGTGGCCACCGCCTGATCGATCTTCTATCCGTCGGAATATTGTTTCAAATGCACAAAAGGGCAGGACTTGATCAATCACCGATCAGTCCTGCCCAGCTTTAACGAATGCCACGGCGATCATTGAAAATACGCCGCATGCCCCTTAGAGATAGCCATCCTCCTTGATATTCAGCCCAATGACATCTTCCGGGCTGATCATTCGTGTGCTTTTGATCAGGAAGTCCGTCTTGCCGTCACCATCCAGGTCTATTGCCAGCAGGTAGCGCCCCGATTGAGGATTGAACTTGATGAGGGTGTCACCCGCTTGACCGGTGTAGGCATTCACGAAGTTAAAGGCAACCTTGCCGTCGATGGCCATCTGCGACAGATCGATCTTGTCCTGGCCGGTGTTGAAGTCCAGCAATAAATCGGCTTGGGTACGTGTCGAGTCCGCGAAGGCATTGAACTTGAAGGTGTTCCACCCGCCCCCGCCGACCAAGGTGTCCGCTCCCGCGCCCCCGGTCAGCACGTTGTCCGCAGCATTCCCCACGATCCGGTCGTTACCACGGCCCCCAATGGCATTTTCGATCACCGTGTTCTCAGCGATCCTGACGTTTTCCCTCAATCCCCCCACGTTGGACCGTGAACCGCCCCGCAAGTCGATCGACTGATCCTGCTCGAAACCGGAAAAATCAAATGTATCCACTCCTCGGTCGTCCCAGACGGTGAAGTCTGGTTTGTCGGAGGCGGACGTGAGGGTCATTTCCGGTTTACCCGTGTTGGAGTTGAAACCGTAGATGGTGTCATCCGACAGGGTTTTAACTCCAGGTTTCGCGTCATCGGTGGGTTTGGTTTCGCCTTTAGGCTTCGCATCACCAGCGGGTTTGGTTTCGCCTTTAGGCTTCACATCACCAGCGGGTTTGGTTTCGCCTTTAGGCTTCACATCACCGGCAGGTTTGGTTTCATCTTTAGGCTTCGCGTCACCGGCAGGTTTGGTTTCGCCTTTAGGCTTCACATCACCAGCGGGTTTGGTTTCGCCTTTAGGCTTCGCGTCACCGGCAGGTTTGGTTTCATCTTTAGGCTTCGCGTCACCGGCAGGTTTGGTTTCATCTTTAGGCTTCACATCACCGACGGGCTTGGGTTCACCTTTAGGCTTCGCATCACCGACGGGCTCGGGTTCACCTTTAGGCTTCGCATCACCGACGGGCTCGGGTTCACCTTTAGGCTTCGCATCACCGACGGGCTCGGGTTCACCTTTAGGCTTCGCATCACCGACGGGCTTGGGTTCACCTTTAGGCTTTGCATCAGCAGGTTTCGTTTCACCCTGAGGCTTGGGTTCTGGAGTTGGCCGAGGTTCATCTCCCTGAGGCATAGGCTCACAGCTGGCAGTGGCTACGTTACCGCTGAAGCCGATGATGGCCGCGAAAGATAAGTTGCTCAAGGCTGTTTCTCCAGGCTGCAATAACTTGGAGGGCACACCGACATTCGGGTTTGATCCATAAAGGCGCTGAAGACTGGAAAACCCATTTGTCACCGACATAGACAAACCGAGCAACGGAGACCGCGTAGAGGTCTGTTTTTCAATAAGCGAGTGCTCGTATGGGTTATGTACAATGGGTAACAGCTGAGGAACCACATTGGTGGATGCATGGAAATTTACAACGGGTGCATTCATATTAATCATAATTACTTTTCTCTTTAAGTTAAAAAAACAACGGCCCAACACTTCGCAACAGTAGAACTTACGAATTATTAAATAATTACTTTCGAGCCATAGCTCACACACCAAGGCGATTAATGCACCACCTTAATTTTCTGAGCGATGCCAAAAGACCATTCTCATCACACTGGATTTAGACTGATCAAGCGATCAGCGAGAGGATCAACTATTCAAGTAACACAACTTACTTAAATATATTTCACACATTTTTATTATTTAATGGATCGATTTGCCATGCCCGCGCCGTAAATGCAGCGCTATCAAAGGCCGACACCAGCGTCGATCGATGCTCCGCAGATTTGGCATGGAATCTATGTGCGTCATTCAGGCCCCCAGGGCCCACCTGCGGCCCGCAAAGATCCGCTGGAGGTCGTGGACGCGGGTCTGTCTTCGGCTCGCAGACATCCGGACGTGGGGCTGGCTTGGGCTCCTTCGGCACAGGGCATGGCTCCGGCCTGGGTTCCTTCGGCACAGGACGTGGCTCCGGCCTGGGCTCCTTCGGCACAGGGCATGGCTCCGGCCTGGGTTCCTTCGGCACAGGGCATGGCTCCGGCCTGGGCTCTTTCGGCACAGGGCATGGCTCCGGCCTGGGCTCCTGCGGCACAGGGCATGGCTCCGGCCTGGGTTCCTTCGGCACAGGACGTGGCTCCGGCCTGGGCTCCTGCGGCACAGGACGTGGCTCCGGCCTGGGTTCCTGCGGCACAGGACGTGGCTCCGGCCTGGGCTCCTTCGGCACGGGCGAGGGTGCCGGATTTTCGCCATTCGCCTGGACATCCCCCGCCTTCATCTGGCCAATGCTATTTATCAACAGATCCGCCTTGCCGTTGCCCGTCAGGTCCAATGCCAGGCTTCCCTCGCGACTACCCGCGTCGTACCTGAGCACGACTTGACCCGGTTGACCGGTTAAATGATCGACGAACTTGACCGCTTTGATACCTGTAGCTTTCAGGACCGCAGAGAGATCAATCGTATCTGCGCCACTTTCAAAATCCAGAATGACATCGGGGTTGTCCGGGGTGGAGTCACTTGCCCGGTCATAGACAAAAGTGTCGCCCCCACCACCGCCTTGCAGACGATCTGCGCCGCCGCCGCCTTTGAGGCGGTTAGCCACCTGATTGCCCAGCAGCGTGTCATTTCCCTTGCCGCCCAGGGCATTTTCCACCACGACACCCTTGGCGATGGAGACATTGCCCTTTAACGCTCCTACGTCTGAAAACGACTCAGCATTGAGATTGATCTTCTGATTCTGTGAAAACCCGGAAAAATCCAATGTATCGTTCCCACCACCGTCCCACACACAGAAAATAGGATTGTCGCTGTCCGCCTTCAAACTAAGGGCTTCACGGTTCGTATTGGAGTTGAACCCGTATGTGGTATCGGTATTACGGGTTTTGTTGTTCGCGCCGTAGAGTTTCTGAATAGCCGCAATGTCATCCATCATCGGCGCAGAGGGGTTCAGCGACTTGAAATCGTGCCCGGGCTGATTCTTTTCCGAGAAGTAGCTCATCACCGAGCGCGCCCGGGTATCCCCCGCATACTCCGCGTGAAGCCCATAGTCGCCAAAACCATCATAACCACCTGGGTGTTCCAGCCCGATGGAATGGCCGATTTCGTGGATGAGCACCTCACGGAAAAAACTGCCGATCTTCGGGTCTGCCCCCACACCCAGGGTCCCAATATTTGCGAATGTTCGATTCATTGACTTATTGGGGAGCGAGGCCACGCCAGAAGGTGTTCCAGCCATATCATTGATATCGACATGGCCGTCGGCTTTTTGCGCGTTTTCAGTAAACGTCACATTGGCGACATCCTGCCAAGATTGCAGTGCTTGCCTGGCCTGATCCGCCTGCTGCGGAGTGAAGCCCTTGGCGATCCGATACGATAAGTCAATTTTCTTGTCGCCATCGCGGTCATGAAACCGGTAGCCACCTCGGGTAATTTTTTTCCCAGCCTGCTCTGTTGTTAATACGGCCTTCTTACTGCCCAAGGTGTACGTCTTGATAGGCTGCCCAGGGCTGATACTGCTCCAGGGATTAGACGCCTTATTTACACTAACGGCAGTAGCGGGCGGTCCGGGTACTCTCATAAACCATAGTCCTCATTTCAATCAAACTCGGGGTAAACAATTGTCAAACTCGAGATACCGAATCCCCGCTCATCAAGAGCGGCACTAGTTGTCGGCACACCCTTAAGTTCGCACACAGCCGCTTGGCGTTCCAGACACTAATTAATTCACCCTGACACATTCTAAATCCTGATCACACTTTTCCTTAACCACGCAAAACCCTGAAACCACCCCCACCTCAGACACACACGTAGAACCTTCATAAGCCACTGACTTTGCAGAAAAAACAAATTATAAAGTACACTAAAAATCAGAATAATTTCATCGCATTGCTCACAATCAGATAACACCAACCTCATCAAAAACTCAAAGTTAAACACCCCCTCTCTTACTATGACTACATAACTATCCATTCAAGACAAGGATCTAAGAATCTGGCTTGAGTGAAAAACTCAACATTTCAAAAAAATAGATTATTCTCTGTCTCGCGTCGGTAAATTAATGCCTACAGCATTATTCCTGCCTGACAAATCAAACCTTCGGAGCAAAAAAAGTAAAATGCAGGCGAATGCGTCAACCAGGTCGACAAGACGGCCAAGTGCACACATTTGCCTCAGCAAAGCTAAGTAGGGGGAAGGATCATGCCAGGAGGGGTTGATAGCGCCGACACGGAACCTTCAGGCTGCCATGCTGAATCAGAAAGCAGGCTTGAACGCGAAGCCAGGGCGCGTTTCAAGCCTGTAAATAGATAAATATGAGGCTGATAGTTACAGCGAGGGGATCAACGCAATGTTTCCGTGCACATCAGTCGAGCGCACGGCTCATGTGTTCAGGACAATCCGATGACATCCTCCGGGCCGAAAGGCCGAGTACTCTTTATCAGGAAGTCACTGTGGCGATTACCCGACATGTCGACCGCCATAAAATAGCGCCCGCTGTTTGCATTGTATTTAATGATTGTGTCACCGGGTCGCCCCGTGAAGCTGTGCACCAGGTTCAGCCTGACGCCAGCCGCATTTGCCATGCCGCACAAATCAATCTTGTCCCAACCTGTCTTGAAATCCGTGAGCAGGTCGGCATTCTCGTAAGTGGAGTCAGCTGCCGCATTATATTTGAAGACATTACTCCCGCCGCCGCCACTCAATGTGTCTGCGCCCTCCCCCCCAAGCAGGACATTATCAGATGAGTTACCGATTATCCGATCGTTGCCTGCCCCCCCCACAGCATTTTCAATCTTCGACTCGCGGCTGATATACACATTGTTAGCCATCCCACCGACACTGGAGTAAGTACCCGCCCCCAGATTGATAACCTGATGCTGCTTGAACCCGGAAAAATCCAAGGTATCGTTGCCCCCTGCATCCTTGACGCTGAACCATGGTCTGTCATAGGTAGATACCAGGGAAGTTTGAGTATTCCCGGTATTCGAATTGAACCCATACCGGGTATCGCCCGGAAAATGTTGCGCCGGACGCGGCTCAGGCTTCGGGCTTGGCTCCAGCACAGGGGCTGGGCATGCCGCCAAGACAGCCTTCGGACCAGGCTTGGGTTCAGATGCCGGGCGCGGATGCGCACTCCCCCATGGCGCGTATCGGGTAAAAGCCTGCTGGAATTTCATATAGGCCCTGGCGAACAGGCTCATCACTTCGCTCCCCCCTGGAAACCCCGCCATAATCTGCTGATTGCCGCCGGAGGCGGACGGTAGGTTTGCGTTCCCCGGGCCCGCCCATCCCCTGTCGAGTACGTTGGGTGCCAGGACATTTACCGTGGACGAAAAATGACTACGGGTGTGGTAGTTGTGCAGGCGAGAAGTACTGGACATCATCGTATCATCAGGCCGACCACTCAAAGTAGACTGCTCCGCAAAGCGCGATGAACTATACGTTTGAAAACTGATATTAGAGCCATGAACCGTCATAAGCCAACACTCTCCATCCAGAAAATATTTCGAATACAAACAATTAAAACCCATTGCCGGAATCAAATACACATAGGAAATAAATGAGCATCCGATCAAAGCAGCTCTAAATTCTCACGACAAAAAAAGCGCGACAACAGCTTATTTATTTCAGACTAAAACACTCACCCACTCTGACAAGAAGAGCAATACAAAAACACCAATGCAAACTTTGACAAAAACCTTCCAACCCCCTTTAAAACTAAAGACAACAGGCCAACCGCTTTTAAAATAACCTCAAATCCTGTAACGCGCTGTCTTTAAACACTAGGTACTCACCCGCACAGGGTACAAACTGGCTTGGCATTATTTGAACCATGAAAATATTCGGCTTACCCAGCCGATGGCCGTCGTGGAGAGTTTATTCACCGTTCTTTTGACGAGCCCAGCCAAGCCGAACGTGAGCGGGGCCGGAGCCGAGTCCGGAATCGGTTCAGGCTCAGGCTCAGGCTCAGGCTCAGGCTCAGGCTCAGGCTCAATGGTTGGTTCTGGTTCAGGAGCGGGTTCCACATTTGGTGCGACCGTCGGCCCAGGGGCGCTCCAGATCACATCCGTCTGCTTGATCTGGCCACGACTGAGGATCAGCAGATCAGCCTCGCCGCTCCCTGTCGTATCCACAGCCAGGCGGTAACGGCCTGTATTCGAATCATGACTGAGTATGGCGTCGCCCGCCTGGCCGCTGAACCGCTCGGAGAAGTTCAGGTCCTTGAGGCCTGCTGCTCGAAGCACACCGGAAACGTCGATCCGGTCGACACCACTAGTGAAGTCCTCAAGGGTGTCAGGCTTTTGTGGGGTAGAGTCACTGATGCGCTCATAAATGAAAGTGTCCGATCCAGCCCCCCCACGCAGCTTATCGCTGCCCTTGCCGCCTTTGAGGCGATTGTCGCCGTCGTTCCCCTTCAACGTATCGTCACCGTATCCGCCGATGGCATTTTCGATAACCACCCCTTTGGCAATGGAGACGTTTCCCCGCAGCCCACCCACATCCGAGAACGCCTCGGCATCGAGGTTGATGTTCTGGTTATGGGCAAACCCGGAAAAATCCAGCGTATCGTTGCCCGCGCCGTCCCAGACCGTGAAGACCGGCTTTTCAGTTGCACGCTTGAGGCTATAAACCTCACGACCGGCGTTGGAGTTGAAGCCATACGTGGTATCGGTATCTCGGGTCTTGGTGTTCTTTCCATAAAGCCTTTGAACCGCCGCAATATCATCCATCATGGGCGCACAGGGGCTTTGGTTGGCGAAGTTGTGCCCGGGTTGGTTGGTTTCCGCCCAGTAACTCATGACGCTGCGCGCTTTGGTGTCCTGTTTGTAGGCCGCAGAACTGCTGTAGCTGTGGCCCATGCCGTCGTAGTCGCCCGGATGGCTGAGCCCCAGGGTATGTCCCAGTTCATGGATCGCCAAACCCAGGAACGCGCTGCCTATCGCCGGCTTACCCCCGCCACCCCCGGTGCCTATATTGGCGGTGACCCGAGATTGAGACTGGTTAGGCATATACGCGTGACCAGACCAAGAACCCGCCACGCCATTGACCGTGATATGGCCATCGGTGTTCGAGCCATTTTCAACAAAGTTGATGTTTGTAACATCCGCCCAGTATTGCAAGGCTTCCCTGATACGCACCTTCTGAGGCTCGGTAAATCCTCCAACCAGGTTAAAACCAACAACGATTTTATTATCACCATTGCGATCATAAAACTTGCAACCTTCGCGTGTTATATGTTTTGCCGCTTGATCCGTATTAAAGGAGCGCTGTGTACCGACCCACTTTAAAACATCAATTTTATTCGAGCACGGTGGTTCGGACGGCAAAGAATCGGGGTGTGACAGGAAAGGATGTCTGACAGGGATCTGCATGCCATGAATACTCTTGGGCGTTGAGCACAATCCATAATGAATTTTCGATGCTGACCAATCCGTCGCCAGCCCGATAAAAGTCCCATAGATAAAAAGCGCCAGCCACCCAGACTTTATTGCAAGACCACTGCCTGAAAACCGCCGAACAATAAGCTGCCTTGACTGTTCTATTACAAACCGTCAACAAGCTGTTTTATAAAGAAAAAATACTTCGCAACAAGCGAGCAATCTATTGAAGTGAAAACATCAAGAAACCCACCCAAACGCACCGGTAACTAGTGGAACACTCTCGTTACCCCTGTCTCACTTCCAACACGTCTGACGCCTACATTACGCAATGAACGCGGACGTCAGGCACATGCCGCGTCCCCGTGATCCAGGCAGCACAACAGGCGCTCGACGGTATGCTCAAGGGGGCCGGAGTTATCCAGCACGAATAATCCCGCGCCATTGCCGGCAATCAGCTCGGCGGTGAACCGCACGTTGCGCGCCAGGCGCTCTTCAATGTCCGCCAGCGACTCACGCCCGCGTGCGATGAGGCGTTCACGCAACACCGCTTGATCCACGGTCAGCAGCAACACCAACGAGGTCGGATAGCGTTCACGCGTCTGCGCCAGATGCGCTCGGGAGCCATTGACCAGCACATCCTCCCCCGCCGCCAGCCAGACGTCGATTTCCCTCGGGATGCCATAAGACAGCCCATTGGCCTGCCAACTCAGGGCAAATGCGCCCTCGTCCTGCATCGCGGCAAACTGCTGCGGGCTCACGCCCTGCGCCGCCTCGCCCACCGCCTCCGCCGAACGCGTGATCACGCGGCGCACAATGCGGCAGCCGCGTTCGAGCAAACGTGGGCGTGCGGCCTCCAGCAGGCTGTCCTTGCCCGAACCCGACGGCCCGATGAGATAGATCAACCTGCCCGCCATCAAAACACCCTCTTCGCTTGTCGCCAGACTGGCCTGGTAGTCGCTGGAAAGTATACCCAGCAATCCCCCGGCCGCCAGGCCGGCGGCGGCCACATTACCCGAGTGCGATACGCCGCGCACCCAGTTCGGTGCGCCCATCGGCATGATCATGTTCAGTGCTGAGAGCCAAGTCGCTAGTACGCTTTTAGGGGGCGAATGCGAACCCGAAGAAACCCAAGCATTTTGTTCTGTATTGTTCGCTGCTTGTATTTATCAGACATGAAAAAAGCCGGTGACCGCCGTTAGAGGCTACAGATAAATACGTTTCCCCTAAACTCGCGGCGTCTGTTGTCAGACTTGTAAATTTATAACAGCGATACAAGAAGAAACAAATACTCGATGGTCGCACCTCAATACAAATTATACAAAGCTCGTCACGTTCCAACATGGGAACGCTTTTCTTCTTATAACCGCCAGTCAATTAGGGATATGGAACATGGAGTTCGACGTAATTGCAGTAGACGCAGCCTCTCTGGCCCGCCTGCTTGGACTGAACGCTTGGCAATTCACAATGTGTAGAAGGAGCCGGTGATGTCTTTAGCGGCTGATGAAGTAAAACGACAAACCCGGTCTCGGCGGTGGTTGGCTCTAGCGATATTGATGCTACCGGTCTTGCTGGTGACCGTGGATAACACGGTCTTGGGCTTCGCACTGCCAAAAATCGCTGAGGCGTTACACCCTAGCGCCAGCCAGCAGTTATGGATGATTGATGCCTATTCACTGGTATTGGCAGGATTGCTGATTACCATGGGTAGCCTGGGTGATCGCAAAGGCCATCGAAAACTGCTGTTGATCGGGTCACTGGGGTTTACCGTCGTTTCAGTCATGACAGCTTACTCTCACACTGCCTCCCAACTGATCGTGGGACGTGCCTGTATGGGGATCTTCGGTGCCATGTTGATGCCTTCGACATTGGCGTTGATTCGGTCACTCTTCGAAGACCGGGAAGAGCGGCGCATGGCCGTGGCTATCTGGGCGACAACGTTGACGGTCGGTTCTGCGCTTGGACCTTTGGTTGGTGGCGTTCTGCTCGAGTTCTTTGCCTGGGGATCGATTTTTCTACTGGCGGTACCGGTGCTGGTGCCCTTATTAGTGCTCGGCCCCTGGCTGTTGCCTGAGTCGGAGCCCGATGCTTCCGGGCCTATGGACGCCATCAGTACTGTGCAATCCATCGTGGCGCTCAGTGCTCTGGTGTATAGCATCAAGCATATCGCCAGCGATGCTCTGGATGTGTCCGCGCTGGTGGCCTTCGGCGTTGCAGTGGTTATCGGTTGGCAATTCGTACGCCGCCAATTGCACCTGTCGACGCCGTTGATGGACCTGGGCCTGTTTCGCAACAAGACGTTCAGCGGGTCGGTGACGATTAATCTGATGAGCTTGGCTTTCCTGATAGGTTTTGTATTTTTCTCCACTCAATTCCTGCAAATCGTTCTGCAAATGTCCCCCCTTAGCGCCAGTATCGCGCTGATTCCGGGTCAGATCATGGCAATTGCGGTGGGCATCCTGATAGTCCCGGTCGCGCAGCGAGTATCGGTCAATGTCCTGATTCCCATCCTGCTGGCCTTTACTGCCGGCGCATTTTTGTTGGTTGCAGGCCTGGGCAGTAGTTTGACGGTGATTGTGGCGGCGTTTGCATTGCTGAACATTGGCGTCGGTGCAATCGCTACTGTCTCCAACGACGTGATTCTGTCGGCCGTCCCACCCACCAAAGCCGGAGCAGCATCAGCCATCAGCGAAACCGCCTATGAAGTCGGGGTAGTGCTCGGCACCACCCTGCTCGGAGGCCTTGTCACCGCCTATTACCGCGGCACATTGCAATTACCCGACTTCCTGACGCCTATGCAGATGAGCCTGGCAAGCGAGACATTGGCAGGCGCTCATGCGGTATCAGCCACATTGGTGGGAGATCAGGCCAGTGAATTGATGAACAGTGCCACGCGGGCATTTGAGGGAGGTGCTCACCTGATGGCCTGGACCACCTTCAGTTTGGCGGTGCTGGCCATCGTCGTCGCTAGGTGTACGCTGAAGGCTCGTCAGACAGCGGCATAGAGTCGGAACCAGAAGTACTCCCACATTTGCCCAGCAGTGACCGGCAAAGTGGATTTCAAACCCATGAAAAAGGCGACCCGAAGGTCGCCTTTTGTCATTGCGCGTACTGCTTGCTCAACCCTGGCGGCACGCCGTGCACATCGGTTTCTTCCCAGGGGCCGTTCGGGCTGATCGAACGACTCCAGCCGTTGCTCCAGCGGTAGTAGGTGCGCTGGCGATAGAAGGTGTCGGGCTGGTCGTCGAGCACGTAGACCTGCATCTTGCCGTCCCAGTGGCTGGCGGCGCCCGGTGGCGGGGCGAACGTCGGCGATTTGCTGGGCTGTGGTTTGGGGGCCGGAGTGACTGGGCCGGACGGCTTGGTGCTCGGTTGGGTCGATGGGCCTGACGGTGGGATCGTCGGGCCGGTGGGCGCTGGAGGGGGCCGGTGGACCGCACAGGCGCTCAGGCCGAGTACCAGGCTGAGCAAGGTGATGCGTGCAAATGCGGTCATGGCGTTTCCTCGAATTACGGGTTCGGACTGTCGATGGTCAGTTGCTGCAGCGCAGTGGTGCTGCTGGCCAAGGGTTGGCTGCGGCCGATCCACTCACCGGCGGTGGCAACACCCGCCCGGGATATGCGCGCAACCAGTTGGACTTCGGGGAAGTTCGACAGTTTCAACTGCGGCATCATCGCGTCGGCGTCGCCCAGTTCGACGGTAATCGGAAGCTCAGCCACCGTGACGCGTTTGGCCGCCAAGGGCGCCGGCGGGCCGGAGACGGCGCGGGCGAAGATGAACACGCTGTCGGTAGGCAGGGCCTTGGCCTTCACCTCGGGCGACACATCCACACGCACTCTCATCACCGCCTTGGGTGCGACGGCGCTACCGCTTTCTTTCAGCTTTTCGGCAGCACGGTCAATCCCGCCTTGCAGCGCGGCGCGAGAGTTGTCTTGCGCCGGTAGTTGCGCCAGCAGGCGGCTCCAGTAGTCGATAGCCTCCTGATAACGCTGGCCTTCAAAGGCTGCGATACCCAACAGGCCCAGGCTGGTGACCTCCTTGGGATCTTGCTTCAACGCTTCGTCGGTCAGGGCTTGAACCTTGGGCGACCACTGTTTGTTGTCGGCAAAGTACTGCGCCTGCGCCCACTGGCCGAGCAGTTCGGGCTGGCGACCGGCCAGGGCCACGGTGCGCTCGAAGACTTTCGCGGCATCGGCGGAGCGATCCTGCGCCATGTAGGCGCGACCGAGGAAGTACAGACCTTCGGCCGAGTCCGGCTGGGCCGCCGCGGCGCGCTCCAGGCGCTGGGTCATGTCTTCCATGGACACCGGCGGCTGGGAGAATTCGCGGGTCAGTTCGACCTTGTCGCTGGCCCCGAAGTGCAGGTAGAGGCTGATGCCCAGCACCGGGACCAGAAGCGCGGCGAGTAATGGCAGTGGCTTGCCCAGGCGCGACTCACGGGTTTTTTCCGCGCCTTCGGTGTCAGCCAGCAATTCACGGGCGGCCTCCGCACGGCCGGCATCGAGTTGCGCGGCATTGAGCACGCCTTCGTCCTGCTGCACTTGCAGTTCGGCAACACGCTCCTGGTACAACGCCACGTTCAACGCGGTGCGATCCTCCTCACGCTGGGCACGACGGCCGCGCAACACAGGGATCAACAGGAAACTCAGGGCAATCAGAAGCAGCAAGCCGGCTGCGAGCCAGAAATCAATCATCAGTCTTGGTGTCCAGCAATTGGTCGAGACGTTTACGCTCTTCAGGCGACAGTGCGTCGCTGCCATCAATCGGCGCGGCGCGGCGACGGCGCACAATCACCGCCATGACGACCACACCGGCCAGCAACAGCCCGGCGGGGCCGAACCAGAGCAGTGCGGTCTTGCCGGTGAGGGCCGGTTTGTAACGCACAAAATCACCGTAGCGATCGACCATGAAGTCGACGATCTGCTGGTTGTCCTTGCCCTCCCCCAGCATGCGGAAAATTTCTTTACGCAGGTCGGCGGCGATCGGTGCATTGGAATCGGCGATGTCCTGGTTCTGGCACTTGGGGCAGCGCAGTTCCTTGGTCAGGTCGCGGAAACGCTCGCGCTCGGCATCATTGGCAAACTCGTAGGTATCGATGGCGGCATGGGCCACACCTGCCAGCCCGAGTGCCAGCACAGCGGCGGTCAACCAGCGCTTCATGGCTTGGCCTCATCGACCAGGGCCTGGTACTTGGCGGCCAGTTGCTCACGCCACACGACTTCGTCGATCACGCCGACGTATTTGTCGCGGATCACGCCCTTGGCATCGATGAAGAAGGTTTCCGGGGCGCCATACACGCCGAGGTTGAGGCCGAGGTTGCCGTCTTCGTCGCGGATATCCAGCTGGTACGGGTTGTGGAACTCCGCCAGCCACTTCAAGGCCGCCGCATTGTCGTCCTTGTAATTGATGCCGTAGATCACCACGCCCTTCTCGGCCAGCTTGTTCAGCACCGGGTGTTCAACGCGGCAGGAGATGCACCAGGTACCCCACACGTTGACCAGCGCCGGCTTGCCCAGCAGGTCGGCCTGGGTCAGGGTCTTGTCGCCCTGCACCGTCGGCAAGCTGAACGCCGGGAACGGCTTGCCGATCATCGCCGAGGGCAGCTCGGCCGGGTCCAGGTACAAGCCGCGATACAGGAACACCGCCACCACCAGAAATGCCGCCAGCGGCAACACCATCAACCAACGCTTCATACCGCCGCTCCCTGCAGGCCGAGGGCTTCGCGCACCCGGCTCTTGACCTTGACCCGATAGCGCCGGTCCAGCGCGGCAAGCAAACCACCGAATCCGGTGAGCAAACCGCCAAACCAGATCCAGCGCACAAACGGCTTCACATGCACGCGCACCGCCCAGGCACCCTCACCCAGGGGTTCACCCAGCGCCACATAGAGGTCGCGGGTGAAACCAGCGTCGATACCCGCTTCAGTCATCATCGATGACTGCACGGTATACAAACGTTTTTCCGGGTGCAGCACAGCCACTTCGCGGCCGTTGCGCACGACGCGCACGGTGCCTTTATCCGAGGTGAAGTTCGGGCCTTCGAAGTGCTTGGCGCCCTCGAAAATAAAGTGGTAACCGGCCAGGTCCATGGCCTCGCCCGGCGCCAGGCGCAGGTCGCGCTCGGCGCTGTTCTGGCTGGACAACACCACGCCCAGGGCGCACACGGCGATGCCGATGTGGGCGATCTGCATGCCCCAGTAGCTGCGGGTCAACGTCGGCAAGCCCTTGATCAAACCTTTGTGGCGGGTCTTGTCGAAGATATCGCGCACGCCTGCCAGCAACACCCAGGCCGCCAGCAGGAAGGTGGCGAGCACCGCCCAGTTGAAGTCGCCGTAGGCAATACCGGCGATCACCGCCAGGGCCACACTGCCCAGCAGCACCGGCATCAGCATGCCGGCCAGCCATTTGACGGGTGTGTCCTTCCAGCGCACCAGCACGCCAACCGCCATCACCACCATCAGCAGGCCCATCAGCGGGATAAACAACGCATTGAAATACGGCGGGCCGACGGACAGCTTGGCGCCGCTCAAGGCATCCAGCACCAACGGGTACAGCGTGCCGAGCAGGATCATCGAGGCGGCCACCACCAACACCAGGTTATTGCCCAGCAGCAGGGTTTCGCGCGACCACAGGTTGAAACCCACCTGGCTCTTGACCACTGGCGCGCGCAGGGCGAACAGCGTGAGTGAACCACCGACCACGAACAGCAGGAAGATCAGGATGAATACGCCGCGCGCTGGGTCGGACGCAAACGCATGCACCGAAGTCAGCACGCCCGAACGCACGAGGAAAGTACCGAGCAGGCTGAGGGAAAAGGCAGCAATCGCCAGCAGCACGGTCCAGCTTTTGAACACGCCGCGTTTTTCAGTGACGGCCAGGGAGTGAATCAGCGCAGTGCCCACCAGCCAGGGCATGAAGGAAGCGTTTTCCACCGGGTCCCAGAACCACCAGCCGCCCCAGCCGAGTTCGTAGTAGGCCCACCATGAACCGAGGGTGATGCCGATCCCGAGGAAGGCCCACGCCACAATGGTCCATGGCCGCGACCAGCGCGCCCAGGCGGCATCGAGGCGCCCGCCGAGCAAGGCGGCGATGGCAAATGCGAAGGCCACCGAGAAGCCGACATACCCCATATAGAGCATCGGCGGGTGCACGATCAGGCCGATGTCCTGCAGCAGTGGGTTGAGGTCGCGACCGTCCACCGGGATCTGCGGCAGGATGCGGCTGAACGGGTTGGAAGTCATGATCAGGAACAGCAGGAAACCCACGCTGATCATGCCCATCACCGCCAGCACGCGGGCCAGCATCACTTGCGGCAGTTGCCGCGAGAACACCGACACGGCGAACGTCCAGCCGCCGAGGATCAGCGCCCACAGCAGCAGCGAACCTTCGTGGGCGCCCCATACGGCACTGAACTTGTAGTACCAGGGCAGAGCGCTGTTGGAGTTATTGGCCACATAGGCGACGGAAAAATCGTCGGTCATGAAGGCGTAGGTCAGGCAGCCAAACGCAAACACCAGGAAGGCAAACTGGCCCCAGGCGGCCGGCTGCGCCAGGCTCATCCACAGGCGATCGCCGCGCCAGGCACCGAGCAACGGCACCACGGCCTGCACGATGGCAAAGCACAGGGCGAGGATCATCGACAACTGGCCCAGCTCCGGAATAAACAGTGCGGACGTCATTATTTATCCCTCCTTGGCAGGCTGTGAATTAGAGCTTGGGGCGGATTGGCCGCTGTCTTTCAAGGCCTTGGTCACTTCCGGCGGCATGTATTTCTCATCGTGCTTGGCCAGCACTTCATCGGCCACCACCACGCCGTCGGCGTTGAGTTTGCCCAGGGCGACAATGCCCTGGCCTTCGCGGAACAGGTCCGGAAGGATGCCGCGGTAGGTAATGGTCACGGCCTTGTTGAAGTCGGTGACCACGAAGGTCACGTCGAGGGAGTCGGCAGAGCGTTTCAGCGAGCCTTTTTCCACCATGCCACCGGCGCGGATACGCGTGTCCTGCGGCGCTTCGCCATTGGCGATCTGGGTCGGGGTGTAGAACAGGTTGATGTTCTGCTGCAGGGCGCTCAAGGCCAGGGCCACGGCGATGCCGACGCCGGCCAGGATGGCAAGGATGATCAACAGACGTTTTCTACGCAGCGGATTCACTTATCGGTCTCCCGGCGCAGACGACGCGCCTCTTGTTGCAGGTAACGCTTGCGGGCCAGGACTGGCGCGGCAACGTTGAGGGCCAGCACCGCCAGGCAGATGCCGTAGGCCGTCCAGACATACAGGCCATGGTGGCCCATGGCGAGAAAATCACTGAAAGAAGCAAAGCTCATCCACGCGCTCCCAGGCAGGCTTGCACTTCGGCCTTGACCCAACTGGCGCGGGCCTCACGCTTGAGCACTTCAAGGCGCATGCGCATCAAGAGCACGGCACCGAAGAAACAGTAGAACCCCAGCACCATCAGCAGCAACGGCGCCCACATTTCCACGGGCATCGCCGGCTTTTCGGTGAGGGTGAACGTGGCACCCTGGTGCAGGGTGTTCCACCACTCGACCGAGTACTTGATGATGGGGATGTTGATCACACCGACAATCGCCAGCACCGCACAGGCCTTGGCGGCGCTGTCACGATTGCTGATCGCATTGCCCAGCGCAATCAGACCGAAGTACAGGAACAGCAGGATCAACATGGACGTTAGTCGCGCATCCCACACCCACCACGAGCCCCAGGTCGGTTTGCCCCAGATCGCGCCCGTGACCAGCGCCACGGCGGTCATCCATGCGCCGATGGGCGCAGCACATTGCAGGGCGACGTCCGCCAGTTTCATCTTCCACACCAGGCCGACGATGCCGCACACCGCCAGCATCACGTAGCAGGACTGGGCCAGCATCGCAGCGGGTACATGGATATAGATGATGCGAAAGCTGTTGCCTTGCTGGTAGTCCGGCGGCGCGAAAGCCAGGCCCCAGACCAGGCCGACGCCGATCAGCAAGAGGGCGGCGATGCTCAACCACGGCAACAGCTTGCCGCTGATGCCATAAAACCATTTGGGCGAGCCGAGCTTGTGAAACCAGGTCCAGTTCATTGCTGTTTCCATCACGGTGGCTTCCCGTCGTAGCGGGACGCTCAGGGTCTTTACTGGTCAAGGGTATGACGCGCTCAACCAGACCTCATTATTCGCCGACGCTGATCTTCAGGCCGGCGGCTATAGCAAAGGGTGTCAGGGTTACCGCCAGGGCGGTCAGGCTCCCCAGCCACAGAAGGTAACCGGTCGCCGGCATCCCCATGAGCGCGGCTTGCAGAGCGCCGCTGCCCAGGATCAACACCGGGATATACAAAGGCAGAATCAACAGGGCCAGCAACAGGCCACCCCGCTTCAAACCGACGGTCAACGCTGCGCCCACCGCCCCCAACAGGCTGAGCACCGGCGTACCGAGCAACAAGGATAGAAGCAATACCGGCAGGCACTCCACGGGCAGCCCCAGCATCATCGCCAGCAACGGGGAGAGCAAGACTAGCGCCAGGCCGGAAAAAACCCAGTGTGCCAGCACCTTGGCCAGTACCAGAAGTGGCAGGGGGTGCGACGAAAGGACCCACTGTTCCAGGGAACCGTCTTCGAAATCACTGCGAAACAGCCCGTCTAGCGAGAGCAGGACGGACAAAAGCGCAGCCACCCACACCAGGCCCGGAGACAAGGTTTGCAACAGTTTAGTCTCGGGGCCGACCGCCAGCGGGAACAAGGCAATCACGATGGCGAAGAACACCAGCGGGTTGGCCAGTTCGGCTGGGCGACGGCACAGCAGCCGGGCTTCACGCGCAACCAACAGGGCGAACACGCTCATAGCGACCACCGCCCCAAATCCAGCTCACGATAACCAGCCGGCAGGCGGGCCAGGGTGTGGTGCGTAGTCAGCACGACCAAACCGCCCTGCTCACAGTGCCGGGCCAGGTGCTCTTCGAGTTGGGCGACGCCTTGTTTGTCGAGGGCGGTGAACGGTTCATCGAGAATCCACAGCGGCGGGCCGGGCAGATATAAACGCGCCAGGGCCACGCGGCGCTGCTGGCCGGCAGACAGGGTGTGGCAAGGCACGTCTTCAAAACCCTTGAGGCCGACCGCCGCCAAGGCCTGCCAGATGGCGTCGCGGGAGGCCGGGTGATGCAGGGCGCTGAGCCAGCTGAGGTTTTCTTCAGCGCTGAGCACATCCTTGATACCGGCGGCGTGGCCAATCCACACGAGGTTGCGCGCAAGCGTGCTGCGTTGTTCGTTGAGGGGCTTGCCGTTGAGACGGACCTCGCCGGCCGTCGGCTGCATCAAGCCGGCCAGCAGCCGCAGTAAACTGGTCTTGCCACTGCCATTGGGGCCGCTGATTTGCACCATGTCGCCGCCCGTCAGCCGCAGTTCGAGGTGTTCGAACAGCAGGCGCAGGTCGCGTTCACAGGCAAGCGCTACGGCTTCAAGAAGAGGGCTGGTCAAGAGATCGCGGGCCTTTACGGTTCAAGTCGGCGGTGCAGCGGCCGTTATAGAGAGATGCACAATAACGGCTTTGGCGACCGATTTTAGAGAGCTGGATCAAATAGTTGTGAGGTTTTTACCGCTCTCTTTGCAGACGGGCGGCATTATACATGTGATGCCCTACTCTAAAGAGGGCAATTTCCCCAGAGACGACGCGCACGATGACCGGTGAGATCAACCTTCCTCCGCTGCCTCCCACCCCGGCGCCCGGGCCTGCTCCACTGCCGGCGACCGGTGAGTTGCTCAAATTGCTGGAGCCGCAGACGGGGCTGATCGACCCTGGAAAAACCGCAAACGCCGAAGTGCTCGCGCTTAAACAAGGCGGAGACTCGTTTCAACTGCTGCTCAAGCTGACCCTGGATGGCGGGCGCCAGACGTTGGTGCAAGCCAGCAGTGCGCAACCGCTGCCACTGGGCAGCAACGTGGCGGTAAGCCAAACGCCGACAGGCAACCTGACCCTCTCCCTGCAGCAAGCCATGAGCGCCAATGTCGCCGCCCTCACCCGCATCGATACCACGCAAATGCCCGAAGGCACGCTGTTGCAGGCCAAGGTGCTGACTACCCAGATGTTGCCTCAGGGCGCCACGCAGCCGGCAATCTATCGCTCGCTGGTGAGCGTGCTCAATAACGCCCTGGCAGGCACCACCCTCACGGTGGAGAGCCCGCAGCCGCTGCGGGTCGGCAGCTTGCTCAGCGCCGTGGTGCAGAATGCGCAAACCCTGAATTTCGTGCCCTTGAGCGGGCTCAAGGATCAACTGGCCATCGCGCAGCAACTCTCCACCCAGCAAAGCCGTCAGGGCTCGCTGGATGTGCTGTTCACCGCGTTGCAGAACCTGCCCGCCAGCAGCAGCACGTCCGCCGACCTGCGCGCCGCCGCCGACCGCTTGCTCGCGGCCCTGCCGGACCTGGCACAAGCCAGTAACCCCAAGGTGCTGGCGCAACTGGTGCAGAACAGCGGCGCCTTTCTCGAAGCCAAATTGTTGGCCGGGCAAAACCCGCAGATACCGCCGCTGGATATGAAGGGCGCGCTGCTGCGCCTGGTCGCCGACTTGCTGCCGGCCCTGCCCACCCCGACCAACCTGAACGCGGTGCTTGCCGCCAACACCCTGGCCCAGGTACTGCCGAACTTCGTACGCAACCCGCTGAACACCCTTGGCCAGATCGGTGCCCGTCAAGCGCCCGCGGGGTTTCCGTTACCGGACCGGCTGATGCAGCGCCTGGAAGGTGAAGGCGATCTGGAAAACCTGCTGCGCCTGGCGGCTGCGGCGATCTCGCGGTTGCAGAGCCATCAGCTGTCGAGCCTGGAGCAGACCGGCACCACCGCCGATGGCCGCCTGCAAACCACCTGGCAGTTGGAGATCCCCCTGCGCACCCTGCAGGACATCGTGCCGTTGCAAGTCAAGTTCCAGCGTGAAGAGCCAACGCCGGACAAGGAGCAAACCGAACGCAAAGACAAAAAAGACCCCAAGCAGATGCTCTGGCGCGTCGAGCTGGCGTTCGACATGGAGCCGCTGGGGCCGTTGCAGGTCCAGGCCCAGCTTAGCCAGGGCAAACTGTCCAGCCAGTTGTGGGCGAGCCGGCCCTTCACCGCCAGCCTGATCGAAAGCCATTTGGGCAGCCTGCGCGAGCGTCTGGTGACCTCGGGGCTCAACGTCGGTGACCTGGATTGCCACCTCGGCACCCCGCCACGCGGGCCGCGAACCGGACTGGAACAACGCTGGGTGGATGAAACCGCATGAAGAACGCTAACCCGCCGCGCCAGGCGATTGCCCTCAAGTACGACGGCCAGCAGGCCCCGACGCTGACGGCCAAAGGCGATGACGCACTGGCTGAAGCGATCCTGAAATTGGCGCAGGAGAATGAAGTACCGATCTATGAAAACGCCGAGTTGGTAAAGCTGCTGGCGCGCATGGAACTGGGCGACAGTATTCCTGAGGAGCTGTACCGCACGGTGGCCGAAATCATTGCGTTTGCCTGGACGCTCAAGGGCAAGTTCCCGGTGGGCTACGACCCCCATGCGCAGCCGGTAGAGCGGGACATCACAGAACGTGGCGACGACTATTAACCCTTGTAGTGAGCGGGCTTGCCCCGCGCTGGGTGGCGCAGCCGCCCCAACAAGACCGCCCCGGTGTTTCAGAAAGACCGAGGTGCCTGGGTTTGGGGCCGCTTCGCAGCCCAGCGCGGGGCAAGCCCGCTCACTACAAGTGGGCTCTGGGTCAGTTCAGGACTTCACTCAACGGGATGAAATTGACTCGATCACCCACCGCCAGCGTCGTGCCTTCCAATACCTCCACAAACCCCTCCGCCCACGCCGCGCTGCGCAGCACGCCGGAGCTCTGGTTGCGGTAGATGATCGCCTTGCCCTGTTCGATGCGCCCGCGCAGGTATTCGCGGCGGTTACCCGGTTTGGGCCACACGAACCCCACCGGCACTTCGAAACGCAGCGGCGTCACTTCGTGTACGCCTTGACGGCGCAGTAGATACGGGCGCGCCAACAGGGCAAACGTCACCAGGGTCGAAGCCGGGTTACCCGGCAAACCAATCACCGGCACACTGCGAAAGTGACCGAACGTCAGCGGTTTGCCCGGTTTGATCGCCAACTTCCACAGGGCCAGTTCGCCCTCTTCGCGCAAGGCGATGCCAAGGAAATCCGCTTCGCCCACCGACACACCGCCAGTGGACAGGATCAGGTCGACATCACCCAACCCTGCCAGACGCGCACGGGTCTGTTCCAGATCATCCGGCAGGATTCCGCCATCGATCACTTCGCACCCCATACGCGCAAGCCAACTGCACAGTACGCGGCGATTGCTGTTGTAGATCTGGCCCGGCCCCAGCGGCAGCCCAGGCTCGATCAACTCATCGCCGGTGGACAACACCGCCACCCGCACCCGGCGCACCACGCTCAGGCGGTCACGGCCAAGGGAGGCGGCCAGGCCCAGTTCGATCGGGCCCAGGCGCGTGCCGGCGGTCAACACCCGCTCACCAACCGTGGTTTCCTGGCCGCGTGGGCGAGTGTTCTGGCCCGCCTGCAACGGCTCGCTGAAGCTCACACGCTCGTCGGCGTGAAGCACGGCATTTTCCTGCATTTCTACACAATCAGCGCCTTCGGGCACCGGCGCGCCGGTAAAGATTCGTGCGCACGTCCCGGCGGCCAATGGCTGCGGCGCCTGGCCGGCGAAGATGCGCTGGCTGACCGGCAGCGGCTCACCCTTCCAGTCCGACAGCCGCAGGGCATAACCGTCCATGGCGCTGTTGGGCCATGGCGGCAGGTCGAGGGTGGAAATCAGGTCTTGTGCCAGCACGCGCCCATCGACGTCAGCCAGGGGCAACACCTCCTGCTCGCGGATCGGCGTGGCTTCGGCCATGTCCAGCAGGCGCTGCAGCGCTTCTTCCACCGGCATCAGGGCGCCGGTCTTGCCGGGCTTATCCACGGGATTCACAGGGCTCGGCCTGCTTCAAATGAGGCACGAAATTGCACGGGCGGTGACGGTTGTCCAACTGCTCGGCGAGGATACCCTCCCAGCCCGTGCGCACGGCGTTGGTGGAGCCCGGCAGGCAGCACACCAGCGTGCCGTTGGCCAGGCCGGCCAGGGCGCGGGACTGCACGGTGGAGGTGCCGATATCCGCCACGGATATCTGGCGGAACAGCTCGCCGAAACCGTCGACCTGCTTGTCCAGCAGGCAACTCACCGCTTCGGGCGTGCTGTCACGGCCGGTGAAACCGGTGCCGCCGGTAATCAGCACCACCTGCACGACGTCTTCAGCGATCCAGTGGGCCACTTGGGCGCGGATTTTATAGAGGTCATCCTTGAGCAACACGCGCTCGGCCAGGTGGTGGCCAGCGGCGGTCAGGCGATCGACGAAGACCTGGCCCGAGGTGTCGGTGTCCAGGGTGCGGGTGTCACTGACGGTCAATACAGCGATGTTCAGGGGTACGAAGGGCGCATCAGCCTTGGCTTTCATGGCTCGGTCCGGTTGTCGAAGGAACAGCCCGATGTTATATCACAGGGCCTTATTGACCTGCCGCAGCGAAACCGCCATGTCCCTCGATGACTCACCCCTGCCCTGTTCGATCCTGCTGCTGGCCGGTGGCCGCGGCCAACGCATGGGCGGCCAGGATAAAGGCTTGCTGCAATGGCGCGGCCGGCCGTTGATCGCGCACTTGCAGGACCTGACCAGGCCGCTGACAGATGACCTGATCATCTCGTGCAACCGCAACCATGACCTCTACGCCCCCTATGCCGACCAACTGGTGAGCGACGACAGCCAGGACTTCCCCGGCCCGCTCGCCGGCATCCGTGCAGGCTTGCTCGCCGCACGTCATCAGCACCTGCTGATCCTGCCGTGTGATGTGCCGAACATTGATGCAAGATTGCTCGCCGACCTGTGGGAGACATCGCGTAGCCATCCCTGCGTGCCGGTCATGGTCCGACAAGGTGAGTTCTGGGAACCCTTGCTGTGCATCATCCCCACCGCCCTTAAAAACCCAGTGGAATGTGCCTGGGCCGCAGGCGAACGCAGCCCGCGCAAGATCCTGCTGCAACTGGGTGGCGTCGCACTGGAATGCCCGGACAATGACCCGCGCCTGGCCAACCTTAATACACCCGAACTGTTGCACCCTGGGACTGGCGTGTCAGAATGATGGGCGAACAAGGAACTTTGACGACGCCCTGCGCGTCACAAGCTCAGTCATTCAAAAGTATTTTCTCGGAGACAAACTCATGACTCAACGGACCATCGCCGCTCTCATGCTTGCACTGGGCCTGGCTACCCTCGCCGGTTGCGCCTCGCCAACAGTGATCACCCTGAATGACGGTCGCGAAATCCAGGCCGTCGACACCCCGACTTACGACAAGGCATCGGGCTTCTACGAGTTCAAACAGCTTGATGGCAAGGAAACCCGTATCAACAAAGATCAGGTTCGCACCGTTAAAGACCTGTAAGTCTTAACGCTTGCCGCCCAAGGCCCGCCTCGTGCGGGCCTTGTCGTTTCCGGGGGTCACCAGTCGAGGGTGATCCGGCTGCGGAAACTGCGCTCCAGGCCGGTGATCGGGTCAATAAAACGCACGCCCTGGGCCAGCAGTTTGAGCGGGTTGGCGTAGTCATCCACGGCGTCCTTGATCACATCCGGGTAGAACGGATCGTTGCAGATACTCGCACCGAGCGCGGTCATGTGCACGCGCAACTGGTGCTTCTTGCCGGTCACAGGAAACAGGCCATATCGCCACAAATCGCCGTGCTGTTCCCGGACCTCAACCGCCGTTTCAGTGTTGCTGGCACCGGGCCCCTCCTGCATGCGAAAGAACGGTTCGCCATCTACCAGGCGGCTTTTATGCACCAGAGGGAAAGTCAGGTTGGGCAATGCCGGCGCGATGGCTTCGTAGAATTTGTCGATACGCCGCGTGGGAAACAGTTGTTGATAGGCCGAACGGCTTTGTGGGTTGGCCGAGAACAACACCAGCCCCGCCGTGTGGCGGTCGATACGATGCAGGGGCACCAGCGAGGGGTTGTCCAGGCGGCGGATCAGGCGCCGCAGCAGGGTCTGCTCGACGTATTCGCCGGCTGGCGTCACCGGCAGGAAATGCGGTTTGTCAGCCACCACCAGGTGCTCGTCGGCATACAGGATGGTTTCCTGCACCGCGATGACCTTCTCATTGGGCACTTCCCGGAAGTAGTAGATGCACAGGCCCTCCTTGTAAGCCAGGCCCTGGCTGATCGGCTGGCCATTGAGATCCAGCACTCGGCCCCGCGCAATACGGTCCAGCCAATGCTCGCGACTGATGGCCGGGAAGTGTTCGCACAGGCAATCGAGCACCGTCGCCCAAGGCCCCGGAGGCAGATACAGAGTGCTGGCTTGATGCTGGGACGCGGAAAAACCGGAAGTGGACATGAAGAGGCTCGAAACCTGGAAAAACACAGCGGTATTATCCCGCAAGGAGCGGGATTGGGCCTAGGGTCGATCTCAAGCTTTGGCCAATTGGGTTCGCAGGATGGGCGAAGCACTCGCGGCCTCGGTGAACTCCTTGAGCCAGCGCAGCACGTCGACCGCATCCCAACGGCCGGGATCGTACAGCGCGTACAACAACCCCTGGTAACCCACCACATCCAGCTGCTTGTGATAACCGGCGCGCTGGAACAACGCCTCGATCTCGGCAAAGCAGGTGTTGAAATGCACTTTGTTAAACGGCGTCTTGCCTTCCGTGACCAGGCCGTCGAGGCGCAGCTCGTTCACCGCATCACGCACGACATCGACGGACATGCGATTGACGCTGCTTTTCAATTGTTCAACATTCACCACGGGCGTTCCCTCTATTCAATCGCTGTACAAACATACAGTAACTTAATATTTGGAAACCTGCCATCGCATAAAGCTAGAGCAAGAACGTCACGACCTGTTCCGTATCGAACGGCCAATCCAGCTCAGCCCCGGTGTCTACCCGGCGAAGCACCGGAATCCGCAGGCCGTAGGCTTCGGTCAGGTCGTCGGGGTCGGTGATATCGACCAGTTCCACCAGCAAGCCACGTTCGACGAGCGGCATGATTTCGGCTTCGGCAACTTCACAAAGATGGCAACCCAGGGTGCCGAACAACTGGCATTCAGGAGGCATGATGAATGGACCCGGTCAGAAAACAGTCACCTATTCTAAGCCCGGTGACTGCATGAAGCCCACCACCACAAAAAACCTGACCCAGATCAGCATGGCGTATAACTGATTCAGCGATTCTCGCGGCTTTTTGCCCGCCCAACCTGCAAGGAAGCTGTCCGTGTTTGCCAACCTGTTGATCATTCTGGCCTCATCCCTGGTGGTGATTGCGCTATTTCGCCGCCTGCAATTGCCTCCCGTACTGGGCTATCTGTGCGTCGGCCTGGCCGTAGGCCCCACTGCGCTGGATTGGGTGAATGACAGCGAAGAACTGCCGGACCTCGCCGAGCTTGGCGTGGTATTCCTCTTGTTCTCCCTGGGCCTGGAGTTTTCCCTGAGCAAAATGCTCGCCCTGCGGCGAGTGGTGTTTGGCCTGGGCAGCCTGCAGGTGCTGGGGTGCGGCGTGCTGCTGGGTGGTTTGTTGATGGGCTTGGGCCTGTCGCCCGGTGTGGCGCTGCTATTGGGAGCTGGACTGGCGTTGTCTTCCACCGCTATCGTCAGCAAGGAGTTGGGCAGCCTTGGGGAAATCTTCAGCAGCCATGGCCAGAATGCGATTGGCGTGCTGCTGTTTCAGGATGTGGTCGCCGTGTTGCTGCTGACGCTGGTGCCGGTGTTTGCCGGCGGCAGCAACCAAGCGTGGTACTGGGCGCTGCCACTGACACTGGGCAAAACCGTGGTGCTGTTCATCGGCCTGCTAGGGGCCAGTCGCTGGCTATTACCGCGGTTGTTCCATGAAGTCGCTGCGTCCCATTCGGCGGAGCTGTTTGTGTTGCTGGCGCTGGTGATCGTCCTGTTGACCGCCTGGCTGACGCACCTGCTCGGACTCTCGCCGGCCCTCGGTGCATTCCTGGCCGGCATGCTGCTGGGGGAAAGCCATTACCGGCATCAGATCGAAGCGGATATCCGCCCGTTTCGCGACATTTTGCTGGGCTTGTTTTTCGTCAGCATCGGCATGCTCATCGACCTGCAACTATTCGTCAGCCATAGCCTGCTGATACTTGGCCTGACCCTCACCCTGATGCTGGTCAAAGGTTGTGTGGTGGCGGGGCTGGTCAAGTGGCGTGGCAGCGACACTGAAACCGCCTGGCGCAGCGGACTGGCCCTAGCCCAGGGTGGCGAATTCTGTTTTGCGCTGATGGCGCAGATGCAACAAAGCCGGCTGATTCCCGATGAGTTCAATGGCCTGCTCCTCGCTGCCACGTTCTGCTCGATGCTGTTCACCCCACTGCTGCTGCGCGCCGCGCCGTCGATCGCCCAGCGCCTGCACCGCAAGCCCAACCTGCAAGTGCAATTGGAGCAAATCACTGCGCTCAACGCCCAGTTACGCGGCCATGCGGTGATTTGCGGATATGGCCGGGTCGGGCAATCCATCGGTCGTTTTCTGCGCCGCGAACAGCAGGCGTTTATCGCACTGGATGACGACCCGGAACGGGTGCAGGAAGCCGCCACTGAAGACAGCAGCGTGCACTACGGTGACTGTCGCCGTGGCGCCTTGCTGAGTGCGGTTGGGTTGGAACGGGCGCGATTGGTGGTGATCGCAGTGGACGACACGGACGTCGCACTGGTGGTGCTCAAGGAAGCTCGGCGGATCAACCCTGAAGTGCCGATCCTGGTGCGTACCCGCGATGACAGCCAACTGGCCGAACTGAAAGCTGCGGGCGCCAGCGAAGTGGTGCCCGAACTGCTGGAGTCCAGCCTGATGCTCGCCTCCCACGCCTTGATCCTGTTGGGCCTGCCGGAACAACAGGTGCAGGCGCGGGTGGATGAAGTGCGACATAACCGTTATCGCCTGCTGCACGGCTTCTACCCGCAGGCAGAACCGCCGATCAGTCCTGACTGACCGCGCCGATTTTGTGGATCGACAGGTCGGCGCCGTAATACTCCTCTTCCTGGCTCAGCCGCAGCCCATGCACGCGCTTGATCAGGCCATACACCAACAGGCCGCCGACCAACGCCACCGCGACACCCAGGGCCGTACCGATCAACTGGCTGATCAGGCTGACACCGCCCAGGCCGCCGAGGGCCGTCTGGCCGAAGATGCCGCAGGCGATACCGCCCCAGACGCCGCACAGGCCATGCAGCGGCCACACGCCCAGCACGTCGTCGATCTTCCAGCGATCCTGGGCCGCAATGAAAAACCACACAAACAACCCGCCGGCGACCGCACCGGTGATCAGTGCGCCCACCGGGTGCATCAGGTCGGAACCCGCGCACACCGCCACCAGCCCAGCCAGCGGGCCGTTATGCAGGAAGCCTGGGTCATTGCGACCAATGATCAGGGCCGCGACCGTGCCACCGACCATTGCCATCAGCGAGTTGACGGCGACAAGGCCGCTGACGCCGTTGAGGGTTTGCGCACTCATCACGTTGAAGCCGAACCAGCCGACAATCAGAATCCACGAGCCCAACGCCAGAAACGGAATGCTCGACGGCGCAAAGGCGACCAGCCTTCCCTCCCTGTATCGCCCATTACGTGGCCCCAGCAGCAAAACTGCCGCCAGCGCCAACCACCCTCCCATGGCGTGTACCACCACGGACCCGGCGAAATCATGGAAGCTGGCCCCAAAGGTTGCCAGCAGCCAGGCCTGCACGCCGAAATTGCCGTTCCACACCATGCCTTCGAAAAACGGATAGATAAACGCCACGATCAAGGCGGTGGCACACAGCTGAGGTGCGAACTTCGCCCGCTCGGCAATACCGCCGGAAATGATCGCCGGGATCGCTGCGGCAAACGTCAGCAGAAAGAAGAACTTCACCAGGCCGTAGCCGTGATCGGCGCTGATCACCGCTGCCGGTTGCAGGAAGCTCACGCCGTAGGAGATCCAATAGCCTATAAAGAAATAGGCCAGGGTGGAGATGGCGAAGTCGCTGAGGATCTTCGACAGGGCATTGACCTGGTTTTTCTGGCGCACCGTCCCGACTTCAAGGAACGCGAAGCCGGCGTGCATGGCCAGGACCATGACCGCACCGATCAGGATAAACAGGGTGTTGGAGCTGTGGACTAAGGTGTCTACTGCGCTTTGCACATTTTCCATGGACGTTGGCAGGCCTGCATCAAAGGCAAAAAAGCACCAAACCGGTTCAAGCCAGCGTTTCGCGCACTAAATTGGCACCGACGGCCCCACCCCTCTATTGGGGGTGTGAACCGCTTTAGCGCAGCGATCAACACAACAGGCCGTAACCGACAGGGTTTTTCCGCGAGTTTCAATTATTTAGGGTAAGGTTTTTCAAGGCTTTAGGCCCGACCGCCCGGATTCAGCGCAGCCCGTTGGGCCTGCGCACCAAGGCAAAGCAAAAGCTGTACCAGACAATTGCACTGAACCTTCACCGAACGCGGTGACTCGAAACCACACACACCGATCAGCCAATCACGGAGATACCCATGGCCAGACGCACTGCAAAGACTGCTCAAGAAATACTGATGGCGGATTTTCAAACCCTGGTCAGTGACACCGAAAAGTTGCTGGACGACACCGCCGTACTGGCCGGTGACCAGGCCGACGAGCTGCGTACCAAGATCCATGAGAGCCTGCTCAAGGCTCGCGAAACCCTGCAACTGACCGAAGACTCCCTGCGTGAGCGTGGCCAGGCAGCGGTTGCCGCCACCGAGGATTACGTACAGGCCAACCCTTGGCAGTCGGTCGGCATCGCCGCTGGCGTGGGCTTTCTGATCGGCCTGCTGGCCACAAGGCGCTAATCATGTCTATCGGCGAAACCGAGTCGTCCAAGGGCGCAAGCTCAACCTCTCGACGCCTGGGCGCGGCCGTTCTGGGCTTGCTGCACAGCCACGTCGAGCTGTTTGGCATCGAACTGCAGGAACAGAAGTCGCGCACCGTCAGCCTATTGCTGTTTGCCGGGCTCTCGCTGGTGTTTGCCTTGCTGTTATTGGTGGGGTTGTCGGCACTGGTGATGATTCTGGTATGGGACACCTACCGTATCACCGGGATCATCAGCCTCTGCGGGTTTTACATCCTGGCCGCGGCATTCTGCGGGTTGCGCTTGAAAGCGGCGATATTCGACGAGTCCACGCCCTTCCACGCGACCCTGGAAGAGCTGGCCAATGACCGGGAGCGCCTGCTGCCATGAGCCTGACTGAAATCCCGCCATCCACCTCACGCCGGGAAATGCGCAAGGCGTTGATTCGCCTGCGCATGGAAATGCACCGCCAGGAGATCCGCCACGAGTCGCAACAACTCATGGCGCCCCTGCACAAAATGCGCGACATGCGCCATAACTGGCAAGACAGTCTGGGCATCAAGCATGCGCCGCTATGGGGCGTTGCGGCAGTGACGTTGCTGGGCTTTTTTACCGGCAAAGGTGCCAAGGGCGGCAGTATCAGCAGTGTGACGCGCCTGGTGCGCTTGGGCGCCGGCTTGATCCCACTGATCAAGCTGGCCATGCAAGGCGCGCGCAAAGGCTGAACCCATACGCTGCCTGTTGCCTCGACAGAACCGGCCTGGCCCTTATCAGAACAGGGCCGGGCCTTTTTTCGCCCGCGCATCTGCCGGTAGATTTTCGCTTGCCCAGGCCACGCCGAACCGGGAAGCTGGGCGCATCCTTCACCAACGGAGAGTACCCGCCTTGGATTGGCCTACCCTGCTGACTCGCGAACGCCTCGGAAAACCCCTGCACAGCCCGGAAGAACTGGGCCGTAGCCCATTTCACAAAGATCACGACCGCATTATCTTCTCGGGTGCTTTCCGGCGCCTGGGCCGCAAGACCCAAGTGCATCCGGTGTCGAGCAACGACCATATCCATACGCGCCTGACGCATTCCCTGGAAGTCAGTTGCGTTGGCCGCTCCCTCGGCATGCGCGTCGGCGAGACCCTGCGCAGCGCCCTGCCCGACTGGTGCGACCCGAGCGACCTGGGCATGGTGGTGCAATCGGCTTGCCTGGCCCATGACATCGGTAACCCGCCCTTCGGGCATTCCGGTGAAGATGCCATTCGCCATTGGTTTCAGCAGGCTGCGGGCCGTGGCTGGCTGGATGGCATGAGCCCTGCCGAACGTAATGACTTCCTCAATTTCGAAGGCAATGCCCAGGGTTTTCGAGTGCTGACCCAACTGGAGTACCACCAGTTCGACGGTGGCACGCGGCTGACATACGCCACCTTGGGCACCTACCTGAAATATCCCTGGACCGCGCGTCACGCCGACTCCCTGGGCTACAAGAAACACAAGTTCGGCTGTTACCAGAGCGAACTGCCAATTCTGGAGCAGATCGCCCACAAACTCGGGCTGCCCCAACTGGAAGAACAACGCTGGGCGCGTCATCCGTTGGTTTACCTGATGGAAGCCGCGGACGACATCTGCTACGCGCTGATCGACCTGGAAGACGGGCTGGAGATGGAGCTGCTGGAATACGCCGAGGTCGAATCGCTGCTGCTCAACCTGGTCGGCGATGACCTGCCGCAGACGTATCGCCAATTGGGCCCGCTGGACTCGCGCCGGCGCAAATTGGCCATCTTGCGCGGCAAGGCGATCGAGCACCTGACCAACGCGGCGGCACAGGCATTTGTCGAACAGCAGGACGCCTTGCTGGCCGGCACCCTGCCCGGCGACCTGGTGGAGCATATGCATGGGCCTGCCAAGCGTTGTGTACTGGATGCCAAAGACATGGCGCGCAAGAAAATTTTCCAGGACAAGCGCAAGACCCTGCATGAAATCGGCGCCTACACCACCCTGGAAATCCTGTTGAATGCGTTTTGCGGTGCCGCCCTGGAACAACATGGCGGGCGTACGCCGTCGTTCAAGAACCGACGCATTCTCGACTTGCTGGGCAATAGCGCACCGGACCCCGCCTGGCCGTTGCATGCCTCGTTCCTGCGCATGATCGACTTTATCGCCGGCATGACTGACAGCTACGCTACCGAAATGGCGCGAGAGATGACCGGCCGCTCCAGCCCCCAATAACCCTCGGATCCCGCAGCCTGTTCCCTGAACAGAATTAACCTACAAAGGGAACAGAGCGGCCTGATCGAATTCGTACAGGCACCCGAAGAATAATCACGCACGCTCCTCGCGGGCGTCGCAAACAATTCCTACATTCCACCGACGCTTGACCCACTGTGTGCTCTCTATGCCCAGACACTCTCTTCGTATTCTTGTGGTGGAAGATCATCCCTTTCAACTCCTGGCCACCCAATGCCTGCTCAGAAGCTTCGGTTTCGATCAACTCACACCCGTAGAAAACGCCGAACAGGCCATCCGCACAATGACCCAGTCCGAACGACCTTTCGACCTGATGCTGTGTGACCAATGCCTGCCTGACTTACCCGGCCTCGAATTGATAGAAATAGCCAGCCGCGGCCGTTTTATCAGTGCTGCGATTCTGCTCAGCGGGTTACCTGCCACCGAATTGATCAACCTCGCTCTACAAGCTGCGCAGCGAAGCCTGCCACTGTGGGGATATTTACCCAAGCCGTTAAATAAAGAAGAACTTGAAAAGCTAATAACATCCAATCGATAAATGTAGGACATTAAACATCTCGACTGGTGAAAAGCGACTCTAAGCGCATCGTAAATTCCCAGCCACTTCCCGTCACCGCTTTCGCGCCCAAAACTCTGTCCGTTTCATTTCACAACTACCCTGTAGCTGGTAGGCATATGCCTTTTTTTATGTAGGACTTTTCTTGTTTTATGTCTAGGCCGTCGGCGTCGATCCTCCTCACTCATCTTCTGAGCTAATGTGCCCGCTTTATTTGCATCGGCGCGGAGCGTGACCATGAATACAGTTTTTATTATCGACGACCATCCGGTTATACGATTGGCCATTAGAATGTTACTTGAACATGAAGGTTACAAAGTCGTTGGCGAAACAGACAATGGCTGCGATGCCATCCAAATGGTCCGTGAATGCCTCCCGGATCTGGTTATTCTCGATATCAGCATCCCCAAACTTGATGGCCTCGAAGTACTCTGCCGATTCAACGCCATGAATACTTCGATGAAAACCCTGGTGCTCACGGCCCAGTGCCCGACCTTGTTTGCAACACGCTGCATGCGTTCGGGCGCTGAAGGCTATGTATGCAAGGAAGGTGACCTCAGCGAGCTGCTGAGCGCGATCCGTGCAGTACTCTCCGGTTACAACTATTTCCCCAGCCAGGCACTGAATGGCAACGGCAGCGAAGGCGTTGAGGTGGAGGAGTTGGAATTATTCAAAACCGTCAACGACCGGGAGTTGATGGTATTACAACTTTTTGCACAAGGACGCACTAATAAAGAAATAGCCAAAGGCATGTTCCTGAGCAATAAAACCGTCAGCACTTATAAAAAGCGGCTCATGCAGAAGCTCAAAGCCAAATCCTTGGTAGAACTCATCGAGATGGCAAAACGAAACGCGCTAGTGTGAGAAAGCGGATGCCCAGCCGTATAAAGGACTATCTGATTGTATTATGTGCCGGCTTGTGCTTCAGCACCGTTGCGCTCGCACAATATCAACCCGACCCGGAACATTTCACCTTATTAAGTCGTGCAGGAAGCGTTCAACTGGACATTCAATTGGACAGAGCACAACGCCAGTGGCTACAGAACAAACGCGAGCTGGTACTGGGCACTTCCGCACCCGACTACCCGCCCTTCGACCTCACTTCCAGCGGCCATGACTATGAAGGCCTCACCGCCGATTATGCGGGGCTGCTGGCCAAGGCACTCGCCTTGCCGGTCAGGGTCGTGCGCTACCCTTCCCGCAAGGCATCCATTCAAGCCCTGGAGGCGGGTGACATTGATCTACTGGGCTCCTCCAACGGCTTTGAAGCCGCGAACCCAAAGCTGATCCTGTCCGCACCCTACGCCGTGGACCAGCCGGTGCTGGTCACCCGTGAGGGTGAAACCCGCAGCCTCAACGATGGCTTGGCGGGGCTTCGCCTGAGCCTTGTCTATCATTACCTGCCCCTGAGTGAAGTGGAAAAGCTGTACCCCAACGCGATCATTCGCGCCTATCCCTCTTATCAAAATGCCTTGAATGCGGTGGCCTTCGACCAAGCGGATGTGTTTCTGGGCGACACCATTTCCACCCATTACATGATCAACAAGGGCTATCTGAAAAATATCCACATGGCTAACTTCGGCAAACATGAGGCCTTTGGTTTCAGCTTTGCACTGCGCCAGGACCAACACATCCTGTTGAGCATTATCGACTCGGTACTGGCCGCCGTGCCTACCAACGAACGGGACAACATAGCCAAGCGCTGGAGTGCCGGTAGCGACATCCTGCTGACCGACAAAAAACTGCAACTGACCCAACGTGAAGAGCGCTGGCTGAAACAGCACCCCGTGGTAAAGGTCATCGTGAACGAAACCTTTGCACCGCTCACGTTCTTCGATGCAGACGGCAACTTCCGCGGCATCACTGCCGACCTCCTGGAGTTGATTCGCCTGCGCACCGGCCTGCGTTTCGTGATCCAGAACGGCCGCGACGTCAACGACATGATCGAGCAGGTCGCCACCGGCAAAGTGGATATGATCGGCGCCATCGTTCCGAGCAACGAAAGGGAAGCGCAGCTCAACTTCAGTCGGCCCTACCTGGAAAACTCCTACGTACTGCTGACACGCAAGGAGCCCGGTGCTCCGCTGAGCCTGGAGCAGATGGCCGGAAAACGCCTGGCCATCACCCAGGGCAACCCACTGGCCGGTACCTTGGGCAAGGACTTCCCACAGATTCACCTGGTGGAGACCAGCGACACGTTCAAGGCTTCGGAACTGCTTGCACAAGGCCATGTGGACGGCGCCGTGAACTCGCTGGTCATCGCCAACTACTTCCTCTCCTCGCAGGTCTTCCAGGACAAACTGCAGATCAGCAGCACTATCGGGACGGTCCCCGCCACGTTTGCCCTGGCCACATCACGCCATGCGACCGAACTGAGTTCGATCCTCGACAAGGCACTGCTCAGTATCGCCCCGGATGAAATGGGCGTGATCAACAGCCGCTGGCGTGGCTATACCGCCGCGTCCGACAGCTATTGGCGCAACTACCATCAATTGATTGCCCGGATCGTTATCGGCACCGGGCTGCTGCTGTTGATCTCCTTGACCTGGAACGCCTACATGCGTCGCCAGATCAAGCATCGGCAAATGGCCGAGCGCGCCCTCAACGACCAGTTCGAGTTCATGCGTGCGCTGGTCAATGAAACCCCACACCCGATCTACGTACGTGATCGCAACGGTTTGTTGCAGACCTGCAACGACAGTTACCTGCAGGTGTTCGACGTCAAACGCGAAGACGTCATCGGCAAAAGCGCGGTCCAGATGAGCATGGCCCTTGAGTCGGAGGCGGCGCAGTATCACGCCGATTATCAACGCGTCGTGGCCGAAGGTAACCCGCTGATCCTGGACCGCACCCTGCACATCCACGACAAGAAACTGACCATCTACCACTGGATCCTGCCGTACCGCGATTCCACCGGCGAAGTCCAAGGCATCATCGGTGGCTGGATCGACATCAGTGAAAGGCGCCAACTGCTTGATGAGTTGCGCGCTGCCAAGGAGCGCGCCGATGAAGCCAACCGTGCCAAAAGCACGTTCCTTGCCACCATGAGCCATGAGATCCGTACACCGATGAATGCCGTGATCGGTATGCTCGAACTGACACTCAAGCGCGCCGATCAAGGGCATCTTGATCGACCGGCCATTGAAGTGGCCTACAACTCGGCCAAGGACCTGCTGGAACTGATCGGCGATATTCTGGACATCGCACGCATTGAGTCCGGGCGTCTGAGCCTCGCCCCGGAACGTGTCAACCTGCGGGAAGTGATCGAGTCCGTCGTACGCGTATTCGATGGGCTTGCACGCCAGAAAACCCTCAGCCTGTTGCTGGAGTTCAAACCCGACCTGAACGACATCGAGGTCCAGATTGACCCACTGCGCTTCAAGCAAGTGCTGTCCAACCTGGTGAGCAATGCGATCAAGTTTACCGAGCGTGGGCAGGTGAAGATCAAAGTTGAGGTGTTGCCGACTCAAGCACTGGAACAAATCGAGCTCAAACTGGTGGTGGAAGACACCGGCATCGGGATCAGCAGGGACGACCAGTTGCGTTTGTTCGAACCCTTCGCCCAAGCGGACAACTCCGGACACCTGGCCAGGAGCGGCGCAGGGCTGGGGCTGGTGATCTGTCGTAGCTTGTGCGCGATGATGGGCGGCCAGCTAAGCCTGAGCAGCGTGCCCATGGTCGGCACCCAGGTGCACGTCAACCTGAAGATGCCTCGCCTGCACACGCAGAACCAGGTCGGTGAACTGATACCGGTCGCGGCCGCCCCGACCCCGGTGCTCAATGTGCTGGTGGTGGACGACCATCCGGCCAATCGCTTGCTGATGTGTCAGCAGCTGGGCTACCTGGGCCACCAGTTCACCGCGGCCGAGCACGGTGCGGCCGGTTTCCAGGCGTGGCGCCAGGAACATTTCGACCTGGTGATCGCCGACTGCAACATGCCCATCATGAACGGCTACGAGTTGAGCCGCTCGATCCGTGAATACGAGCAACGCGAACAACGGCCGCCCTGCGTGGTATTGGGCTTTACCGCCAATGCACAACCCGAGGAACGGCAACGGTGCGTGCAGGCCGGTATGAACGACTGCCTGTTCAAACCCATCAGCCTCACGGTGTTGGAGCGACAACTGGCACACATCGCCCCACAACCGGCGAGCCCGTGCCTGGACCTGGCGTGCCTGGAGGCCCTGACCGGCGGCGATACGCAATTGAGTCGGCGCTTGCTGGAGGAACTGCTAAATAGCAGCCGGCACGACCGCCAGGAACTCATGGGCATGCTGGCTCGACAAGCCCCGCACCAGGACATCATCGAGCAAGCCCACAAAATCAAAGGAGCCGCCCGCATCGTCCAAGCCCACTCATTGGCGGGGCAATGCGAAACACTGGAACAAGCCTGCTCTCGCAGCGAAGATCGTCCCGTGATCGACGCCGGCATCAAAGCCCTGGAAAAGCTGATGCTGGAATTGGAAAGAATGCTGCAAACGCAACTGCATGACCTGGATCGCCAATAAGAGGCAGGGGTCAGTCAAGCTGTAGGAGCGAGCTTGCTCGCGAAAAAACGTCAACGATAACGCGTTTTTCCTGGATCAACGCGGCGCCTGTGAGTTTTTCGCGAGCAAGCTCGCTCCTACACAAAGCCTTACCCTGGCATCTTTGTTCAGCAATCCGTCAAACGTAGGAAAATCGCCGCCAGCTGTTCAATCCCGACCTGGTCCTCGGGCGTAAAGCGCGCCAGCGAGGGGCTGTCGAGGTCGAGGACACCAATCAACCGGTTGTTCTTGATCAACGGCACCACCAACTCGCTGTTGGAAGCGCTATCGCACGCAATGTGCCCAGGGAACGCGTGCACATCCTCCACCCGCTGGGTTTGCCGCGAAGCCGCAGCCGCACCACACACGCCACGACCGAACGGAATCCGCACACAGGCGATCTGCCCCTGAAATGGTCCGAGCACCAGCTCTTCGTTACGGTTGAGGTAGAAACCTGCCCAGTTTAGATCATCCAGCTGGTTGAACAGGAACGCGGAAAACTGCGCACTGTTGGCGATGAAATCACGCTCATCCGCCAACAGCGACTCCAGCTGCGCGCAAAGCATGGCGTAGCCATCAAGGCCGGTACCGGCCTGTTGTAAATCGATCATGGTTGACGTTCCAGCAATTTGAGACCCACCCAATAACGGGCGAATTGATAGGCACACCGGCCGTTGCGGTTGCCGCGACCGGTAGCCCAGCGCACGGCGAGGATATCGAGGGCCTCATCGCGTTGCCACTGCAAACCGGCTTTATTGGCCAGCTCGCCGATCCAGTGCTCCACCACATCCAGAAAGTGCTCCTGGGTAAAGGGGTAAAACGATAGCCACAAGCCAAAACGGTCAGACAAGGCAATCTTGTCCTCGACGGCCTCGCTGGGGTGCAACTCACCGTCCACGCGCTTCCAGTTGTCGTTATCACTCTGGTTTTCCGGCACCAGATGGCGACGGTTCGACGTGGCATACAGCAACACATTGTCCGGTGCCTGCTCCAGCGAACCGTCAAGTACGCTTTTGAGCACACGGTAATCACTTTCACCGGCTTCGAACGACAGGTCATCGCAGAACAGAATGAAGCGTTGCGGCAGCTTGAGCAGTTGCTCGACGACACGTGGCAGGTCGGCCAAGTGATCGCGCTCGATTTCGATCAGGCGCAAACCCGCCTTGGCGTGCTGGGCCAGCAGCGCGCGCACCATGGACGATTTGCCGGTGCCACGCGAACCCCAGAGCAACGCATGGTTGGCGGGCAGGCCCTCGATAAATTGCTGGGTGTTGCGGGCCAGTTGCTCACGCTGCCGGTCAACGCCGATCAGATCGGACAGGCGCATATCCAGGCTGACGTCCAGCGGCAACAGGAAGCCGCTGCGGCCTTCGCGCTGCCAGCGGGCCGCCAGGCACTGGTTCCAGTCAATAGCTTGGCGTGGGGCGGGCAACAAGGGTTCCAGGCGTGCGAGCACCGCATCGGCCCGCTCTAGAAAGGCATTCAATCGAGAATCCACGATTATTCCTCTGGAAAGTTCCTGCAAAAGATGGCGTATTGGCAACCCTGCGGCAGACCGCACGAGGCTGCGTAAAAAACGATTTATGCCGGGTAAGCCAGAGCCTGTGGATGTTCAGCTATGCTTGCCGGGCGAAGGGAAACGTGAAGTGGTTCAACACTCGATGGATATCAAGTTCGCCCACCGCTTGTCTTATAAACAAGCCAGATTGACTGTGCTGGTCGGTTTCGTCTTGGGAACCCTGCTCAGTCTGATCCAAATCGGTATTGATTATGCCAGCGAAGACGCATCCATCAACCGTGAAATACGTTCGCTGATTGAAATCAGCCATAACCCCGCGTCACGTATTGCCTACAACATTGATGCCGAACTCGCCCAGGAGTTGACCCTGGGCCTGCTGCAGTCCCCTGCCATCACTCATGCGCAATTGATCGACAACAATGGCGTGGTCCTGGCAGACGTGGTGCGTGCGCCCAAGGAAAGCAGCTACCGGCCCCTCAGTGATTTTCTGTTCGGCGCCAACCGTCAGTTTGAAGATCGCTTGTTCCTCAGCCATATGCCCAATGATTCGCTTGGGGTGCTGCGGCTGGACGTCGACACCTACGCCTTCGGCAGCCGTTTCCTGCATCGCGCCGAAATCACCCTGCTCAACGGATTTGCCCGCAGCCTGCTGCTGACCGGAATACTGCTGGCGTTGTTCTACGTCATGTTGACCCAGCCGCTGGTGCGCATTATCCGTGCCTTGAGCACCAGTAAGCAGACCCATCTGGACTGCCCGCCGGGGCACGAAAACGACGAAATCGGCGTGCTGGTCAACGTCGCCAACCAGCAGTTCGAAAACATGCAGACCGAAATCCAGCAGCGCCGCCACGCTGAAGACCGGCTGACTGAATACCTCGGGCAACTGGAAGATATTGTCTCGGCGCGCACCCTCGAGCTAAAAGCCAGTAACCAGCGCCTGATTCAATCCAATGATGAACTGGAAGCGGCAAAAATGACCGCCCTGGGCATGGCCCAGGCACGGGCGGCATTCCTGGCCAACATGAGCCACGAAATCCGCACGCCGCTGAACGGCCTGCTGGGGATGATCGCACTGTCACTGGACAGCCCATTGAACGCCGAACAGCGCCAGCAACTGTCCATCGCCCATGACTCGGGCAAAGTGCTGGTGGAATTGCTCAACGATATCCTCGACCTGTCCAAGTTCGACGCCGGTCAGCTGGAGCTTGAGCACATCCCGTTCGACCTCGGTTCACTGGTGGAGGACACCGCAAACCTGCTGTCGCAGAACGCAGCTCCCAGTGTCGAACTGACGTGCCTGATCGACCCACAGTTCCCCGCCCAGGTCATTGGCGACCCGACCCGCGTACGCCAAATCGTCAGCAACCTGCTCTCCAACGCGTTGAAGTTCACCCGCTTCGGCCGGGTCGATGTACGCCTGCGCGCTCAAGCCGACCGGGTCAGCATCGAAGTGTGCGACACGGGCATCGGCATCGCCCAGGAAGCGCAGGCGAAGATCTTCCAGCCGTTCACTCAGGCCGGTGCCGGTATCACCCGTCAGTTCGGCGGCACTGGCCTGGGCCTGGCGCTGACCTACAACTTGTGCGAAGCGATGAAGGGCCGGCTGACGATCAGTTCGGAGGTCGGGTTTGGCAGCCAGTTCTGCGCCGACCTGCCGTTGCCTACGCATTTGCCGGCCGCCCAGGTTGCCCCGCTGACGGGCGAAGTCATTGCCATCACCAACGCGGGCAGCGGCCTGACGGAACTGCTCACCACCCTGCTCCCCCATTGGGGGCTGACACCGCGCTGCTATTCCCAGGACGATGACTTGAGGGGGCAAACGCCGGACCTGCTGATCACGGATTGCCCCGAGTGCCTGTTCCGCCTGCGCCCGGCGATCAGCGCACCGATTCTGGTAGTGACCGCCTATGGCAACTTCATGCCCAGTGAAGAAGTGGCGGCCCTTGCGCCATTGCAGCAACAGGCACGCCCGTTGAGCCGCAACGCGTTGTACCAGATATTGCAACGTAACCTGCACAGCGACTCGCCGTTGATCCTCGACCCGGTGCAGATAGAAGCCGCCCCCCTTGCCCACCGCGCGTACATCCTGCTGGTGGAGGACAATCCGGTCAATCAACTGGTAGCCAAGGGCATGCTCAACAAATTGGGGTGCAAGGTCATCGTCGCCGCCCATGGTGGCGAAGCGCTCAAGCTGCTTGAAGACCAGCGCTTCGACATGGTGCTGATGGACTGCAACATGCCGGTGATGGACGGCTACGAGGCGAGTCGGCAAATTCGTCGCAGCGGGCGTTGGCCGGACCTGCCCATCGTCGCGTTGACGGCCAACGCGATGTCTGAAGAACGCGAGCGTTGCCGGGCGGCGGGGATGAATGATTATCTGGCCAAGCCGTTTCGCCGTGAAGAACTCAATGCGTTGCTGGACCTCTGGGTGCCTAAGACGACAACCCTTTGACCTGCGCCAGCAACTGGTCCAGGCCATTGCGCAGGGCGTCAGCCTGATTCAGGTCGATGCCACTGTCGCACAGTAACCGGGTCTTCAAACCCTGAGTCCGGTCGCGCAATTGCACGCCGGCCTCGCTCAGGCTCAGGTGCACTTCGCGCTCATCCTTGGCGCTGCGCTGACGCCTCACCAGTGCAAGCTGCTCAAGCCGCTTGAGCAACGGCGTCAACGTGCCCGAATCCAGCATCAGCCGTTCCCCTAACGCCTTGACCGTGGGTTGCGCCGGTGCAGCGTCGTGCCATTCCCACAACACCAGCATCACCACGTATTGCGGATAGGTCAGGCCCAACTGATCCAGCATCGGCTTATAGGCCCGGGTGACCGCGCGCGAGGCGGCGTAGAGCTTGAAACACAACTGGTTGTCCAGGGCGAGGGATACGCCAGGCAGATCGGTCATTTGAGCAGCGCTTCGATCTCTTGGGTCAGGTCCTCAGGCTTGGTGGTCGGGGCAAAACGCTTGACCACCTGACCGTTGCGACCGACGAGGAACTTGGTGAAGTTCCACTTGATGCCCTTGGAACCCAGCAGCCCCGGTGCCTGTTTTTTCAACTGAACAAACAAAGGGTGAGCATCGCTGCCATTGACGTCGATCTTCTTGAACAGCGGGAAACTGACGCCGAAGTTCAGCTCGCAAAACTCGGAGATTGCCCCTTCATTGCCAGGTTCCTGCTTGCCGAACTGGTTGCAGGGAAAACCCAGCACCACCAGACCCCGGTCTTTGTACTGCTGCCAGAGTTGCTCCAACCCTTTGTACTGCGGCGTGAAACCGCATTTGCTGGCGGTATTGACCACCAGGATGGCTTTGCCGGCGAAATCGGCCAAGGTCTTTTGCTCACCCTTGATGGTGGTGCAAGGAATACTCAGCAAGTTGTCGCTCATGGCAGTGCCTCGGATAAGGGGAAGAAGCAAAAAGATAGTGGGTAATTCAATTGTGTGCAATTTAATTACCGGGATTGATGGCGCGTTATCAGCCTCGACTCAGGCCAAATGTGGGAGCGGGCTTGCTCGCGAAAGCGGTCTATCAGCTGACATATCTACTGACTGACACGCCGTATTCGCGAGCAAGCCCGCACACAATTGAAGGTCGTTGCCGGTCTAACGCGGTACCAGGTCCAGGCACACCGAATTGATGCAGTAACGCAGGCCGGTCGGCGGTGGGCCGTCCGGGAACACATGACCCAGATGGGCATCACACTTGGCGCAGGTGACTTCGGTACGGATCATGCCGTGGCTCACATCGCGGATCTCGATCATCGCGCTGTCGGCAATCGGCGCGTAGAAACTCGGCCAGCCGCATCCCGAATCAAATTTCGTGGTGGAGTCGAACAGCGGCTCATTGCAGCAGACGCAGTGGTACACGCCGTCGGTCTTGGTGCCATTGTATTTGCCGCTGAAAGGTCGCTCGGTGCCCTTGAGACGGCACACGTTGTACTGCTCCGGATCGAGCATCGCCTTCCACTCATCAACGGTTTTCTGCAACTTTTCCATCGGTACACCTCGGCAACTGAAAAACCCTGATCTGTGTCTTTTCCATGGATCAGGCGGCACGTATGATTGCGCCTCTTCAAAACGCCAGTCTGGCACCCACGCTACCGGCATTCAAACGTATTTATCGGATTCACAGTACGGTAGTGTCCACACCGTCTGGATCGTTCATTTTCAGGATCACATCGCCATGCAGGTCAGCAAATCGAACAAGCTCGCCAACGTCTGCTACGACATTCGCGGCCCGGTGCTCAAGCACGCCAAGCGCCTGGAAGAGGAAGGCCATCGCATCCTCAAGCTGAACATCGGCAACCCGGCGCCCTTTGGTTTCGAAGCGCCGGACGAAATTCTCCAGGATGTGATCCGCAACCTGCCGACCGCCCAGGGCTACAGTGACTCCAAGGGTCTGTTCAGCGCACGTAAAGCCGTGATGCAGTACTACCAGCAGAAGCAGGTCGAAGGTGTCGGCATCGAAGACATCTACCTGGGCAACGGGGTGTCCGAGCTGATCGTGATGTCCATGCAGGCCCTGCTCAACAATGGCGACGAAGTCCTGGTGCCGGCGCCGGATTATCCGCTGTGGACCGCCGCCGTGACCCTCGCCGGTGGCCACCCGGTGCACTATCTGTGCGACGAAGGCGCCGACTGGTTCCCGGACCTGGCCGACATCAAGGCCAAGATCACCCCGAACACCAAGGCTCTGGTGATCATCAACCCGAACAACCCCACCGGTGCCGTGTACTCCAGGGAAGTGCTGCTGGGCATGCTTGAACTGGCGCGCCAACACAACCTGGTGGTGTTTTCCGACGAGATCTACGACAAGATCCTCTACGACGACGCCGTGCACGTGTGCACCGCCTCCCTGGCACCGGACCTGTTGTGCCTGACCTTCAACGGTTTGTCCAAGTCCTACCGCGTCGCCGGTTTCCGCTCTGGCTGGATCGCCATCTCGGGCCCCAAGCACAACGCCCAGAGCTACATCGAAGGCATCGACATGCTGGCCAACATGCGCCTGTGTGCCAACGTGCCGAGCCAGCACGCGATCCAGACCGCCCTTGGCGGGTATCAGAGCATCAATGACCTCGTGCTGCCCCAGGGCCGCCTGCTGGAGCAACGCAACCGTACCTGGGAGCTGCTCAACGCGATTCCTGGCGTCAGTTGCGTGAAACCCATGGGAGCGTTGTATGCCTTCCCGAGGATCGACCCGAAAGTGTGCCCGATCCTCAACGACGAGAAGTTCGTGCTCGACCTGCTGCTGTCGGAAAAGCTGCTGGTGGTCCAGGGCACCGCGTTCAACTGGCCATGGCCGGATCACTTCCGGGTAGTGACCCTGCCGCGCGTGGATGACCTGGACATGGCCATTGGTCGCATCGGCAACTTCCTCAAGTCCTATCGCCAGTAATGGATCTATCGCTGTACGGCCCTCATTCGGTCGTACAGCGAGCATCTGGCAACACTTCTCTGCCCTGCTTCTCCGTCCTCCCTGTGGTTGCCCCCACTAATCGGCAAGCCCCCTATAATTACGGGACGGCAGGGTAAAAGTGGGGTGATGAAGGCAAGCTTGGTGGGTCAGAAAATCCTTTCAAGGCTCTACGTTCAGGCTGTAGGACACAGTTTGAAATAGTCGCTCGGTTGAATCACCCCATCCCGCACCTTATATACCCCGCAGTACGCGACATATTAAGCCTGAGGAGAACTCTACAACCATGATGCGCATCCTGCTGTTTTTGGCCACTAACCTGGCGGTCGTGCTGATTGCCAGCATCACCCTGAGCCTGTTCGGCTTCAACGGGTTCATGGCGGCCAACGGGGTTGACCTGAACCTCAATCAGCTGCTGGTTTTCTGTGCGGTCTTTGGTTTCGCCGGCTCGCTGTTCTCGCTGTTCATCTCCAAGTGGATGGCGAAGATGAGCACCAGCACCCAGGTCATCACCCAGCCACGCACCCGACATGAGCAATGGTTGTTGCAGACCGTTGAGCAACTGTCCCGTGACGCCGGTATCAAGATGCCCGAGGTAGGCATTTTCCCGGCTTATGAGGCCAACGCATTCGCCACCGGCTGGAACAAGAACGACGCGCTCGTCGCGGTGAGCCAGGGCATGCTGGAACGCTTCTCATACGACGAAGTGAAAGCGGTGCTGGCCCACGAGATCGGCCATGTGGCCAACGGTGACATGGTCACCCTGGCATTGGTACAAGGGGTAGTGAACACCTTCGTCATGTTCTTTGCGCGAATCATCGGCAACTTTGTCGACAAGGTGATCTTCAAGAACGAAGAAGGCCGCGGTATCGCCTATTACGTGGCGACCATCTTTGCCGAACTGGTACTGGGCTTCCTGGCCAGCGCAATCACCATGTGGTTCTCGCGCAAACGGGAATTCCGTGCAGACGAAGCCGGTGCCCGCCTGGCCGGCACCGGGGCAATGATCGCAGCGCTGCAACACCTGCGCTCCGAGCAGGGCTTGCCGGTACACATGCCGGACAGCCTGACCGCATTCGGCATCAACGGCGGCATCAAACAGGGCATGGCTCGCCTGTTCATGAGCCACCCACCGTTGGAAGAGCGGATCGACGCATTGCGCCGTCGCGGCTGATTCCCGGTAACGCAAAAGGGGCGATTATATCGCCCCTTTTTTTTGACCGTGGTTTATACCCTGGTTAACCGATAAGCGCGCTCTTCAAGGCGAGTGACGCCATCCTGCACAAACTTCCAGCTTTCACCCAGGATGTCCTGCTCCTGCAACACCTCCAGCGTCCACCGCTCACCCAATAGCTCGTGCACTTCCTCGTCAGTCACCGCAAACGGCGGCCCGGCTTTTTGCATCTGCTCGTAATCCAGAGTGATCAACAGCCCCTGGCAACCTGGCCGCAACAGCGTATTCAGATGCTCGGCGTACTGCACACGCATCAACGGCGGCAACGCGATCAAGGCGGCGCGGTCATAGAGCGCAGTGCAATCAGCCAACGGCTCAGCGCCCAAGGCAAAAAAATCACCACACCAGATTTCGATCAGACCCGCCTGATACACCTTGAACACCCCCCGCTCGCTGATTCGCGGGGTCAGGTTCTGCTCGCTGAAAAACGCTTCGACCGCCTGCTCCGACAGCTCCACACCCAACACCCGCAACCCTTGGCTGGCCAGCCACATCAAGTCCAGGCTCTTGCCACACAGCGGCACCAGCACCTTGGAGCCTTCAGCGACGGACAATAGCGGCCAGTGTCGTTGCAGATAAGGGTTGACTTGCGGCAGGTGAAAGCCAATCTGATTGCGCGCCCAGCGTTCCCGCCAAAATTTGGGTTCCATGAATCACCCTGAAAATTCGATCAAAAGGGGTTAAAACTTATATTAGATTTAGATCAATGATCTGATTGAAGATGGGCCATGTTAACGCTCAGGACCCGACTTATGCTCCCTAGCCTGTTTATTTCTCATGGATCTCCCATGCTTGCCCTGCAACCCGGCGCCAGCGGCCCGGCACTCCAACGCCTTGCCGCCGAACTGCCACGGCCGAAGGCGATTGTAGTGGTGTCGGCGCATTGGGAAAGCGACCAGTTGCTGGTCAGCGGCAGCGCTGCCCCGCAAACCTGGCATGACTTCGGCGGTTTCCCACGTGAGCTGTTTGCCGTGCAGTATCCTGCGCCCGGCAACCCGCAATTGGCTGGCCGGATCGTCGAACTGCTGCATGCCGATGGTCTGGATGCGCGCATTGATGAGCGCCGCCCCTTTGACCACGGGACATGGGTGCCTTTGTCGCTGATGTACCCGGCGGCGGATATCCCGGTGGTCCAGGTGTCCCTGCCCAGCCGCATGGGGCCTGCCCTGCAAACCCGGGTCGGACATGCCCTCGCCGAGCTGCGTGAACAGGGCATCTTGCTGATCGGCTCCGGCAGCATCACCCATAACCTGGGTGAACTGGACTGGCATGCGGGGCCGCAGAGCATCGAACCATGGGCGCGGGACTTCCGTGACTGGGTGGTGGACAAGCTTGCCGCCGACGATGAAGCGGCCTTGCATGATTACCGTCGCCAGGCACCGAATGCGGTACGCAGCCATCCCAGTGATGAACACCTGCTGCCGCTGTACTTTGCGCGCGGCGCCGGAGGGACATTCAGCGTGGCACACCAGGGCTTCACTATGGGAGCACTGGGCATGGACATCTATCGCTTCGGTTAACCGCCGGGCAAAAAAAATCCCCGAACCAGTCGGGGATTTTTTAGGTGCGATCAATCAACCCAAGGGCGGATCAATCTTCGCGGTAGCGACGCAGTTTGAGCTGCTTGCCGGCAACGCGTGTGTCTTTCAGCTTGGCCAGCAGTTTTTCCAGGCCGTCTTCCGGCAGCTCCACCAGGGAGAAGCTGTCACGCACCTGGATACGACCGATGGCTTCACGTGCCAGGCCACCCTCGTTGAGGATAGCGCCCAGCAGGTTCTTGGCAGCGATACCGTCACGCGCACCCAGCGCGGTACGGCAACGAGCACGGCCTTCAGCCAATGGCACCGGAGCACGACGCTCACGATCACCACGGTCTGGACGGTCACCGGAACGCTCTGGACGATCACCGCGTGGGGCGCTGTTCGGCACCAGTGGGCGTTCTTTCTCGATGGCCGCCAGGGTCAGGGCCTGACCGTTGGTGGCTTTACGCAGCAGGGCTGCAGCCAGGGCGCGCGGGGTGCAACCGATATCGGCGGTCAGGCGGTCCAGCAGGTCGCCATGGGTCGATTCAGCGTCAGCCACCAGCGGCGACAGGCTGTTGGTCAGCTTCTTGATGCGAGCATCCAGAACTGCCTGGGCATCCGGCAGGCGGACTTCGGCAACTTTCTGACCGGTTACGCGCTCGATGACTTGCAGCATGCGGCGCTCACGTGGAGTCACCAGCAGCAGTGCACGGCCTTCGCGACCCGCACGGCCGGTACGGCCGATACGGTGAACGTAGGACTCCGGATCGTACGGCATGTCAACGTTGAACACGTGAGTGATGCGTGGAACGTCGAGACCACGAGCCGCCACGTCGGTTGCGACAACGATGTCCAGGCGACCATCCTTGAGGGAGTCGATGACGCGCTCACGTTGGTTCTGGGCGATGTCACCGTTCAGCGCAGCGGCCTTGTAGCCTTTGGCTTCCAGGGCACTGGCCAGGTCCAGGGTCGCTTGCTTGGTGCGTACGAACATGATCAGGGCATCGAAGTCTTCGACTTCCAGCAGGCTCAATACAGCCGAGGTCTTCTGGTCGGCGTGAACCAACAGGTGAGCCTGTTCGATCGCGGTAACGGTCTGAGTCTTGGTCTGGATCTTGACGTGCTCAGGATCGCGCAGGTGGCGTTCGGCAATGGCACGGATCGACTGTGGCAGGGTGGCCGAGAACAGTACGGTCTGACGAGTCGGTGGCAGAGCCTTGAAGATGACTTCCAGGTCATCCATGAAGCCCAGCTTCAGCATTTCGTCAGCTTCGTCGAGAACCAGGTGGTTCACGGTCGACAGGACTTTTTCGTCACGACGCAGGTGGTCGCACAGACGGCCCGGAGTGGCGACAACGATCTGTGCGCCATTACGGATTGCCTTGAGTTGTGGGCCCATGGGCGCGCCGCCGTAAACGGCCACAACGGTTACGCCCGGCATTTGCTTGGCGTAGGTTTCAAAGGCGGTTGCTACTTGCAGCGCCAACTCACGGGTTGGCGCCAGGATCAGGGCTTGCGGTTCGCGCTTGGCAGGATCGATGCATTGCAGGATAGGCAGGGCGAAGGCAGCGGTTTTACCGGTACCGGTTTGCGCCTGGCCAATCATGTCTTTGCCGGCCATGATGATCGGGATCGATTGCTGCTGAATCGCCGAAGGCTCTTCGTAGCCGGTCGCTGCGACGGCTGCAAGAATATTCGGGTTAAGATTAAAAGCGGCGAAGCCGCCGGTTTCCTGGGTCATGGGTCTGCCTCTAAGTGCATCCGCAAAGACCCATGCTCCAAAGCTGCGCATGCCGTGTTGAGACTCAAGAGTCGCCCTGGCTGCTTTGTCGGCGGGGATTTGCGAAAACGAATGAATGAAAAAGATTCGTCAAGGAAGAGTCCGCTGTGCGGACGTGCAGCCGAAGCTGACTTCGGGGAATTGCGCTACCTAAACGCGGCCCGGTTAAAGGCCGGCGCGCACTATACCGGAAATAGCTGAAAAAGGGAGCTTTTTTTATCGCAAAGCACTGATAAACCGTGCTGTATCACAGCCTTTGCAGAGAAGAGCGGCAAGGTCTATTTTTCAAAGGCCCGGCCCTGTTGGTCAAAACACTTAAACGGTTCACCTGCCGATTGAGACCCTTTGGTCTGAAACCCTTCCCTACGCCCGAGGGCACCCCCGATGAATCAAGCCAGCAGCAGCCGCGTCAGCCGTGCACTCCAGGGCCATGTCCTGCTACTGGGCCTGGACCGGGTGGCCAAACGCAATGCCTTTGACCTCGATCTGCTCAATGCGCTGAGCCTGGCGTATGGCGAATTTGATCGAAATGATGACGCACGGGTAGCGGTGGTATTTGCCCATGGCGACCACTTCACCGCCGGGCTGGACCTGGCCAATGTCAGCGCCGTGATGGCCGGCGGTTGGCAGCCGCCACTGGGGGGTTGCGATCCCTGGGGAGTGTTCGCCGGCCCCCGCGTAAACAAACCGGTGATCGTCGCGGCGCAGGGCTACTGCCTGACCCTCGGGATCGAATTGATGCTCGCGGCGGATATCAATCTGTGCGCCAGCAACACGCGTTTTGCGCAGATGGAGGTCCAACGCGGGATCTTTCCATTTGGCGGCGCGACACTACGCTTTCATCAAGTCGCCGGCTGGGGCAATGCGATGCGCTGGCTGCTCACCGGCGACGAGTTCGACGCCCACGAAGCCCTGCGCCTGGGGCTGGTTCAGGAGGTGATGGCCAGCGAAGACCTGCTACCACGCGCCATCGAACTCGCCAACCGGATTGCGCGCCAGGCGCCGCTCGGCGTGCAGGCCACGTTGATGTCGGCACGCATGGCGCGCAATGAGGGCGAGACCGCCGCGGCCGCCGCGCTGCCACCCATGGTGGAGAAGTTGCTCAACAGTGAAGATGCCAAGGAAGGAGTCCGGGCGATGATCGAGAAGCGTCCGGGGGTGTTCAAGGGTATTTGAATTGGCTGGGCCCGCCATCGGAACAAGCCCCCTCCCCCATTTGCAATGAGTTCCAAGTGTGGGAGGGGGCTTGCCCCCGATGGCGCCGGCACAGCCAACTAAGTCGCCGGCCGAATCACCTTGATCAGCGACTGCAACGAATAACCCAGGCGCGGCGCCAATGCTTCGGCACGGGCCGAGAGTGCATCCAGGTCCAGTTCCTGATCCAGCTCGGAAGGCACCAGCAAAATCACATTGCCCTCCTTTACCGGCAGCTCCCAGTAATGCCGGTGGTACAACCCACGCAGCAACGCCGCGCCCAGTGGCTTGCCATCGTCCGTGGCCCATTGGTTGATCACCAGCCAACCGCCAGGGTTGAGTTTCTTCTGGCAGTCTTCCAGGAACGTCCAGGCCAGGTGCCCGACACCCGGGCCGACATCGGTGTACAGGTCGACGAAAATCAGGTCGGCCGACTCGGCACTGCCAAGCAATTGCAGGGCGTCGCCAATGCGGATGTACAACCGCGGGTCATCGTCCAACCCCAGATATTCAATCGCCAGGCGCGGCACATCCGGGCGCAGCTCAATGGCCTCAACGTCTTCCAGCGGCAGGAACTTGAGGCACGCCTGGGTCAGCGTACCGGCGCCCAGGCCGAGAAACAGCGCACTCTCCGGCTGTTCATGGCACAACGCGCCAATGAGCATGGCACGGGTATAGTCGTACTCCAGCCAGCTCGGGTCGGCGGTGAATACGCAGCTTTGCTCGATGGCATCACCAAACTCGAGAAATCGGTAATCGGCCACTTCGAGCACGCGGATCATGCCGAAATCATCATGGACTTCGGCCAACAGGTGCTCGACACGCTCCTCGCTCATCACGACTCCTAATGGGTTTGCCGCTCGGCAAAGGCGCGATTGTCGGCCAAGCGGCAGCAGCAGGTCACGCACTAATTGCTGATAACATCCGCTCTACCGACAACCCAACCAACGAGTTCATGATGAGCCAACCCTGGAGTCCCGACAGCTGGCGCACAATGCCGATCCAGCAACAACCCCAGTACCCGGATGCAGCCCACTTGCTGCAAGTGGAACAAAACCTGGCGAGCTACCCGCCGCTGGTATTTGCCGGGGAAGCCCGTGAACTGCGCCGTCAGTTCGCCGAAGTGACCCAGGGCCGCGCCTTCCTGTTGCAAGGCGGCGACTGCGCCGAGAGCTTTGCCGAATTTTCCGCCGCCAAAATCCGCGACACCTTCAAGGTGCTGCTGCAGATGGCAATCGTGATGACCTTTGCCGCCGGCTGCCCGGTGGTGAAGGTTGGGCGCATGGCCGGCCAGTTCGCCAAGCCGCGTTCGGCCAACGATGAAACCATCGACGGCATCACCCTGCCCGCGTACCGCGGCGATATCGTCAACGGGATCGGCTTCGACGAAAAAAGCCGCGTGCCGGACCCCGACCGTCTGTTGCAGTCCTATCACCAGTCCACGGCCACCTTGAACCTGCTGCGCGCCTTCGCCCAGGGCGGGTTCGCCGACCTGCACCAGGTACACAAGTGGAACCTGGACTTCATCGCCAACTCCGCCCTGGCCGAGAAATACAGCCAGTTGGCCGACCGCATCGATGAAACCCTGGCCTTCATGCGCGCCTGCGGCATGGACAGCTCGCCGCAATTGCGCGAAACCAGCTTCTTCACCGCCCACGAAGCCCTGCTGCTCAACTACGAACAAGCCTTCGTACGCCGCGACAGCCTGACCAACGACTATTACGATTGTTCGGCCCACATGCTGTGGATCGGCGACCGCACCCGTCAGTTGGACGGCGCCCATGTCGAATTCCTGCGCGGGGTGAACAACCCGATCGGGGTCAAGGTCGGCCCGAGCATGAACCCGGACGACCTGATCCGCTTGATCGATATCCTCAACCCGGACAACGACCCCGGCCGCCTCAACCTGATTGCCCGCATGGGCGCCAACAAGGTCGGTGATCATCTGCCCGACCTGATTCGCGCCGTGCAGCGCGAAGGCAAGCAGGTGCTGTGGAGCTCCGACCCGATGCACGGCAACACCATCAAGGCCAGCAGCGGCTACAAGACCCGCGACTTTGCGCAGATCCTCAGTGAAGTGAAGGAGTTTTTCCAGGTTCACCAGGCCGAAGGCAGTTATGCCGGCGGGATTCATATCGAAATGACCGGGCAGAACGTCACCGAATGCATCGGCGGTGCACGACCGATCACCGAAGATGGTTTGTCGGATCGTTATCACACCCACTGCGACCCGCGGATGAATGCCGATCAGTCGCTGGAGCTGGCGTTTTTGATTGCTGAAACATTGAAGCAGGTCAAGCGCTGAGGTTTGAGCCGCCTGCACTGACGCCATCGCGAGCAAGCCCGCTGCCACATTTGCCCACGTACTTCCTTTGGAACGCGGTCGAGTGTGGGAGCGGGCTTGCTCGCGAAGAGGCCCTAAAGACCACCCTCCCCATAAAGCATCGCTCGCCGCAAGCGGTCGGCACTCGGTCTCTGGCAATTTAGCTGCACCTGCTCCAGCCCGAGCCAGTCGGCCATTTGGCGCAAATTAAGCGCCAGCGCCAACATCCCCTGCTCATCCAAGCCCGGCTCTTGCTCGTGCACCGCATGCACAGCCAACTGACCGTTAGCGCGCTCAGCGCGCAGATCCACGCGCGCCGCTATCCGCTCGTGATGCAGAAACGGCAGCACGTAGTAGCCATATACGCGCTTGTCTTGCGGGGTGTAGATCTCCAGTCGATAACGGAAATCAAACAATCGCTCGGTACGGCTGCGCTCCCAGATCAGCGAATCGAAGGGCGACAGCAATGCACTCGCCGCCACCTTGCGCGGCACTTTCGGCTCGGGCAGGCAATACGCCGCAGCCTTCCAGCCTTGTACGCGGCAGGTCAGTAACTGCCCTTCTTCAACCAACTCCGCCAGGCGCTTGCGACTGTCGGCAGGGTCCAGGCGAAAGTAGTCGCGCAAGTCCTTTTCAGTGGCCACTCCCAACGCCGTCGCGCTGTGCAACAACAAGCTGCGCTGGGCTTGCGCCTCATCCACCGAGGCGCGAAGCATTTCGCCGGGGATCACCCGCTCCGGCAAATCATAGAGCCGCTCAAAACCACGCCGCCCCGCAACCGTGACCAGGCCTGCGGCAAACAGCCATTCCAGCGCGTGTTTTTCCTCACTCCAGTCCCACCAGGGCCCAGCGCGCTCCTCGCGGGTCGACAAACTGCCCGCCCCCAACGCGCCTCGTTGCTCGACGGTGCGCAGGACGCGCTGGATAGTGGCCTGTTGCTCGCGCCCGAAACGCGCCATCTGCGCATAGATACCCTGCCCCTGCCTGGCCCGCTCCATGCGCCAGCGCAGCAGCGGGTACAGCGCCATAGGCAGCAACGATGCTTCATGCCCCCAGTATTCGAATAACGAACGACGGCGCCCCTGGCTCCAGGCGGCCTGCTCGAGTATCGATGGCGAGTAATTGCCCAGACGGGAAAACAGCGGCAGGTAATGGGAGCGCACCAGCGCGTTGACCGAATCGATCTGCAACACACCCAGACGCTCGATCAAGCGGTTGAGGTGTGTTGCCTTGATCAGGGCTGGCGCCTGGCGCCCGGAAAAACCCTGGGCAGCCAGCGCCATGCGTCGAGCTTGCTTGAGTGAGAAAGACAGGTCGACGGGCATGGGAATCTCCATGGGAACTCGCCCACCACCCTACTGCATCCTGGCTCACTTTCGCAGGGGGTCCTGCCAAAAGTGCAAGTGCCGCTCCTGCTCCACATCGGCACGATTGAGCCCGATGTCCTTGAGCGCGTCGTCACTCAGGCTCGCCAGCATCTGACGCTCGTGATACAGCGTCTGCCAGCGCGCCAGGGCATGCAACAGCCCGGAAAACGGACGCTTCGCCATCAACACAAAACCGGTTTGACCTTTCATCTTTTCGCCCTCCTGTGGGGATGACGAAAGTGTGTGCCAGGCACTATGATCAATCCAACGAATGTTTCTTATGCAATACATCTCGGAGATTGATCAATTGTCCAGTTTCCCAAGTATCGACACCGAGGTGCTGCGCACCTTCGTCGCCATCGCCGACCAAGGCGGTTTCACGCGGGCTGGAGAGCTGGTCAACCGAACGCAGTCGGCGGTGAGCATGCAGATGAAGCGCCTGGAGGACGACGTCCTACAGCGCAAGCTGTTCGAACGCGACGGTCGCCAGGTGCGACTGACTCCCGAAGGCCAGGTGCTGCTGGGCTATGCCCGGCGCATCCTGAAATTGCACAGCGAAGTGTTCAACACCCTGCGTGAACCGCATATGGTGGGGCTGGTGCGCATCGGCACACCGGACGATTACGTGATGCGCTTCCTGCCGGGCATTCTCAAGCAGTTCTCCAAGGCGTATCCGCTGATTCAAATCGAGATGCACTGCGAATCGTCAACGGTGCTGATGCAGCGACGTGACCTCGCATTGACTGTGGTCAGCCGCGAACCTGGCAACGAAATCGGCGAGTTATTGCGTACGGAGCGCATGGTATGGGCGGCTTCACCCTGCTTCTGCGTAGACGAGCACGAAGCCCTGCCGCTGGCGATGTCTGGCGCGGATTGCCTCTACACGCAATGGGCGCGCTCCGCGCTGGATGCGGCCGGACGGGATTATCGCCTGGCCTACCACAGCTCCAACGTGGCGGCGATCCAGGCGGTGGTCAATGCTGGCCTGGCGGTCATGGTCAGTATGGAAAGCCTGGTGACCGACGACCTGCGCATACTGGGCAAGGACGAGGGTCTCCCGCCATTGCCCTCGATGAATCTGCACCTGCTGCGCAACCCGCAGATGACCTCGCCCATCACCGAATGCCTGGCAGCGTACATCCTCGAAGGCTTCAAACCTTAAAGGTCAGCATCACAGCGCACACCACGAGGAACGCGCAGAACAGGCCACGCAGCACACGTTCCGGCAGTGCATGGGCGACCTTCACGCCCCAACTGATACTGAGCAGGCCGCCGATTGCCAAGGGGATGCCGATCATCCAATCCACTTGGTGGTGCCAGGCATAGGTCACCAGGGTCACGCCGGTGCTGGGCAGCGCCAAGGCCAGCGACAAACCTTGCGCGACCACCTGAGTGGTGCCGAACAGGCTGGTCAGCACCGGCGTGGCAACCACCGCGCCACCGACCCCAAACAACCCGCCCATGGAGCCTGAGACCGCACCGAGCACCCCCAGCCACGGCCAGGAATAACGCATCTGTGCAGTGGGCGGCGCATTGCGGGTGAACATGCGCAACAGGTTGTACGCCGAGAGCGTCAGCAAGAACGCGATAAACCCCACGCGCATGGCGCCGGCATCCAGGCCTACCGCCCAGATCGAACCGAGCCAGGCGAAGCTGAAGCCCATGACGCCCAAGGGCAATGCATGGCGTAATTCGATGCGATTGCGCTGATGGTAACGCCACAGAGCCAGCATCACATTGGGCACTACCATCACCAACGCCGTACCTTGGGCGATCTGCTGATCCAGGCCGAACAACACGCCCAGCACCGGAATCGCAATCAGCCCGCCACCAATGCCGAACAGGCCGCCCAACGTGCCGAGGGCCGCACCCAGTAGCCCATACATCACAAAATCCAACACCGCCATCACTCCACACTTCCGGTCTGTGCATGCTACGCAGTCGGCCCTGGCGCGGAAACGCACAGCAACGCACAATGGCTTTGCCAATTTCGCATAAGCGCTCAGTGATGAATCCCAATACGCTCACCGACCAACTGAGCCTGTTTCTGGATGTATTGGAGACGGGCAGTTTTTCCGCCGCAGCACGCCGGCATCCCCTGACGCCCTCGGCGGTCGCCCGACGTATCGACAGCCTGGAAAGCTCTGTGGGCAGCCGCCTGTTCCTGCGCAGCACCCACGCGGTGGTGCCCACGCCGGCAGGCTTGGCCTTTGCCGAGCGGGCGCGCCGGATCGTCGGTGAGTTGCAATTGGCCCGGGCTGAAGCGGCGTCCTTGAGCCATGCGCCGGAAGGCCTGATTCGTGTGGATGCGCCGGCGGCCTTCGGGCGGCGGCACCTGGCCCCGGTGATTGCGGATTTTTTGAATGTCTATCCCGGGCTGGATGTGCACCTGCACCTGATCGACAGTTTTGTCGATATGCAGGGTGCGCACTTGGGCAAGGTCGACCTGGTACTGCGCGCCGGGCATATCGTCGACACCCGCCTGATCGCCACTCCTCTGGCCAGCATCGTACGTATCGCCTGCGCCAGCCCGGCCTATCTGAAAGCGCGGGGTACGCCCACCCACCCCCGGGAGCTGAGCGAGCACGACGGCCTCGACTGGGACGGCCTGGCGCCGATGTTCGCCTGGCGCTTCGAGCTGGACGGGCGCCGCGCCACCTATCGCCCGCAGCGCATCCGCATGAGTGCCAATAATGCCGAAGCCCTGCTGTCCGGCGCGTTGGCCGGGCTGGGGATTGCCCACCTGCCCACTTGGCTGGCCAGTGAATACCTGGTCCGTGGCGAGTTGCTGCCCCTGTTCTGCGAAAACGGCCTGCCCAGCCCGGAAACCGCCGGGATCTATGCGCTGCGCCTGGAGCAACAGGCCAATGCGCGCAGCCGGTTGTTGCTCGAGTACCTCAAATCCCGCTTCAGCCCGGTGCCGCCTTGGGATCTGGCACTGCAAAACGGTCTGGTTTGACCGCCGGGATAGAATTACCTGGCGCATTAAACATTTGCCCGCTAGATTCCAGGCAATACCCGCTTTCGAGACACCGCCATGAGCAAAAACCCTGACCCTTGCCAATCCCTGATGCTGGACAATCAGCTTTGCTTCGCCCTGCACTCCACCTCGTTGCTGATGACCAAGGTCTATAAGCCACTGCTGCAAGCCCTCGGCCTGACCTATCCGCAATACCTGGCCATGATGGTGCTGTGGGAAGAGGACGGTTTGACCGTCGGCGAAATCAGCAACCGCCTGCTGACCGACCCGGGCTCGCTCACCCCGCTGCTCAAGCGCTTGGAAGCCGAGGGCCTGCTCAGTCGCACCCGCAACCGCGAGGATGAGCGGGTGGTGGTCGTGGAACTGACGGACAGCGGCCGCGCCCTGCAGGATAAAGCCATGGGGATTCCCCAGTGCATCCTCGGCGCCAGTGGTTTGGAGCTGGAGCAGTTGCGCAAGCTGCAGGCTGACCTGGTTGCCTTGCGCAGCAACCTGCAAAGCTCAATCTAATCGCGGTGAAGCTCTAAAATGTGGGAGGGGGTTTGCTCCCGATTGCGGCGTGTCAGCTATTGATAAGCTGGCTGATCCACCGCAATCGGGAGCAAGCCCCCTCCCACACTGGTTGGTGGTAGGGCATAAAAATTTATAAATTTATCTTGCGCACTAAACATTAGCGCTATACATTCGTCTCACCAACTACTTAGCGCGCAAACAGTTAGCGCTAACAACAAAGAGGAAACGCCATGCAAACGCTCTATACCGCAGTAGCTACCGCCACCGGCGGCCGTGATGGTCGTGCCGTCTCCAGCGACAACATCCTTGATGTCAAACTCTCCACTCCCAAAGAATTGGGCGGTGCTGGCGGCCAAGCCACCAACCCTGAGCAACTGTTCGCCGCCGGTTACTCGGCCTGCTTTATCGGCGCGCTGAAATTCGTCGCCAGCCAGACCAAGCGCAAGGTTCCGGATAACGCGTCGATCACCGCCCACGTCGGCATCGGTCAAATCCCCGGTGGTTTCGGCTTGGACATCGACCTGCACATCAGCCTGCCGGGCCTGGCCCAGGACGATGCGCAAAGCCTGGTCGACGCCGCGCACCAAGTGTGCCCGTATTCCAACGCCACTCGCGGCAACGTCGACGTACGCCTGCACGTAACCGTCTGATTTATAGACGCCCACAAAAAACCCGACTCAAAGTCGGGTTTTTTTCGTATCGAGGTAGCCAGAATTACTTCTTGGCGCGACCTTTGTACGAACCACCTTCACGGGTGTCGATCTCGATCATGTCGTCGATTTCGATGAAATCAGCTACTTGCAGTTCGGTGCCGTTAGCCAGCTTGGCAGGCTTCATTACCTTGCCCGAAGTGTCGCCGCGAGCGGAACCTTCGGTGTAGGCAACCTTACGCACGATAGTGGTCGGCAGCTCTACGGAAACCAGGCGCTCTTCGAAGAAGATCGCTTCGCAAACGTCGGTCATGCCTTCTTCGATGAACGGCAGAACGGCTTCGATATCTTCAGCGTTCAGCTCGTACATGGTGTAGTCGGTGGTGTCCATGAACGTGTAGGTGTCGCCGCTGATGAAGGACAGGGTCGCTTCTTTGCGGTCGAGGATCACGTCGTCCAGCTTGTCGTCGGCACTGTAGACAGTTTCAGTCTTGTAACCGGTCAGCAGGTTCTTCAGCTTGGTCTTCATGATCGCGCTGTTACGACCCGACTTGGTGAACTCAGCTTTCTGAACCAACCAAGGGTCGTTGTCGATACGGATCACGGTACCGGGTTTCAGTTCTTTACCAGTTTTCATTGCAGATATCCGAAATTTGGATGGGATTTACAAAATTCAAGGTGGCGTATCATATCCAACTTTCATAAAACTGTACCAGCGCCGTCGCAAGATCGGCCTGCAAGCCCTGTTCCAGACACCATGTTTGCGCGTGCTGGTTCACCTCCGGCCAGTGCTCCAGCAACATTTTCCACGACTGTGCCATATCGCCATCAGCGTTCCAGGCTTGCCAAAGTGTTACTACGGCAGCACTGGCTGCCGGTGACAAGGCGGCGGTGTACAACTGCAGGAAGGCGTCGAGTTTATCCAGGTGGATATCTTCATCCTGGCGATAAATGTGCCAAAGCATTGGCCGCCCCGCCCACTGCGCCCGCACGAACGAGTCTTCGCCGCGCACCGCGTTGAAGTCGCAGCACCACAGCAAGCGGTCATATTGTTCCTGGCGCACGAACGGCAACACCTGCACGGTCAGGGCCGCGCGCTGATGAATATCACCTGCTGCCAGGCCCTCCAGCCCCAGCCAACGTTGCACATCGCCGAGGATGCGGCCCTCCGGCACCAATAGATGAGTGGCACGCCCGTCCGTCGCCAACACGTCCAGCCAACTGGCCAACCCGGCATTTTCATAGGCAAACAGCGAGATCAATCGCGCATCAGTTGCCGGAAACACTCCCAGGGTCTGCAGGAATTGTCGTTGCGCCGGCACATCTTGTTGAAAAGCCTGGCACTGCTCCAGCAACCCTGCCTCGCGCAAAAGACCGCCTGTTCCCGAGCGAAAACCGGGGAAGAAGAAATACTTCTGCACGCCCTTGAACTTCACCGACGGCAGGCGATGGCAACCCACCACCCACTCTTCGGCACTGAGGTAATCCAGGTTCATCCACAGCGGAACGCGTTCGCGCTCGGCCATGGCTTCCATGTAGGCCGGCGGCAATTGGCAGGCAAAAGCGGCGATCACGACATCGGCAGATGGAGCGCCGGGCCAGTCGGCCGGCCAGTCGCGCACCTCGACGCCGTCCTGCCATTGCTGCGGCGACCGCACATCAATCTCAGGGCACATGCGCTCGAAGGCCCGCAGGTCATCAACCCACAAACATACTTCGCACCCATGCTCCACCACCAGTTGCCGGGCCAGGCGCCAGGTCACGCCGATGTCGCCGTAGTTGTCGACAACACTGCAAAAAATATCCCAGCGGGCTTTCATTCCGGGCTCCAACGATCAAAGGCTCGATTGTCCGCATAAATGCGCCAATGCAGAAGGCTTGATCGCGATTATTCTGCACAGTGGCTGTGCGACAATCGTCGCCACGCCATCAATGCCCGCCAGGAGGCCATCATGTCTGATCGTTCGCTGCCACTGTTCAAGCTCAGTGTCGCCATCGCGTTTGGTGTATGGCTGGGGTTTGTCGCCATCGTGCTGACGAGCTGGTTGACATCGAGCTATCTGTTCCCGCAGAGCCTGGCGCCGGTCGCCCAGGCCGTTCAACAATTAGGCAAACCTGCCGTCGTCACACCCGAGCCGCCGAACCGTATGTTCGAGCAATACACCGACAACCTGCGCAAACAGGAACAGCAGCAATCCCTGGACCAGGCCCGCAACAATGTGCGCAACCTGAACAACCCCAAATGCCAGTTCTGGTTGCAGCAAGATCAGAACGCTCCCAATGAAAAGAGCCGGGCCAATGTCCTGCAATTTTGCGAATGACCCCACTGCCCATGAATAAACACGCCGTCCACTCGTTGATCCTGGAAAAACTCAGCGTCGACCTCGACATTGCCCAGCGCGCCGCGCAGACCGCCTACGAAACTGCGACCCACGAAGAAAACATCGCAGAAAACAAATACGACACCCTCGGGCTGGAGGCCTCCTACCTGGCAACCGGCCAGGCCAGGCGCGTCGAGGAAATCAAGCAAGCGCTGTCGCTGTGCCAGAACCTGCCACTGCGGGCCTATGACGATCAGCGTGGCATTGAAATCGGCGCCTTATTAGGCCTGGAAGACGAGAATGGCCGCCAGCAATGGCTGTTCCTGGCACCGGATGGGGCAGGCTTGAAGGTGGATGTAGTCGGACAGCCGGTGACCGTCATCACCCCGCGATCGCCCTTGGGCAAAAGCCTGCTGGGCAAGTTCGAAGGGGACGAGGTGGAGATTCTGGTGGCGGGCGCTCGGCAACACTTTATGGTTACCGAGGCCAAATGACGGTATCAGTGAACCGGTAATTCCACGCCCTCGAACAGCTCTTCCAGTTCCTGCTTGTTGTGGCACTGGATCGCCTTGGCCATGACCTCGCGAGTCAGGTGCGGCGCGAACTTCTCGATGAAGTCGCACATGAAGCCACGCAGGAACGTGCCACGACGGAAGCCGATCTTGGTCACGCTGGACTCGAACAACTCGCTGGCGTCGAGAACCACCAGGTCCTTGTCGAGGCTGGTATCGACCGCCATCTTGGCGACGATGCCCACGCCCAGGCCCAGGCGTACATAGGTCTTGATCACATCGGCGTCGGCCGCGGTGAACACCACTTTGGGCGTAAGGCCACGGTGGCTGAAGGCTTCGTCGAGCTTGGAACGGCCGGTAAAACCAAACACGTAGGTCACGATCGGGTATTCGGCGAGGGCTTCCAGGGTCAGCTTCGGCAGCTTGGCCAGCGGGTGGCCCTGAGGCACGACCACGCAGCGGTTCCAGCGGTAGCAAGGCATCATCACCAGGTCACCGAACAGCTCCAGGGCTTCGGTGGCGATAGCGAAATCAACGGTGCCATCAGCCGCCATTTCGGCGATCTGCATCGGCGACCCCTGATGCATGTGCAGGGCGACATCGGGGTATTGCTTGATGAAATCGCGGATCACCGGCGGCAGTGCGTACCGCGCCTGGGTGTGGGTAGTCGCGATCGACAGGGTGCCTTTCTTCTCGTTGGAGAACTCCTGGGCGATCTGCTTGATGCTTTCGACCTTGCGCAGGATCTCGCCGGCGGTGGTGATGATGCGTTCACCAGCCGGAGTCACGCGGGTCAGATGTTTGCCGCTGCGCGCGAACACTTCGACGCCCAGCTCGTCTTCGAGCAGGCGGATCTGCTTGCTGATACCGGGTTGCGAGGTGTAGAGGCTTTGAGCAGTAGCGGAAACGTTGAGGTCGTGGTGCGCCACTTCCCAGATGTAGCGCAGTTGTTGAAGCTTCATATGTATCCCTCAAAGCAGATAGACGCCACGGGTATCAGCGACGGTATATAACTATATTAAAGGACGGATCGATAAATCTAGAACTTTTTATCATTCTTTACCGATCAAATATCATCGTTGCGGCGACGCTGCAACGATGGCACCAGGTAAACCGGCACTGTCGACAACTGCAGCACCCTTGCGGCGGTTCGCCCAAGGGGTGTGGCCGCTGCGGTTGCATCGCTGTGACTCCCTACGATCAACAGATCAACGGAAAGTTTACGCAACTGGTCGAGAATCACTTCGCAAGGATCCCCCTGAATCACTCGAACCGATTGAATCAATTTCAGGTCTTGCTCCCCTTCCCCCAACTCCTCACGAAAACTGTCCAGAACCCGTTGCTCGATCGTCGCCATGACCGTGTTCACTCCCTGACGCTGCCACTCACTCAACGCCCGCTCATCAAGGTAGCTCTGCAACACCGATTCGGCGAACAGCCCCATGGGTTCGACCACGTGAACCACATGCAGATCGGCATTGAACGTTCGGGCCAGTGCCAGCGCATGTTGCATCACATAAGGCGCATAGAGACCGAGGTCCGTGGCGTACAGCATCGAACGAATCATAGAACCTCCTGGGCAGCCAGGATGGCGGAGATTGAATGAGCTTAGCAGCGCCCGGGGCAGTTCGGCTCAGCTCTCGGTCTGGATTTTCAACTCATTGCTGATGCCATGGGGCACGTGCCCGGTGGCGACGACCTCCCTGGCCCTCTCACAGTGACCGGCCTGGTCATCGAAAAACACATCGGCGGCGAAAGCCTCCAGAAATGCGGACTTATCCAGGCCGCCTAGGAACAGTGACTCGTCGAGGCGAATGTCCCACTCGCGCAACGTGCGGATCACCCGCTCATGGGAAGGCGCCGAGCGTGCCGTGACCAGCGCGGTGCGGATCGGGCACGCCTCGTCGACAAACTCGCGCTGCAATAAATTGAGAGCCGCCAGGAAACCTTTGAACGGACCTCCGTGCAAAGGCTGGCGCGCCGACTCCCGCTCGTTGGCCTGAAACGCTGCCAAGCCGCCGGCCTGGTACACACGCTCGGACTCGTCGGAGAACAGCACGGCATCACCGTCGAATGCGATGCGCAATTCCTCGCTCGACGCCCGACGCGCGCCGCCCGACAGAATGGTCGCCGCCGCAAACCCGGCGTCGAGGGCACTGCGCACATCGTCGGCATGGGTGGAAAGAAACAGATGGCAACCAAAGGCAGCCAAGTAGGGATACGGACTACGTCCACCTACGAAAGCGGCGCGGGAAATATCCAAGCCGTAATGCTGGATAGAATTGAATACGCGCAGGCCGGTGTCAGCACTGTTGCGCGACACCAGCACCACCTCGACCCGCGCACGGCCCAGGCTGGCGTTGAGGCTCAGCAGCTTTTTGACCAGCGGGAAGGCATCGCCGGGCTCAAGGGTTTCTTCCTCGTGCTCGATTTGATACTTGCGGTAAGCCTCCACGCCTTCGGCGAGGTAGACCTTGTGGCTGTCACTCAGGTCGAACAGCGCCCGTGAAGAAATCGCCAGCACCAGTTTGTCGCCCAATCCTTTTGCCATAGTGTTTCCCCCCGAATCAGCGATTGTGCCGATCTATAAAACTCAAGGCTTGATACAACGCCTGGATTCGTGGCAACTCGCAACCGACGGCCTTTGCCGCCGCCAGCGGCCGGGCGTAGATCGCCGCCAGTTCCAGCGGGCGCTTGTGCACATGGTCGTGGTACATGCTGGGCAGATAGTCATCCATGGTTTCGGTCATCGCAAACATCTGGTCGGCGTAACTCGCCGCAATGTCATGCCCGCAAGCACGGGCACCCTGTACCACTTCGGCCATCAACGCCTGGATCAATTCGCGGCTGGATTGATCCGCCATCAACGCCGTGGTGCCGGTGCCCAACAACACGGAAAGGCCGTTATAGGGAACGTTCCATACCAGCTTATGCCAGCGCGCCTGGTGCACGTCGGCCATGGCCTGGGACTCGATGCCGGCCTTATGAAACAGCGCGGCGCCCTCTTCGACGATGGCCTTCCGGCCGGCTTCATCGTCGGCGGCACCGCCACTGTGATAACCCAGGTTGACCCGGCCCAATGCCTGATGCTCGACGACACCAGGGCCGGAGCGATGTACGCCGATGTAGCACAGGCCGCCAAGCAGGTGCAGCGACGGCGGCAGGTGCTCGCGCAGACTGTCTTCGACATCGAGACCATTTTGCAGCAGCACAATCCTGGCATCCGGCGCCGCAACCTGGGCGAGCGTGGGGGCCAAGTCCACATTGCCAGTGGACTTGGTCCCCACCAGCAACCAATCGCACGCAGGCATATCGGCAGCGCGGGCGTAGGCCTGTACCGCAGACAGATGCAATTTGCCATGCACCTTGCTGTTGAGGTGCAAGCCATGCTCGCTGACGGCGGCGTATTCACTGCGCAACAAGAAGTGCACATCGAAGCCGGCGCGCGCCAGCATCAGGCCGTAAAAGCCACCGATGGCGCCGGTACCAATGATGCCAATGCGGGGGGAAGGCTGTGCAACTGCGGTCATGGCAAATCCTCTGGAGTACGGGTAAGGGCTTGTTTTACTGCATCGCCAACGGCATCACGCGTAAGACGCGTCTGTATCTGCCCCAGGAACTGACCCTCGCACACCACGAATAACGCGGGCAAATGAAAGATCTGGTAGCGCTCGACGGCGCCGCCGTTGTGCCCGGCATCCACCCAGCACACGCGATCCACCGGCAAGTGCCAGCCGGGCAACTGCTGACGTGCGAAGCGGCAGCTGGAACAACCGACGCTGGTGAACACCACCAATGAAATACCTGGCAACCCCAGCAATTGCTGGTCAATATCCAGGTCGGTCAATTCCAGTTCCTTCACTATACTGCTGCCACTGCCGTCAACGGGACGGCGCTCGGAGTCCGTGTACATGGGTCGTTTTTTACCTCACCCTGATGATGTCGCTGTCGAGTTGATCCAACGTCCCTCTCCCACCATGCCCCGCCAACGCCTGCACACTATCGGCCTGGGCGGTGTCGCGTGCAATTATCCGCGTGCCTGGCGCCAGGGCACGGCGGTGGATCTGCGGATCCCGTCGCTGGGCGCGAGTGCCCGCTATCCGGGCTACGTGGCGTGGTGCCGCAAAGTCGAAAAGGGCTACCGTATCGGTATCTCGTTTACTGATGAGCACGCCTTGTTCGGTGCGCGGATGGGCGAACAAGTGTGCCAGATCGAGCGCTACTGCCGCTTGCACGAAGACGCCGAGCCGACACCTGCGCAGCACGAAGCCATGGCCCACGAGTGGGTTGCGCGCCATGCCGTCGAATTCTCCCATGAGGCTTTTGTGCAGCCTGTGCTGGATTAAAGCGGAGTTTGCCCATTGTCGCGGGCCGGTGATACGCGCTAAGGTTCCTTCCCCCTGCATTCAAATCATGCTGTGCTCCGCCGCACGGGGATGGCTGGCGGCCGGCACCGTGACCCTGACGAGTAACACGATGGCTGATTTACCGATCAACGACCTTAACGTCGAATCCAACGAGACCCTGATCACGCCCGATCAGCTCAAACGCGAAATCCCGCTGAGCGACGCTGCGTTGCAGACCGTCACCAAGGGCCGCGAAGTCATCCGTGACATTCTCGACGGTACCGACCACCGCCTGTTCGTGGTGATCGGCCCTTGCTCGATCCACGACCTCAAGGCTGCCCACGAGTACGCCGAGCGCCTCAAGGTGCTGGCGGCCGAAGTGTCCGACACCCTGTATCTGGTGATGCGGGTCTATTTCGAGAAGCCGCGCACTACAGTCGGCTGGAAAGGCTTGATCAACGACCCTTACCTGGATGACTCGTTCAAGATCCAGGACGGCTTGCACATCGGTCGCCAGTTGCTGCTGGACCTGGCTGAGATGGGCCTGCCCACCGCCACCGAAGCCCTCGACCCGATCTCGCCGCAATACTTGCAGGACCTGATCAGCTGGTCGGCCATCGGCGCGCGTACCACCGAGTCCCAGACCCACCGCGAAATGGCGTCCGGCCTGTCCTCGGCCGTGGGCTTCAAGAACGGCACCGACGGCGGCCTGACGGTCGCGATCAACGCGCTGCAGTCGGTCTCCAGCCCCCACCGTTTCCTGGGCATCAACCAGGAAGGTGGCGTGTCCATCGTGACCACCAAGGGCAACGCCTACGGTCACGTGGTATTGCGCGGCGGCAACGGCAAGCCCAACTATGATTCGGTCAGCGTCGCGCTGTGCGAACAGGCGCTGAACAAGGCCAAGATCAAGCCGAACATCATGGTCGACTGCAGCCACGCCAACTCCAACAAGGACCCGGCCCTGCAACCGCTGGTGATGGAAAACGTCGCCAACCAGATCCTTGAAGGCAATCAGTCGATCATCGGCCTGATGGTCGAAAGTCACCTGAACTGGGGTTGCCAGGCGATTCCAAAAGACCTCGCCGACCTGCAGTACGGCGTGTCGATCACCGATGCCTGCATCGACTGGTCCGCTACCGAGACCACCTTGCGCAGCATGCACGCCAAGCTCAAGGACGTATTGCCTAAACGCAAACGCACCTGACACTGCATGACGCACACAAAAACGCCGGGCTGAGCCCGGCGTTTTTCATGGTGCGGTTTTAGGGTTCACAGCTTCGCGGCATGGCGCTGGTGGCGCTCCATGTAGCGCTCTACGTAAGAGCACGAAGGGATCACCGTGTAGCCGGCCTCTTCGGCGAACTTCAGCGCCTCTTCGGTCAACGCGGCAGCGATGCCACGGCCGCGCAATGCGTTGGGCACGAAGGTGCGATAGATATCCAGGGTCTGCTTTCCGAGGTCCATGTAGGTCAGATAGGCACGATGACCGTCCACATTGGTCTCGAACTGATGACCAGCCTGGTCATGGTGGATGGACAACGCCTCGCTCATCACTACTCCTCGCGGGTCTGCAATTGCGACCCCTACCTTACCGATGTTTTTCCGGCGAAGGAACATCTACGCCACCCCGTGCCGGTTTCGACAACGAGAAACCCATAGCGCTCACAACCAGCACGTAGGGAGATAGTAGGCACCATTGCGGCAATTGCTCAAGCGCACACGTCATCCCTTGCTGCTGGTGGATATAGAAAGGGCCTCGATCAACCAATGATCGAAAGCCTGAACATTGCCGGCAGTTGAAGCTTGAGACGAACAGGCGCTCTTAAAGTCACCTCTACATGCGCAAAAGATGTGAGGCGGGTTAAAGGCAACCTGTACAAAAGTGTCACCCTGTATATATATATTCACACCTGTTCACTTGGCTTAACACATGCGGGCTGTAGCTTTCAGCCTGGATCCAATCTCCATCGCGATGGAGAGAATTGGATAGTTTTTATGCAGATGTCAAAAAGATTAGCCAAAATAGATGCAGCTCAAGATTTTTTTTTGCTTCTTGCGCTACGTCAGTTTACTTACTACAAGTAATGGGTAGTATGTACGCCGGCTATCAGCTCACTCTGAGAAAGTAGCCATTTAATAGAAAGTCCTTGAAGGGGAACACGATGAACAACGTTCTGAAATTCTCTGCTCTGGCTCTGGCCGCAGTTCTGGCTACCGGTTGCAGCAGCGTCTCCAAAGAAACCGAAGCTCGTCTGACTGCTACTGAAGACGCAGCAGCTCGCTCCCAGGCTCGTGCAGACGAAGCCTACCGTAAAGCTGATGAAGCTCTGGCTGCTGCTCAAAAAGCACAACAGACTGCTGACGAAGCTAACGAGCGCGCTCTGCGCATGCTTGAAAAAGCAAGCCGCAAGTAATAATCCTTCGGGGTTGTTATCAAGCCGATCCATTCTTGGGTCGGCTTTTTTATTGCCTGGGATTCAGCCCAAAACCTGCGGCAATAAAAAACCCGCCACGACCCAAGGCCATGGCGGGCTTGTCCAGAGGCTTACTGCTGCAAATCAACCGGCGCGCTGGAAGCGACCGGGGCGGCCCCAGGTACGCCGATTTCAGTCGGCAGGCCATCTTCGGCGGCGACCACATCGCGCACCTGATCCCAGTTGACCCGCAGGTTGTTGGCCAAGTCTTCGCGCTTGAGCAAGGCATTGATGACCGCAGTGTGCTTGTCGACCACTGATGGCGTGCCATCGTCGTTCAGCGGCGTGTGCGCTTCAAGGTAGACCTTGCCGCCGCTGCTGCCGAACTTGTAGGCATCGTTGATGATGCGTACCGAGGTGCCCACCGGCACCATGCTGGCCATTTCCAACACGTTGTTGTTGAACATGCGGAAGCAACCGTGGCTTGTACGCGTGCCGATACCAAATTTCATGTTGGAGCCGTGGATCAGATAACCCGGCGTGCCCAGGGTGAACTTGAACGGCCCCAGCGGGTTGTCCGGACCGGCGGGCACCACATTGGGCAGCGGGTCACCATTGGCGGCGTGTTCAGCCTTGATCGAGGCAGGCGGTGTCCACGTCGGGTTCGGCGTCTTGGCGATGATGCTGGTATGGGCGATCGGCGAGCCCCAGCCTTCACGGCCAATCCCAAGGGGGAAGGTGTAGACCACGTTCTGCCCTTTGGGGAAGTAGTAGAGCCGGTATTCCGCCAGGTTGATCACGATGCCTTCGCGAGGGCCAGGCGGCAGGATGAACCGCGTCGGCAGCACAATCTCGGTGCCCGCGCCAGGCAACCAGGCATCCACGCCCGGGTTGGCCGCGACCATTTCCGAATAGCCCAGGTCGTAGGTAGTGCCAAGGTCAGCAAAGGTATCTTCGTATTTGGCCTTGATCACCTGGACCTGACCAACAATGTCCTCACCTGGTGGTGGCAAGGGCAACTGCAAGGCTGCCGACGGGCCGGCCGCACAGAGAGCAGCGAGAGACAGGCAGCAGGTGACGACGGAAAGGCGCGACAACATCCGGGAAATCCTTCGCAGAACGACGGGTAGGAAAAAACTGATTGTATACGTGAAGCGAGCGTCAAGCATCCATCGCCCCGCTACAGCTCGAAGCGCAGCTCCGGCCAGATCGGCGGCGTGCCGCGCTTTTGCGATTCGAGAATGGCGCGACACAAGGGGCAAAGCCGCTGATCCTGAAAAAGCGAGCGGTCCACCGATGACCAACGGGGTTGCGCGGGCAACAAAGTGCCGCACAGCGTACGGTCGATCGAGCCGCCCAACTCCAGCTGGCGCGCCACCAAATGCACCCTGACTTCCTGGCAGGCGAACAGGTCCAGCTGCTCGTCCGGCTCGATCAGTTGGTAGTTAAACAGGGACCAGGCAGGACGCGACATCAAGGGCTCCAAATCAGGGGGGCGCCACATTAGCCGAAAGCCTGCCGCTAGAAAAGCGTCATAACAGCGGTTTTAGCGTCGGCCAGACATTTTCCAGCAATTTGCCCTGGGCACCGACTGCCGGGTGCACTTGATCCGCCTGCATCAACTCCGGATGCCCGCCCACGCCGTCAAGAAAAAACGGCACCAACGGCACGTTTTTCTCTTTGGCCAATACGCCGTACACCTCAGCGAATGCAGTGGTGTAACGCGGGCCGTAATTGGGCGGTAGTTGCATCCCCAACAGCAGCACCTTGGCACCACCGGCTTTGGATTGGTCGATCATCGATGCAAGATTTTGTTTCAATTGCGCTGGAGGCTGGCCACGCAAGCCGTCATTGCCGCCCAGCTCGATAACCACGACATCCGGCTTATGCTCTGCAAGCGCCGCCGGCAGCCGCGCCAGGCCTCCGGCGCTGGTGTCGCCGCTGATGGATGCATTGACTACTTTATCGTCGAAACCTTCCTGCTTGAGCCGTTGCTCCAGCAGCGCGACCCACCCTTTGCGGGTATCCAGGCCGAAACCGGCACTGATACTATCGCCAACGATCAGGACTGTACCCGCCGCTGCGTTCTGGGCCATGCACATCAAGGCCAGGCCAGCACTCAAAAACCACATTCGCATCGGATTCTCCATGGGCGCAAGCATTCTCACCGCGCGAAACCTTAGCAAAGTGGTTCCCAGCGCGGAAGGTGAACTGACTATCCTGCACCAACTGAGCCTGGAACTGAACAAAGGCGATAGCCTGGCTATCGTCGGCAGTTCCGGCTCCGGCAAATCCACTCTCCTGGGCCTGCTGGCCGGCCTCGACCTGCCCAGCAGTGGCGAAGTCACTCTTGCCGGGCAAGCCCTGAGCACCCTGGATGAAGACCAGCGCGCGCGCATCCGTGCCGAGCATGTGGGTTTTGTATTCCAGTCTTTCCAACTGCTCGACAGCCTCAATGCACTGGAAAACGTCATGCTGCCGCTGGAGCTGGACGGCCGCCAGGACGCCCGCGAGCGCGCCCGGCACCTGCTGGAGCGCGTTGGCCTGGGCCAGCGCCTGACCCACTCACCGCGCCAGCTTTCCGGCGGCGAACAGCAACGGGTGGCGATCGCCCGTGCCTTCGCGGCAGAACCTGACGTGCTGTTTGCCGACGAGCCCACCGGCAACCTCGACAGTCACACCGGCGAGCGCATCAGTGATTTGCTGTTCGAACTCAACAAGGAGAGCGGCACGACCCTGGTGCTGGTCACCCACGATGAACGCCTGGCTCATCGTTGCCGGCGGTTGATCCGCCTTGAAGCCGGCCTGATGGTCGCGCCCCTGGAGCCTTGATGGCACGTTTGCCGCTATTGCGTCTGTTCAGCCTTGCCATGCGTCAATTGCTGCGCGATGCCCGCGCCGGCGAATTGCGTGTGCTGTTCTTCGCCCTGCTGGTGGCTGTTGCTGCCAGCACTGCCATCGGCTACTTCGGCGCACGCCTCAACGGCGCCATGCTGTTGCGCGCCACTGAATTTCTCGGTGCCGACCTGGTGCTCGAAGGCAGTTCGCCGGCTCGCCCCGAGCAGATCCAAACCGGGACCGAACTGGGCCTGGATCACGCACGCATCGTAGAGTTCTCCAGTGTTATCGCCACGGATAACGGCATCCAACTCTCCAGCATCAAGGCGGTCAACGAGCAATACCCGCTGCGCGGCGAGCTTAAAAGTGCCGCGCAGCCGTTCGGGGTCGAAACAGCGGGAGGCGGCCCCAAGCCCGGAGAGGCCTGGGTAGAGACACGGCTGCTGACAGCGCTGGACCTGAAGGTTGGCGACAGCATCGATGTCGGCATGAAGACCCTGCACCTGACACGCATACTGACCTATGAGCCCGATCGGGCCGGCAATTTCTACAGCCTCACACCCCGGGTGATGATCAACCTGGCCGACCTGGAGGCGACCGGCGTAGTCCAGCCCGGCAGCCGCGTCAGCTACCGCGAGCTGTGGCGGGCGCCCCAAGGCAGCACGGCGCTGCAAACCTATCGTGACCTGGTCAAACCCGGCCTCGCCGCCAACCAGCGCCTGCAGGACTCACGCGACGGCAATCAGCAAATCGGCGGTGCGCTGGGCAAGGCCGAGCGCTACCTGAACATGGCCAGCCTGGTGGCAGTGCTGCTGGCCGGGGTAGCGGTGGCGTTGTCGGCCAATCGTTTTGCCAGCCGCCGCTTCGATGCCAGCGCGCTGCTGCGTTGCCTGGGGTTGTCACGGCGCGAAGCGATGTTACTGTTCAGCCTGCAACTGAGCGTATTGGGACTGCTGGCAAGCCTGACCGGCGCACTGCTCGGCTGGCTGGCGCAGTTTGGGCTGTTCTATTTCCTGCACGACCTGCTGCCGGCGGACGTGCCGCCCGGCGGGTTGTTACCTGCGGTCGCGGGGATTGGCACCGGGCTGGTTGCCCTTGCCGGCTTCGCCCTGCCGCCGCTGGCTGCCCTGGGCCGTGTTCCACCGCTGCGAGTATTGCGGCGTGACCTGTTGCCTATTCCCCCCAGCACCTGGATGGTCTACGGCGCCGCGTTGTTCGCCCTCGGGTTGATCATGTGGCGACTGAGCCTCGACCTGGTACTGACTTTCGCGCTGCTGGGCGGTGGCGTGGTGGCGGCGCTGATCCTCGGCGGCCTGCTTCTATTGCTGCTGCAAAGCCTGCGGCGATTGTTGGCCCGTGCATCCCTGCCCTGGCGCCTGGGCCTGGGACAATTGCTGCGTCATCCGTTGGCGGCGGCAGGCCAGTCCCTGGCCTTTGGCTTGATCCTGTTATCCATGGGGTTGATCGCCCTGCTGCGCGGCGAATTGCTCGATACCTGGCAGAACCAGTTGCCCAAGGATGCCCCCAACTATTTCGCACTGAACATCCTGCCGGCCGACAAAGACGCTTTTGGCGCGCGCCTGCTGCAGGTGCAAGCCCAATCCGCACCGCTGTATCCGGTCGTACCAGGCCGGTTGATCAGCATCAATGGCGTTGCGGTGCAGGAAGTGGTCAGCAAGGACTCCAGCGGCGACCGTGCCGTGCAGCGCGACCTGAGCCTGACCTGGGCCGCCGACTTGCCACCGGGCAACGTCCTGAGCGCCGGCTCCTGGTGGTCGCCGCAGCCGAGCGATAGCGTTCCTGGGGTGTCGGTAGAAGCCAAGGTTGCCGAAAGCCTGAAGCTCAAGCTCGACGATCATCTGGTGTTCACAGTCGGTGGCGAGAATCGCGAAGCCCGCGTGACCAGCCTGCGTACGATCAATTGGGATAATTTCCAACCCAACTTCTTCATGATTTTCCAGCCGGGCACATTGAAGGATCTGCCCGCGACCTACCTGACCAGCTTCTATCTCGCGCCGGGCCACGACCAACAGATCGTCGATCTGTCCAGGGCCTTCCCGGCCGTTACCATCCTGCAGGTCGAGGCACTTCTGGAACAGTTGCGCAGCATCCTCGCCCAAGTCACCCTGGCGGTGGAGTATGTGCTGCTGTTTGTGTTGGCGGCAGGAATGGCCGTGCTGTTCTCCGGTTTGCAGGCCACCCTGGATGAGCGAATTCGCCAAGGCGCGCTGTTGCGTGCCTTGGGCGCCGAACGCAAGTTGCTGGTCAAAGCGCGACGCATTGAGTTCGGCTTGCTGGGTGCAGTCAGTGGCCTGCTGGCCGCACTCGGCACAGAGCTGGTGACCTGGGTGCTGTATCGCTACGCGTTTGACCTGGCCTGGCACCCTCACCCGTGGCTGCTGCTATTGCCGGTGATAGGTGCCCTACTGATTGGTGGCGCCGGGGTCTTCGGCACGCGCCGTGCGTTGAATGCCAGCCCGCTGACAGTACTGCGCGAAGGCTGAAACGCCGACGGCCTGCACCCTGCCCGGGCGCAGGCCGTCATTGCCTACTTCTCATACTCGATGTGCGTGATCCACCAGCACACTTCCCCGTTTGGGGTCTGCACAATCGCCTCATCGTCCACTTCCTTGCGCAGCAGCGCACGTGCCATGGGCGAGTCAATGGAGATGTAATCCATGCGGTCGTAGATCTCGTCATAACCCACGATGCGAAAGCGCTTGGTGTCACCCTGTTCGTTTTCGATCTCCACCCAGGCACCGAAGAATACTTTCCCCTCTTGCTCGGGCCGGTACTCCACCACGCGCATGTCTTCCAGGCGTTTGCGCAGATAACGCACCCGCCGGTCGATTTCACGCAGCAGCTTCTTGTTGTACTGGTAGTCCGCGTTTTCGCTGCGGTCTCCCAGGGAAGCGGCCCATGTCACTTTGCGCGTGGTATCAGGGCGCTTCTCACGCCACAGGTAATCCAGCTCTTTTTTCAGCGCATCATGACCTTCTTTGGTAATCAGCTTGGTACTCAAACCCTTGCATCCCCAGGTAATGTCCAATGGTGCCGATACGCCACGGCCTCATGCCCTGGCGCCGGCCGGCTGGAGCTGATGATAAATGAACCCTGCAAAGTAGCCAGACCGGCAGGCAGATCAATTCATCTCAGGCGCCTCCAGGACCCGGTCCAGCTCAAGCAGCGTGCTGTGCAGGTGCTGCCGCATGGCTGACAGCTGCGACATCATCAGCGTCAATTTTTCGGTTTTTTGGCCGGCCCCGAGCAGCTCGTCCTGCAGTTGCCTGTGACGCTGCTCGACCTCGCGGCTTTTCTCATCCAGCTGGCTTTGCTGCTGGTGCAGGCGAACTTGCCACTGTTCAAGCATCTCCTCTCGCTCGATGGCCGCATGCTTTTTTTGCGCCAGCTCCTGGGCGACCCGGGCAAGATTAGCCAGTGTGCTGTCCACCTCAAGCAAGGTGGCGTGCTCCTGGTGAGCCGGCAGTTTCGCGGGCGCAACCTCGCTCGATTCAGGCTCAACCGGCAGTGTACTCAGCCCCGCGGGCACGGATGCGTTGGGTAACGCGCTCACCGAATGCGAAGGCTCCTCGACAGTGTATTGATCCGCCGACTGAGTAGCGGCCTTCGGATGGCTCACGTCCTTCGGCGGTGCCACCATTTGGGACGAAAAGCGAATGCTCGGCACGATGACCGTCGTGCTTTCTATCGCGGGCAATGCGGGCGCTGACATGCCCAGGGTGATCACCTTCATCACCAACGCCTTCTTGATAATCACCGAGTGATGATCTTCGGGCCTGGCAGGCGGCAACCTGCAACCTTTCAAATCCACAAAATGAAAAGGCGTCTGGGGCTCGCCAGGGCCACTTGTCTTTGCGCCAGAGGCGCTCATGAGGATCTGCTTGAAGACCTGCATCGCCACTTGCAGGTCTTCCTTGGAGTCCACGGCCCCGAGGAAATAGCGCTCGAGTTTTTTACGCAATGCCGCGATATAAACCCGTGAGTGACCGGGTTCAGCCTCTTCATCCAGGCTATATACAAGAAAGTTCGAGTCGATCTGCGCGACAGCAAACCCACAGAGCAGTGCACCGTTGACGGGCGCCTCTTCACCACTGCGTTCAAGAACAAGGGTACGTAGAAGCATCATGACAGTCAGACCTCATCACAAAAAAGAAAACTTTATATAAACATCAGATAAACATCCGACCATTAACAAGCCCTCAAAACAAAACAATTGTTTCAGTGAGTAATCAAACTGAGCGTAGGACTTGTCTTATTAATCAGATCACGCGTTCCCAAGCACAACTAATGAACGTACCCTTTTTAATGCCCTCAACGGCCATCCGCCCCTGCCAAACTTATTCGGTAAACCCATGATCGAGATAAGCAACCTGACGAAACAACTTGGCAGAAAAAACATCATTACCGACTTTTCATTCTGCACCCAGCGCCGAGAATGCATAGGTCTGTTTGGCGAGCGGGGTTCCGGCAAGACAACGTTATTGAACTTGATCTCGGGTGCGATCAAACCAACTTCCGGGAAAATCAATATTCAGGGAATGAGCACCCAGACCCATCCCATTCAAACAAGGAACGCAGTGGGCTATCAACTTCATGACGGCCTCAGTCACGATGTGATGTCCGTCAAAAGCCTGCTGAACTTTGTTGCCGCCGTCAGGGGGTTGCGTGGTGCCGAAAAACGCAAAAGAGTTGATCAAGTCGTTATGCGCCTGGAGCTGTCATCCGTATTCAACTGCCCGATGGATACGCTCTCCCTTGGCATACAGCGCAAAGTTGCAATTGCCCAAGCCATCGTGCATTCGCCCAAGTTGCTTTTACTGGACGAGCCCTTGGAAGGACTTGGCCCTGATCAGTGGCTCAAGCTCAGGACACTTATCCAGTCCTTGAGCGAAGAAATGACCCTCATCATCGCCTCCCGTCATTGCGACGCGCTGTCTGATCTTTGCACCCGGGCGCTGGTTATCGCGGGGGGGCGCCTGAAGGCCGATACCTCTCTGGTGGACCTGCAACGCAGCTCCAGACATTACCAAGCTGTAACCCTGGCCGCCAATACACCACTGGATTTACTGGCGCTCGCCGTCTTACCCGGCGTCGCAGGCATTGAAGAAGACCGGCATACACCGGGCACGGTGACGGTTCTGGCTATGCCTGGCCACGCCATTTTCCCTTCCATCAACGCGCTCATCACCCACCGCGGCTGGAACATCACGTCCATGCACCTGGAGCCAGGACGCTTGAACGACGTTGTTCACCATCTCAGCCAAGAGGTCTCCCCTTGAAACTGCTAACCGTCATTTTCAAACGCCAACTCGCCAGTTATGCCTCTTCACCCAGTACTTATCTGAGCGTAGCGGTGTTCCTGGCGCTCTGTGCCACGCTGGGGCTGCACACCCAGCAGTGGCTGGAGCGAAACAGCGGCGACTTGCAAGCCTTCTTCGAGTTTCACCCCTGGCTCTATCTTCTGCTGATTCCCACTTTATCGACGCAGTTATGGTCAGATGAACATAACGCAAGCTTTTCGAACATGATGAAAACCTTACCTGTCACCTCGACGGAGCGCGTTATCGGAAAGTTCATGGCGGCTTGGGTCGTGTGCAGCATTGCCCTGCTTTTAAACTTTCCAATAGTGATCGCCACTCACTATCTTGGCACCGCCGACAACGGCGTTATCGCCTCACAATTCATCGCCAGCTGGTTACTGGCGGGCAGTTACCTGGCGGTCGGTTGCTTTGTCTGTGTACTGACTCACCAACGCATTGTGATTTTCCTGTTGACACTGGGTCTGCTACTAACCATCAGCGGCCTGTCCTCCATACTCGATGCGCTGGAACATCAGGCCCCAATATGGGTGGTCGATAGCTTGATATCGCTCAATCCTATTTTACGTTTCAACACGATGGACAGCGGAAAACTGACCCTTCACGACGTGTGTTATTTCATCAGTATCATCCTTGTTTTTCTTTCAGCGACGACTGTCACACTCAACTATAAAAACCGCTGAGAAGGAAAGTTCCTGATGCGATCCGCTTTTCGTACAGGCATGACACTCATCGTCATGTCGCTACTTTTTCTCGCATTCAATCTGGTCTGGATAAAAAAACTACCTGACATTCGCTGGGATTTTTCACAAGAGAAAAATCATACTTTATCGCAGGCCACGCGAAACTTTCTTACAACTCTCGAAGGCCCGCTGGATTTGTATTACTTCAACTCAATCAATGATCCCAAGAAACCACACGCATTAAAACGCTACGGTCAACGGGTGGAAGATTTACTCAGGGAGTTTGAAAAAGCAGCCAGGGGCATGATCAACCTGCATGTTATCGACCCGGCTCCATTTTCCGAGGAAGCCTACAAGGCCAGTTTATTCGGACTGGATAATACGCAAGGTTTCATGGGCCTCATCGGCACACGCACCGGCCAAAGTGCACAGCGCATCGAAGCTTTCAGCCCAGACCAGGCGCCCTTGCTTGAGTATGAAATCAGCCGACTGATCCATGCCTTGATGCAGCCTGAACGTCCGACTGTCGGCGTGCTGTCGGGGCTCGCGTCCAATGTTGCTACGGGAGAACTGTTGGCGCAGATGCGCGGGCATTTCAACCTGGTTGAACTGAGCGCCAACATCGCCCAGGTACCGGCATCGATCGGGACGTTGATGGTCATCCACCCGCGCACCCTGCCCGAGCAAGCCTTGTATGCGATTGAACAGCACGTATTAAAGGGCGCCAGGCTTATGATCTTCATCGACCCGGTGAGCGAGATGGCCACGGGCTCCGTCTCGACAGACTCCAAGCTGGAGGAACTGCTTGCGGCCTGGAGTGTGCAGATGCCGACGGACAAGCTGTTGGTCGATAACCTCTACGCCTCATCGGCCACCCAGGGCCCCGGAAAGCCGATGGTTTTGCACCCGGCCAGGCTGAACCTGCCACGACAGGCCATGACCGCCAACGATATAAGCAGCTGGAAACTGAGCTCAATGATCGTGTCGAGCAGCGGCGCACTTTCCCGCACCCGCAAAAGCCGTATGACCTTCACGCCCCTGCTGCAAAGCTCCCGGCAATCGGTACTGCTCGACGCAAGGCAATTTGCTTTCGCGACGACGTTCGATTCACTCGCCGATAACGCCGCTGCGCCCAGGCAGGCCCACGTCATTGCGGCTCGCCTTGAGGGCCCCGCCTACTCGGTGTTTCCCGAGGGACTGAATGGAAAGCCGCCCGGCGTGCAGAAAGCCTCACAGATCCAGGTCGTGGTGGTCGCCGACACGGATATGCTCGCAGACGCGGTCATCCGCTCGGCCCCCAACAGCAACGTGCAATTTGTATTGAACACCTTGGATAACCTGGCGGCATCACCGGCGCTTGCGGCCATTCGACCACGCGCCACGCACAGCCGGCCCCTGCATACGCTCGAACACATGCGTGAGACCGCGGCGCAGGCTTATCGGGAAAGCGCGGGAGAGCTGGAACGACGACTTGAGCACACGGAACAAGAGTGGCAACGCTTGAACCCACAGGCTGCGAGTGTGGGTACCCAGGCAGTGGCAGCCAATACCCAGTTGCAAGCGCTCAACAAGGAGCGCCTGCGACTGCCCATGGAACTCAACGCGCTGAGGGTCAAGGCTTACGCGCCCGTGCATCGCTTCGAAGACAGCCTGAAGCTGCTGCTGATCGCGACGGTGCCGCTGCTGTTATGCCTGATCGCCTGGATGCTGGCTTTTTGGTTGCGTCGGCGTCGGGCGCGCTCTTCAGCGGCCGGTCACTGAGCTCTCAGCGGCGGGTGATCAGGCCCTGTCGGGCAATACGCGTGAGGTGGCGGATCACGTCATCGGCATTGCCGGCACTGGGCGCCTGTATCACCGCGAGGTCGAAACTGTTGCTGGCAAAACGCGCCAGGGAATCACCGTCTTCAACGAACTGGATCAGAAACGCCGAAGGCCGCCCAGTACGACGAGGCCAGCCATCCAGATAACGCAGCAGCGTCGGCTGGTGCTTGCCGCCAAGCAGGATCTTTGGATTGCGTTGAGTCAGGCCCGCAGTGATCGGGGCGAGTCGAATAAGGGGGCGTAGTGCATTCATCGTGTCGTGTCTCTGCCTCAAAAGTCTGCGGGCAGGTGAGAGGCAACACCGAACCAGCGCTTTAGCGGTATTTCGAAGTGTGCTCTGCAGGGCAGAACCGTCTTCTGTCGGGCTGCATCGAGTCCCGGTGGCGCCCCGCAATTAGCTGTTTAAATCGGCGCATGAGCAGCATCCTAGAGAAGCCGATAGGCCAGTGTCAAGAATCCCGGGCAACGAAAAAGCCCGCACGTGGCGGGCTTTTGGGGGACGTTAACCGAGGGTCAGCGGCTGATGGCGCCATCGGCCGACAGTTTGCCGGCGCCTTCCAGCAGCACGGCCAGCGTACCGCCCAGCAAGGCCAATGCGAACTCATAACCGTTGTTGGCCATGAACAGACCGTTGTGGATATGCACCGAGAAAATCGCCACCAGTGTAAGAATGGTCAAACCCAATGCCGCAGGGCGTGCCAACAAGCCGATGATCAGCGCCAGGCCGGCAAAGAACTCGGTACCGCCCGACAACACGGCCATCAGGGTGCCGGGTGCCAGGCCGATGCTTTCCATCCACTGTGCCGTGCCGGCCAGGCCATAACCGCCAAACCAGCCGAAGAGTTTCTGTGAGCCGTGGGCGGCGAAGATAATGCCGACAAAGATGCGCAGGATGGTCAGGCCATAACCGGCGCGGGTGGACAGAATGCCTTTGATCAGTGGGCTCATCGGGGTAATCCTTTTCTAAGTAGGAGGTGGTTGGCCGCTATATTAATCAAATTAGGCAATGTTAAAAGCCGAAAAAATGCCTAATAGACATCGAATAAATCGATTATTTGCGTGAGGCGATCTTTGGCCCTGCCGGCTCCAGGGACTCCCGCTCCCGATTGAACGCCAGGTAATACTTGTTCACGCTATTAACATAGCTGACGCCACCCATCCCCACCTGCTCCATGGCAATGCGTTCAACCTGGAAGAACCACTGGTTCGGATTCAGCCCACGCCGTCGCGCCTCCGCCCGCATGCCCTGTACGCGCTCCGGCCCCATGTTGTAAGCCGCCAATACAAAGGCCATGCGTTCTCTTTCGTTGAGCTTGGGGCTGGCGAAGAACTTCCGACGGATCATCGACAAGTAGCGCGCGCCCGCCTGCACATTGCTATCAAGGCTCTCGATACTATTCACCCCGACCCGCTGGGCCGCTGAAGGGGTGATCTGCATCAAGCCCGTCGGGCCACCGCTGTTGCGCGCACCGGGGTCCAGTGCGGACTCCTTGAACGCCAGCGCGGCCAGGTTCAACCAGTCAATGCCCTGCTCCCGGGCATGTTTTTGCAGGACCGGGCGCAGCTTCTCCAGACGCTGGCGGTCGGCGCGAGCCAGTGGGTTGCGCACCTGATAGAGGCGTCGGTAGATCCGTTGAAAGGCCACATCCTGATCGGACGGGGTGCGATAAACCTTGAGGAACCGATCGATGCTGGCCCGCAGCATCGAAGCATCCTGGCGCACGAACCAATATTCGTCACCCGGCTCGCTGATCACGACCTGCTTGTCAAAACGAAGCTTGGGCAGGATTTTCGACCAGCGTTCGGCGATGGGTTTCTCAACGATGGTCAAATGGAAGATCCCGGCCTGGACCATCTCCAGCACATCTTCTACCGCCAATGTCGGATCGACCCATTCCACCTTTATCGGTGGTTGCTTGTGCAGCGCAAGCTTCTGATTGACCTGGCTGATGGCATCCGCCGCGGCACTGCCGGTGGTCAGCGACAATGTTCGCCCCGATAATTGTTCAAGCCTGGTAAACCGGCGCTCACCTTTCACCCCCACCAGCCATAACGGCACATCGCTGACGATCGGATCGCTGGTGCTGAGCTTGTGCGCGGCCTTTACATCCAACAGCTCGCCGGGGGCGACCAGGTCACCTTCGCCACGGGCCAACGCGCCGAGCAACTGGTCCTTGGCCTTGGGAATGATCTTGAGGCTGATTTCTTCACCGTCACGGGCGTGGCCGTTCAAGTACTGCTCAAAGGCGCGCAGGCGGTGGTACTCGACACCGATCGCCTGGCCCTGAATTTCGCCCGAGCTGTTGCGGCTCTGATTGACCAGCACGCGCAGGGTGCGGCTGGAACGAATCTGCGCCAGGTCTCGCACCTTGCCGGGCTTGGTCACTTCCACCGGGCCGTCCAGACGCGCTGCCGCCGTCATCGGCAGCAGCAACGTCAAGCACAACATGAGCAACGCCGAGGGTCGGATCATCCGCTCTCCGGAAAGAATACTGGCCAGCGCCCTCGTGAAAGACGAGGCACTGGAGGTCAGAAACAGAGCGCTTAAAGCGCTGGCAAGGCGCGCAACAGTGGCATAGAGGCAGGCATTCGGCCCACCACAATGTCACTTGCGACGTTCAAAGACAGCTTTAACTCGTTGTAGTTCTTCGTTTTCTTATAAATCTACAGCTCTGATATGCTTTCCGGCCGCAGGCGGAGATAGCACCATGCAACTCATTGATATCGGCGTCAACCTGACCAACCCCAGTTTCGACGAGAGGCATCAAGCCGTTCTCGATCGCGCCTATGCCGCCGGCGTACAACAATTGGTGCTGACCGGTACCAGTGTCGACGGCAGCGAACAAGCCTTGGAACTGTGCGTAAAACTCGACGACAGCGGCCAGCACCTGTTCAGCACGGCGGGCATCCATCCGCACTCCGCCAGCGACTGGAACGGCGACAGCGCCCAGCGCTTGCGCGGCTTGCTCAGCGAAAGCCGGGTACGTGCCGTGGGCGAATGCGGGCTGGATTTCAACCGGGACTTCTCCCCGCGCCCTCAGCAGGAAAAAGTCCTCGAAGAGCACCTGGCCCTGGCGGTCGAGTTGAAACTGCCGGTATTTCTCCACGAACGCGACGCCAACCAGCGCCTGCTGGAGATCCTCAAGGATTACCGCGACCACCTGACCGCCGCCGTGGTGCATTGCTTCACCGGCGAGCAGCAGGCGCTCTTCAGCTACCTCGACCTTGACCTGCATATCGGCATCACCGGCTGGATCTGCGACGAACGCCGTGGGACACATCTGCATCCACTGGTCAGGGAAATCCCGCGCGGGCGCCTGATGCTGGAAAGTGACGCGCCCTACCTGCTGCCGCGCACCCTGCGACCAAAGCCGAAAAATGGTCGCAATGAACCGGCCTATTTGCCGCAGGTGCTGCATGAGGTTGCCCTGCACCGCAGCGAAACCCCGGAAGATCTGGCCGAACACAGCACAGCCTGTGCCCGTGCGTTTTTTGGGCTGCCCTGCCTGGGTTGAAACAACCGGGTCGATGCGGTGCATTGACCCATGTCAAGACCGGATTTCTGAATAGCGGCACAATAATGGCACCTTGCCAATGCTGTTTCCGCTATCAGAGAAAACCTTCCATGGGTGCCTGGCTTAGCAATATCTCGCTGAAATACAAATTCTGGGCCGTCAACGCGGTGGCCTTCATCACCACCCTGTTGCTGGTGTTGTACGCCGTGCAGCTCGAACAACAGGCACGCAACGATGCGGCCCGAACCTCGGCGCAAGCGCAAGCACGATTGCTCGCGGCCTGGCCTGCCGACAAGGCGCTGCCCACGGACGAGCATTGGTTGACGTTTGCCCGGGGCCAAGTCCCACAATTGGCAGACCGGGATCTGTCAGCCCTCAGCAGCGCCAGCGGCTGGGTCGAGCTGAATCACAGGGCCTTGTTCGGTGAAAACCCGCTGATCGGTGCTGAAGTCATTGCACGTGCCGACGGGCCACAGATCGCCGTGTTGGCCTACGGACGCAGCCTGAGCCAGGTCTTCGCCGAACGCTTCGCCAACTACGCCGTGGCCGTGCTGATCCTGATGCTGGCGATGCTCGGTGCCTCGCAACTGCTGATTCGTTTCCTGCTCAGTCAACTCAATACCCTCAAGGACGTGATGCTGCACGTTGAGAAAACCGGCGATCTGTCGGCCCGCGTGCCCCTGGCCTGCAAAGACGAAGTCGGCCAGATGGCCAGCGCGTTCAACGCCATGCAGGCCGGCTACCAGCGCGTGGTCAACACCGTGGCAAGCACCGCTCGGCAACTGGACGAGGGCGCCGCACGCCTGGCCAGCAGCATGAACGAAGTGCAACACGGCATGCTCGGCCAGCAGAGCGAAACCGACCAGGCCGCCACGGCGATCAATGAGATGACCGCCACCGTCCACCACATCGCCCAACACGCCGGCGCCACCCGCGACCTGTCCCAGACCGCCGACACCCTTGCAGGCAGCGGCCAGGAGGTGGTCATCCGCGTGCAACACTCCATTGCCGGGCTGTCCACCGGCGTACAACAAACAGCGGAAATGATCCAGAAACTTGCCGAGGACAGCCAGAAAATCAACGGCGTAGTCAGCGTGATCCACAGCATCGCCGAACAGACCAACCTGCTCGCCCTCAACGCCGCCATCGAAGCCGCTCGCGCCGGGGAAATGGGCCGGGGTTTCGCCGTCGTCGCCGACGAAGTGCGCAACCTCGCCAAACGCGTGCAAAGCTCCACCGACGAAATCACCCGCATGGTCTCGGCGCTGCAAGCCGGTACTCGCGATGCGGTGGATTTCATGCAGGAAAGCTCATTCAAGGCCGACGACTGCGTGCAGCAGGCTCAGGAAGCCGGCGCCGCACTGGCCGAAATCACGGGGGCCGTGGCACAGATGCGCGAGAGCAACACGCAGATCGCCGTGGCCGCCGAGCAGCAAAGCCATGTCGCCGAAGAAATGAACCGGGCGGTGGTGAGTATTCGCGATGTGACGGAAAACACCGTGCAACAGACCGTGGGCTCGGCCAGCACCAGCAATGAACTGGCGACGCTGGCGGGAGCACTGAGCAAGGCGATCGGGCAGCTGAAGCTCTGACGCAATAGCCAAGCAAGGCTGGCTATGGCCCCCATAGTCAGCCCCAATTCGCCCACCCGCCCCACCCCGCCTAAACTCCTCTGCATGTTGTTTCAACGGACAGAGGATTCACCATCATGGGCAAACGTCACCCCAATCTCCCCGCCTGGCAATGGCGTAACTACCCACAGAACCATCAACACCCGACCAACCTGGCGCTGCACCTGATTGCCGTGCCGCTGTTTATCATCGGGTTTCTGTTGATCGTATCCGGGGTGTTCAGCCTGAGCCTGGCCAGTGTTGCCGTGGGCATCATCGGCATCCTGGCCGGCCTGGCGTTGCAGCGCCATGGCCATAGCCTGGAAACCCAGGCCAGCGAGCCCTTCAGTGATCGTAAAGATGCGGTGCAACGGCTGGTGGTCGAACAGTTCGTGACGTTTCCGCGTTTTGTATTGAGCGGTGGCTGGTGGCGTGCATGGCGACAGCGCCACCGGCATTGAGGTCAGGCGAAGACCACGACGCTCTGGCGGCTGATGGCGATCAACTCGCCGCTCGGGCTCCAGAGTGCGGCAGCAGCATGCCCGTAGCCGTCGCGGGCGTGTTCGATATTGACGTAGTACTGGCACCAGTCGAGGGTGGTCAGGTGCTGCAACGGCTGGATAAATTCGATGGTCCAGGTCAGGGTGCTGCCCGGCGCGGGTTTGCTCAGGTGCGGCAGCAAGGCCGGTGGCCAAGCGTCCACCAGAGCGAGGATATGCGCCTCGGTCAACGCCTCTTCCTTCACATCGCCCCGCAGGCGCACCCAACCGCCCATATCGCGTGATTTATTGCCGGTGAACGGCAGTCCGCCGACGCTCCATCGCATGGCCAGGTGCCGCATGAACTCAGGGGTGACGCCTTTGATATACGGCAACTCCTGGCATTCATCCCAGTGTTTGAACGCCGGTGCGGGTTCGCTTGCGACGTCAATCTGCGACTCACGCGCAGCGCCAAAGCTGGCCTGGACCACGGTCGCGACTTCGCCGTTCTGCACCACACGGCCGAGCAACTGGCTGACGGCTTTGCCTTCGCGCAAGACTTCCACGTGGTAACTGGCGGCTACCTCCGGCTCAACCGGGCCGACGAAGGTGATCGCCAGTGAGCGTAATGGACGGTCCGCCGGTACCTGCGCGCGCAGGGCTTCATATTGCAAGGCGGCGACCAACCCACCAAACGTAGCCCGGCCCTGGCCCCATTCGGCCGGAATGGTCACATCCAGCGGGTTGCTACGGGCGGCATCGAGCAAATCACTAAAGCGCATCGGGACCTCACATCAAGAACACGGATGGGGTGATCTTAACCAGCGTGGGGTGACTGCACAGCGCCCATACCGGCCAAAAACCGGACCGGTTCAGAAACAATCGGCGCTGAGTTTATCCAGCACCCGATCCGCGTGCCCTTCTGCCTGGGCCATGGTGCGATGCCACACCGCAACGCAGGGTTGCAAATCCGCTTGGTGTTCGGCCTGTGCCAGCCACTGCCAGCAGTCGTGCCAATCGCCCAACGCGCTTTGGGCACGCTTGAGACGGGACATCGCTTTGGCGGGGAGTTTGTCCAGGTTGGGATACGCCTCGGCCGCGTAGCGCACGCGCTTGATCAGCAACCGTAGACGGTGACGGTCATGATCAGGGTCCTTCAAGGCGTCACCGAGCTTTTGCCATTGCTTGGCCAGACGCTTTTCGATGCGCGGGCGCAAGCCCTTGAGCAACTTCTGGTGCTCGGACGCACGAATAAACCTGGGGAAAGCATCGAGGATCAACAGCAGGTGGGCCACTTCGGGGCATTGCGCAACCTGCCGATAAGCCTCGGGTTGCAAGCGCAAACGCCGCGCAGCCGCCTCATGATAACCCTGCTGGTGCAGGTAGGCGGCCAGTACTTCTCGGTCGCGCAGGGGCGTGGTCAATTGACCCACCGCACTGGCGGCAAATTCAAGTTGCTCCACCCCCGGCAAGCCGCGCAGGGGCCGCAACAGGCTGCGCAGACGCCGCACGGTGGTGCGCAGATCATGCAGGGCTTCATCGTCGGTGACGGCAGCGAGGCGAGCCTGGCAGCTCAGTAACCCTACTTCCAGGCCCATGACCTGAGCGACTAACTGATCGACCAAAGCTGACATCCCTTCCTCCGCTGACGATGAAATGCTCTGTCGCTACGGCTTATCGGCCGGCACGCGACTCACGAATATAGAAGCGTGCTTTCTCGGCCTTGTTGGCGCACCCCTCAAAGGCTTCAAATTGCTGCTGGGTCTTGGCGCCAGTCAACAAAGACAGGGCCTTGGAGTAACTGACGGTCCCGGCAAAGCCTTCAGCCTTGGCCAGGTCCAGCTCATGCCAGGCGGCATCCAATTGCGTGCCACAGCTATCACGGTAAGCCGTTTTCCCGGCGCAACCGGCCAGGGCCAATACGATCACAGGCACACACATCCAGGCTTTCATCGATGACACCTCAAAATAAACAGAAACAGTCGTAGGCTGTAGACGTTGCCTACAAGGAAAAGTGCCTTGTCTGGCCGCCCAAAAGCATAACTGACGATCGCCAGAGCATACCCGAGCGCCCTGGCCAAGCAGCAAAAATATTCCGCACATCGACGAAGATTGAGCCGCCCCTCGGATGAGCGCATTGTGGTCAACTGTTTTGCGAAGGATCAGCTCATGAAGAAACGTGTGGCCTTGGTACTGGGTTCCGGCGGAGCCCGAGGGTACGCCCATATCGGCGTGATCGAAGAAATCGAACGGCGTGGCTATGACATCGCCTGTATCGCCGGCTGTTCCATGGGCGCGGTGGTGGGTGGGATCTACGCCGCCGGCAAGCTGGACGAGTATCGAAACTGGATCGAAAGCCTCGACTACCTCGACGTACTGCGCCTGGTGGATGTGAGCTTTCGTCTGGGCGCGATTCGTGGCGAGAAAGTGTTCGGGCAGATCCGCAAGATCGTTGGCGAACTCAATATCGAAGAGCTGCGCATTCCCTACACCGCCGTCGCCACCGACCTGACCAACCAACAGGAAATCTGGTTCCAGGAAGGCTGCCTGCACCAAGCCATGCGCGCCTCCGCGGCGATCCCCAGCCTGTTTACCCCCGTGATGCAGGGCAACCGCATGCTGGTCGACGGCGGCCTGCTCAACCCATTGCCGATCGTGCCGGTGGTGTCGAGCCATTGCGACTTGATCATCGCGGTCAACCTCAATGCCACCAATCAAAAACACTACCAGTTGCCGGTGATCCAGCGCCCGCCTGCGTTCAAGAGTCGCTTCAATAACCTGGCCAGATCCCTGGGCTCGCACCTGCCGTTTCGCCGTAAACAGGCTGAACAGTTACTGAAGCTGGAACAGGAGGCATTGCAGGCCGAAGCGGCAGAGATCAACCCATGGCTGGAGTCGGCAGAACCCGAGGCCCAACAGCCCGCCGCAGCGCCGGAAAAAGAAGGCGCACCGAAGTCCGCAACCGGGTCGTTCATCATCGACAACGTCGGCCCGGCGTCACTGCTGGACCTGATCAACCAGAGTTTCGAGGTGATGCAGACGTCATTGGCGCAGTACAAGATTGCCGGTTACCCGCCCGACGTGCTGATCAACGTGCCGAAACGGGTGTGCCGGTTTTTCGAGTTCTACAAAGCGCCGGAGTTGATCGCGCTGGGGCGGGAGATTGCCAGTGATACGCTGGATCGGTATGAGAGTGAGCAGCACTGAAGTTGAGCTGTAGCTGATGGCCTCATCGGGAGCAAGCCCCCTCCCACAGGGGACCGAGTTCTACTTTTGGAATGTGCTCAAATGTGGGGGCTTGCTCCCGATGGCGTCGGAACAGGCACCCGCAATCTAGGCATTCAACAACCGATACCCCACGCCCGCCTCGGTCACGATAAACCTTGGCTGAGTGGGGTCGTCCGCCAGCTTCTGCCGCAGATGGCCCACGACGATGCGCAGGTAGTGGCTATCCTCGGTATGGGTTGGCCCCCAGATGTCCTTGAGCAGTTGTTGCTGGGTGATCACCCGTCCCGGATGCCGGGCCAACTGCGCCAGTACCGCATATTCCTTGCGGGTAAGCGCCACTTCGGCACCGTCCAACAGCACGCGGCGATAGGCCAGGTCCACCGTCAGGGGGCCGAAATTCAAGGCGGCCTCCTGGGCCTCACCCACCGGCGCCTGGCGCAGCAATGCACGTACGCGGGCGAGAAACTCCTGGATCCCGAACGGCTTGGTCACATAGTCATTGGCGCCGCCGTCGAGGGCCTCGACCTTCTGACCTTCGCTGGCCCGCACCGACAGCACCAGCACCGGCACCGTCGACCACTCGCGAAACTCGCGCAGCACTTGCTGGCCGTCCATGTCGGGCAGGCCAAGGTCAAGGACCAGCAAGTCCGGTTTGCTCAACGCCGCTTGGGCCAGGCCTTCGTTGCCGGTGCCGGCTTCGATCACCTTATAGCCTTGGGAGGCCAGGCTGATGCGCAGGAATTTGCGGATCTGCGGTTCGTCATCAATGACTAGAATCGTCGCGGTCTGGCTCATGGTGTCCAATCAAAATCCGTGGAGAAAAGAGGGTAGCTCAGGCCCCGTGTTCCAAGCCAGGTTGTGTCGGTAAAGGCAGGAACAAAGTGATGCAAGTGCCCCGCCCGTCGATGCCATCGGCCACGCTGATATGCCCACCGTGCGCGCCAACCATGCCCTGGCAGATCGCCAGGCCCAGGCCCGTGCCCTGCCCGCCCCGGTCACCACGGGCAGCGGTGTAGAACATATCGAAAATCTTCGCCCGCTCATCCTCGGGGATCCCCGGGCCCTCATCGGCCACCGCGAAAAACAGCTGCTCGTCCGCCACGCCGGCAGTCAGCTGCAAGCGGCCCTGAGGCGGCGAAAAACGTGCGGCGTTTTCCAGCACATTGACCAAGGCTTGTTCGATCAATGCGGCATGGACATACAACAGCGGCAGTTCAGCCGGCACATCGGTGCTTACGCGCAACGGCGCCAGCACGGCGCGCAAACGAGCGAGAGCACTGCCGACGATATCGCCGGGTGACACCCAGTCGCGCGCCAGCTTCAACGCACCATGCCCCAGGCGCGTCATATCCAGCAGGTTCTGGATGTAACGGTCGAGGCGCTCGGCTTCATCGCGGGTGCCTTCAAGCAACTCGCGGCGATCTTCCAGAGGGATCGCCTCGCCGAGAGCCAACAGACTGTCGATGCTGCCGCGCATGGAGGTCAACGGCGTGCGCAAATCGTGGGACACCGACGCCAGCAACGCGCTGCGCAACTGTTCGGTTTCGCCATGCAGCCGAGCGGATTCAAGTTCCTGGCCCAACTGAGCCCGCGCCAACGCCTGTGCCAGCGGCTGGCTCAACGCCGTGAGCAAGCGACGGCGTTGGCCGCTCAACTCCAGACCGGGCTTGGGGCTGACACCGAGCAAACCCAAAGGCCCCTCCTCGCTCGATAACGGCCACCACCACCAGCGCCCGAATGGCAAGGTGCCCGTGCCCATGCCGGCCGGTTGATCGTGTTGCCAGGCCCAATCGGCGGCGGCGCGTTCGGCTTCGGTCAGGGTCAGCGGGCTGCCGGTCTCGACCTTCCAACCGCCCTGGCCGTCACGGTTGACCAGGCACAGGTCGAGGTCACTCCAGCCTTCCAGATGATGCGCCGCCGCACTGATCACCGCCTGGCGATCGGTGGCGGCGGTGAGTTTGCGCGACAGGTCGAGCAGTTCGCTGGTTTCTTCCTGGGTATCGCGCAGGGCCTGCAGTTGCCGGCGTTGGCGCGCAGCAAGGTTGCCGGTCAAGGCCGCCATCAACAAGAAGAACAGCAGGGTCAGCACGTCTTCTTCACGCTGGATGGCAAACGAGAAATTCGGTGGGATAAACAGGAAGTCGTAGGTCAGGAACGACAACGCGGCGCACACCAGGGCCGGTCCCAGGCTGCTGCGTACCGCCACCAGCAAGACGGCCGCGAGAAACACCAGGGAGATATTCGGCAGCGGCAACACACTGGCCACCGCCCAGGCCAACGCCGCCGCGACGATGGTCGCCAGCACCGCCAGGCCGTAGTCGAACCAGACCAGCCCGCGCACGTCCGGCAGGCGCGGCGGCGCAGGCATGTCGTCGCTGTCGAGCACGTTGATTTCCAGGCCCCGCGCATTGCGCAGCAAGCGCGCCGCCAGGCCACCTCCAAACAAGCGGCGGCGCCAACGCATCCGTGACTGCCCCACCAGCAACAGGCTGGCACGACGTTCGGCGGCATGCTGGATCAGGGTTTTCGCCACTTCCCCCGCCCGCAGCAGGACGACCTCACCTCCAAGACGCTCAGCCAGTTGCTGGGCATTCTGCAGGTGCAGGCGTGATTGCTCATCGCGCGCGCGACCGTTGTCGACATGCACCAGGCTCCAGGGTAAATGCCGGCGCTGGGCCACGCGGCTGGCGTGCCGCACCAGACGTTCGGCCTGGGCATCGCCATCCACTCCCACCAACAAGCGTCCGCGTACCGTCGGTGCCGCCTGGCCGAGCTGACGATAGCCTTGAGCCAAGTCATCATCGACGTGCGCGGCGGCGGTTTGCATCGCCAGCTCGCGCAAAGCCATCAGGTTGGTCTGGGTAAAAAACGCGTCGATCGCCGCGCGCGCCTGTTCCGGCACGTAGACTTTGCCGTCGCGCAAACGCTCCAGCAGCTCGCGCGATGGCAGGTCGATCAAGAGTAATTCGTCTGCCTCTTGCAGCACCCAGTCCGGCAGGGTTTCACGCACTTGCACGCCCGTGATGCCACGGACCTGGTCATTGAGGCTTTCCAGGTGCTGGACGTTGACCGTGGTGAACACGTTGATGCCGGCGGCGAGCAGCTCCTGGATGTCCTGCCAGCGTTTTTCGTGACGGCTGCCGGGGGCGTTGCTGTGGGCCAGTTCGTCCACCAGCACCAGCTTGGGTTTGGCGGTCAGCAGGCCGTCGAGGTCCATTTCTTCGAGCATCACGCCGCGGTATTCGCTGCGTACCAAGGGTTGCTGCGGCAGGCCACTGAGCAGGGCTTCGGTTTCGGCGCGACCGTGGGTTTCGACCACCCCGGCGATCAGCCGCACGCCCTGGCGCAGCTGGGTGTGCGCGGCCTGGAGCATGGCGTAGGTCTTGCCCACACCCGGCGCGGCACCGAGGAAAACTTTGAGCCGGCCACGGCCGTCCCGGGGCAGTTCGGCTAACAGGGCATCGGCGCGGCCGGAGTCGCTCATGCGGGCAGTGTCCTTCAGGTATTTATCTAATCTGGCTCGATGAAGATCAACGGTGGGAAGGGGCTTGCTCCCGATAGCGGTGGGTCAGTTGCACTATCTGTAGCTGAGACACCGCTATCGGGAGCAAGCCCCCTCCCACACGGGATCAGAGTTTTTCCAGGGCCATGTTCAGTGCCAGTACATTAACCACCGGCGGCCCCACCAACGGGCTTTCGATATGTTCATCCAACAACCGCTGCAAGGTCGAGACCGGCACATTCCGCGCGGCCGCCACCCGCGCCAGTTGATAGGCAATTGCCTGCGGTGGCAAGTGTGGATCAAGACCGCTGCCGGAGGTAGTCAGCGATGCCAGAGGGACCGGGCCCTGGCTGGGCACCCACTGTTTATTCGCGTCATCAAAAATGCGCGTCGCCAGCGCCGGGTTGCTTGGGCCCAGGTTGCTGGCGCTGCTGGACACCGTCGCAAAGGCACCGGCCGACGGGCGCGGATGGAACCAGCTGTCACCGGTAAAGTCCTGTGCGATCAGGCTGGAGCCGCGCACCTTGCCGCTATCATCGCGCACCAGGCTGCCATTGGCCTGGTCGGGAAACGCCACCTGGGCGACACCGGTGACGACCAAGGGGTAAGCCACGCCGGTGATCAGGGTCATGAGGACCAGCAGGCTCAGGGCCGGGCGGATCATGTTAGTCATCTTCACATCCTCAATAAATCGACAAACCAGTGGGGTGGGTTACACCAGGTGCAGTGCGGTCAACAGCATGTCGATCGCCTTGATACCCACGAACGGCACCAGAATCCCGCCCAGCCCATAGATCAGCAGGTTGCGCCGCAACAGCGCCGCCGCACTTGCCGCCTGCACGCGCACACCGCGCAGCGCCAGCGGAATCAGCACCACGATGATCAGCGCGTTGAACACGATGGCCGAGAGAATCGCGCTTTGCGGGCTCTGCAAGTGCATGACGTTGAGCACGCCCAACTGCGGGTAGATCGCGGCAAACAGCGCCGGCAGGATCGCGAAATACTTGGCCACGTCGTTGGCGATGGAAAAGGTGGTCAACGCACCTCGGGTGACCAGTAATTCCTTGCCGATCTGTACCACGTCCAGCAGCTTGGTCGGGTCGCTGTCGAGGTCGACCATGTTGGCGGCTTCGCGAGCGGCCTGGGTGCCATCATTCATCGCCATGCCGACGTCGGCCTGGGCCAGTGCCGGGGCATCGTTGGCGCCGTCACCGCACATCGCTACCAACCGGCCGTCGTTCTGTTCGTGGCGAATGCGGGCGAGTTTCTTCTCCGGCGTGGCTTCGGCCAGCACGTCGTCCACACCCGCCTCGGCGGCAATCGCGGCGGCGGTCAGCGGGTTGTCGCCGGTGACCATCACCGTGCGGATGCCCAGTTTGCGCAACTCGGCGAAACGCTCGCGGATGCCAGGCTTGACCACGTCCTTGAGATGGATCGCACCCAGCAATTTGCCATCGGCGCACACCAGCAGCGGTGTGCCGCCGCTCTGGGCAATCTTGTCGATTTCGCGGGACAGTGCCGGTTGCAGATCACGACGTTGTTGGCCAATGAATGCCAGCAGCGAATCCACGGCACCTTTGCGGTACACACGGCCCTGGTAGTCGACACCCGATAAACGGGTTTCGGCACTGAACGGCACGGCGGTCAGTTGATCCAGGGTCGGCTCGGCCTGGGGGTGCAGGGCGCGCAGGTATTCGACGATGGACTTGCCTTCGGCCGTATCGTCCGCCAGCGACGCCAGCAAGGCACCTTCGGCCAGGTCCCGACCGCTGACGCCAGGCGCTGCGAGCACTGCCGCGCAGCGACGGTTGCCGAACGTGATGGTGCCGGTTTTATCCAGCAGCAATACGTGTACATCCCCCGCCGCTTCCACGGCACGCCCGGACTTGGCAATCACGTTGAGGCGCACCAGGCGGTCCATGCCGGCGATACCGATGGCCGACAACAGCCCACCAATGGTGGTAGGAATCAACGTCACCAGCAGTGCGACCAGGAACACCAGCGGCAAGCTGCCATTGGCGAAGTGAGCGAATGGCTGCAGGGTCACCACCACCAACAGGAAGATCAGGGTCAGGCCGATCAGCAAAATGTCCAACGCGACTTCGTTGGGGGTTTTCTGACGTTTGGCGCCTTCCACGAGGGCGATCATACGATCCAGGGTCGACTCACCGGGGTTGGCGCTGATGCGGATCAGCAACCAGTCCGACACCAGCCGGGTGTTGCCGGTGACGGCCGAACGGTCGCCGCCGGACTCGCGGATCACCGGCGCGGATTCGCCCGTGATCGCCGCTTCGTTGACCGCCGCAATCCCTTCGATGACCTCGCCGTCACCGGGGATCATTTCCCCGGCGGCAACGCGGACCACGTCGCCTTTGCGCAGGCTGGTGGCCGGCACCACCTTGAAACTGCCATCGGCCTCTTTACGCCGTGCGCTCAGACCTTCACTGCCGGCCTTGAGGCTGTCGGCGCGGGCCTTGCCGCGACCTTCGGCCAAGGCTTCGGCGAAGTTGGCGAACAACACGGTAAACCACAGCCACACCGCGATTTGCACGGCGACAAAGGTCGGCACGGCGGTGTCGGGCACGAAGCACAACACGGTCGTCAGGATGGCGGTCAGTTCAACCACCAGCATGACCGGCGAGCGTTGCAGCTGCCGTGGGTCCAGCTTGACGAAAGCCTGGCCCAGCGCCGGGCGCCACAGGGCGGAGATGGCGGTTTTGGCGGGTTCCTGGGTGGCTACGGAAGCCGCATTTTTTGCAGGCATATTCATTGTCATATCCCTTATCAGAAGCCCATGCTCAAGTGTTCGGCGATGGGGCCCAACGCCAGTGTCGGCAGGAAAGTCAGGCCGCCCACCAGCAAGATGGTCACGGTCAACAACGTCACGAACAGCGGGCCGTGGGTGGGGAAGCTGTTCTGGCCGATCGGCGCGGTCTTCTTCATCGCCAGGCTACCGGCCAGGGCCAGTACCGGAAGGATGTAGCCGAAGCGGCCGATCAACATGCCCAGGCCCAACATCAGGTTATGGAACGCGGTGTTGCCACTGAAACCGCCGAAGGCCGAGCCGTTGTTGGCGCTGGCCGAGGTATAGGCATACAGCAACTGGCTGAACCCGTGCGGCCCTGGGTTACTGATGGCACCGGCCGGGCCGGGCAGGCTCGCGGCGATAGCGCCGAGTACCAGCACACCCACCGGCATGACCAGCAGGGTCACGACGAGCAATTGCACTTCCTTGGCCTGCAGCTTCTTGCCTAGGTATTCGGGAGTACGGCCGATCATCAGGCCGGCGAGGAAGACCGCGATCAACACGTTGAGCAACATGCCGTACATGCCCGCGCCGACGCCGCCGAAGATCACTTCGCCGACCATCATGTTGACCAGCGCCACCATCCCGCTCAGGGGATTGAGGCTGTCTTGCATGCCGTTGACCGAACCGTTGGACGCCGCCGTGGTAGTCACCGACCACAGCACGGTGCCGGTGGTGCCGAAGCGCGCTTCTTTACCCTCAAGCGGTGCGGTTTGCTCAACCGCCGGGTTGGTCAGGGTCGGGTTGGGCTGGTATTCGGCCCACAGCGAAGTCGCGCCACCAATCAGGAACAGGGCCAGCATGCAGCCCAGGATCGCGCGGCTCTGGCGCAGGTCCTTGACGTAGTGACCGAAGGTGAACACCAGTGCCACGGGGATCAGAATGATCGCGGCCAATTCAAACAGGTTGGCCCAGGCAGTCGGGTCTTCGAAGGGGTGGGCGGAGTTGACGCCGAAGAAACCGCCGCCGTTGGTGCCCAGTTGTTTAATCGCAATCTGGCTGGCCGCAGGGCCCAGCGGAATCACTTGATCCACGCCCTGCAGGGTCACAGCGTCCACGTAATGCGCGAAGGTCTGCGGTACGCCCTGCCATACCAGGAACAGCGCAAGCACCAGGCACAAGGGCAACAGGCCATAGAGGGTGGCGCGGGTCATATCGACCCAGAAGTTACCCAAGGTCTTGGTGGACTTGCGACCGATACCGCGGCAGAGCGCGACCAGGACGGCCAGGCCGGTGGCGGCGCTGACGAAGTTCTGCACGGTCAGGCCGACCATCTGGCTGAGGTAGCTCAGGGACGCTTCGCCGCTGTAGTTCTGCCAGTTGGTATTGGTCATGAAACTGACCGCGGTGTTGAAGGCCAGCGTCCACTCCTGCCCCGGCAATTTCTGCGGGTTCAGTGGGAGGTAGTCCTGGAACAGCAGGATCGCAAACAGCAACACAAAACCGGCCAGGTTAAACGCGATCAGCGCCAGCGTGTACTTCTGCCAGCTTTGCTCCTGGTGCTCGTCGACGCCCGACAGGCGATAGCAGGCTTTTTCCACCGGCGCCAGAACCGGGCTCAACCACGTGCGCTGGCCTTCCATCACCTTGTAGTAGAACCGCCCCAGGAACGGCGCCGGCACCAGCACCACGGCAAAAAAGGCGATGATCAGCCAATAGTCATAACTGTGCATAGCCCGCTCCTAGTTCCGATCCGCGCGTAACAGCGCAACCAGCAGATAAATGAACAGCGCCACGGCCAATAGCAGTGACACCGCGTCCAGAACGCTCATGGAAGTCTCTCCGTTTTGCGGCGATTGCCGCGTGTGAGGCAATTGTCCGCAGGAGCGGCGTAAAGGAACGAGACCGAGGGCGTGGGCGGGGCGTAAAGACGGCGTAAAGAGTGGCTTTACAGGAGGTTTACAGGGGCTGGGAGGGCCTCTTCGCGAGCAAGCCCGCTCCCACACTTGACCGCGTATTTTCTGATGAACCTCGGTGAAGTGTGGGAGCGGGCTTGCTCGCGAAAGCGCCAGTCGAGTCTCTGCCGCACTTTGCTGGTGCAACTCCAGCGACTTTCAAACGCCAAACCGTTCCCCCGACGACAGTCGCGTGTCTTTACGACACGGTTGCGTGGGCTGGCATGGCCGCTGCAACACCTTGAATCATTCCAACCGGTTCAGGGAGCACCCCATAATGAATACACAACTCAAACCCACTTTGGGCACCTTGCACCTGTGGGGCATCGCGGTCGGCCTGGTGATTTCCGGCGAGTATTTTGGCTGGAGCTACGGCTGGGGCGTGGCAGGCACGCTGGGGTTTCTGGTGACGTCGCTGATGGTCGCGGCGATGTACACCTGCTTTATCTTCAGCTTCACCGAGCTGACGACTGCCATCCCCCATGCCGGCGGGCCGTTTGCCTACAGCCGCCGCGCCTTTGGTGAAAAAGGCGGCTTGATCGCCGGTCTCGCGACCTTGATCGAGTTTGTGTTTGCGCCCCCCGCCATCGCCTTGGCCATCGGTGCTTACCTGAATGTGCAGTTCCCCGCACTGGACCCGAAACACGCAGCCGTCGGTGCCTACATCGTGTTCATGGGCCTCAACATTCTCGGGGTGAAGCTCGCTGCCACGTTCGAACTGGTGGTGTGTGTACTCGCGGTCGCCGAATTGCTGGTCTTCATGGGCGTGGTCGCGCCGGCATTCAGCTTCAGCAACTTTGCCCTCAATGGCTGGGCCGGTGCGGATACCTTCGGCGCGCCGGCGATTGCCGGGATGTTCGCGGCGATCCCCTTCGCCATCTGGTTCTTCCTGGCTATTGAAGGTGCCGCCATGGCGGCCGAAGAGGCGAAAGATCCGAAACGCACCATCCCGAAAGCCTATATCAGCGGCATCCTGACGCTGGTAATCCTGGCCATGGGCGTGATGTTCTTTGCCGGCGGCGTGGGCGACTGGCGTGCACTGTCGAACATCAACGACCCGCTGCCCCAAGCCATGAAGGCCGTGGTCGGTAACGGTTCGGGCTGGCTGCACATGCTGGTCTGGATTGGCCTGTTCGGGCTGGTGGCCAGTTTCCACGGCATCATCCTCGGCTACTCGCGTCAGTTCTTTGCCCTGGCGCGTGCGGGCTACCTGCCGTCCTTCCTGGCCAAACTGTCGCGTTTTCAGACACCGCACCGGGCGATCATCGCCGGTGGCGTGGTCGGCATCGCCGCCATCTACAGCGATGGCCTGATCAACCTGGGCGGCATGACACTGACAGCGGCCATGATCACCATGGCGGTGTTCGGTGCCATCGTGATGTACATCATGAGCATGCTCAGCCTGTTCAAGCTGCGTAAGACCGAGCCACTGCTGGAACGTACGTTCCGCGCGCCGGGCTATCCCATCGTGCCGGGCATTGCACTGGTGCTGGCCGTGGTGTGCCTGGTGGCCATGGCCTGGTTCAATGCGCTGATCGGCTTGATCTTCCTGGGTTTCATGCTGGTGGGGTTCGTGTACTTCCAGATGACCGCACAGGACCGCGCCGACGCACCGGCGGATGCGATGTTGACCGGGCTCTGAGATATTGAGGCGGAACGGGCCTACACTGAACTACTCAGAATGCCCGTGACTCAAAGCGGTACTACTGTGGGAAAATTCTCCCACGATAGTCCGCCTCAAGGAGAGCCTTATGCCGTGGTATGCGTGGTTGATTTTAGTGGTAGCGATCGGGTCGATCGTCGGTGGGCTGCTGATGCTGCGTGACAGCGCCAACAAGGTGGAACTTACCGACGAACAACGTAAACGCGTGGCCGAACGCAACGCCCAGGCCGACGCCAAGGATGCGCAGGATCGCTAAGCCGGTTTACTCCCAGGCCGCCTTGGCAATGTGCAAACCGTGCTGCCCTTTGTAGGCAGCACGCTCAGGCTGGCTCCAGCCGTCCAATAACTCATCCTCCAATCGGTAGATTTCGACCCCCAGCGGACGGCACACCGTCAACGGGTCCTGCGCGTCCGGCCCCCACATCGGCAGCGAGAGATCTCCGCCAGGGCAAGTCGACAATGCGCACAGCAGATCAATCTCGGCGAAGAACTCCAGGTAGTCGCCCTTCTGCGCCGGGCAGGCTTTCATGAAGTACATATCGTCATGATTGAGCCCGGTGCACTGGAAGATATTCAGCACGTCATGCACATCGAATTCCGTCAGGCCGTGGGGTAATACCGCACGCGTGAGGTTGGAGTGGCAATGATGATGGAAGTCCTCGCCTGTCAGCATGCGGTTCACATACGGATCGCAGCGCGTGCCCAGCAGATCATGCAAACGACCGCCATGTTCGTCGATGCCATAGCCGGCCAGACTGTCATCGGTGATCGTTACCAGAGGTCTTAAAAATGGCAGGTTGGACCATAACCGGTCGTGGGTGCTGACATGGGCGCCCTGCAATTGCCTCGTACGCGCCGCCCACAGACGTTCGCGCGGGTCATTGGCGTTCCACACGTTGAAGTCCCCCACCTGCGGCCCCACCGGCGTAGTGACACGGAACACATGCCCGGCCGGTACTTTCCACGCCCTTCCCGTCCGGATTGGCACCTCGAACTGTTCGATCAGCGTACGCTGGCCGGCCCGGTCCCGAATACGCTCATAGAACGCCGTATCGACTTGCAGCGCAGAGCCTTTGCTGACTTGGTAAGCAGCTGGGTAGTCTTTGTACATGGGGCAACCCTCCTTCAAGGGTGATCAAACAAGGCAAGGGAAAGGCGTTCGGAATCGTCCAGGTACAGGCTCATCGCCTCCCCTGCCGCCGGTTTATCTTCCTGGATCAGTAACTGGTAAATCTCACGGTCGCGCTCCAGCCAGGGCGACTGGAAACGCTGCTCATCAGGGGCGGCACAGAACACCAACCGCAGTTGGGCAATCACTTGGGCGAAAAACTCATCGAACAACGGGCTGCGCATCAGCCTGACAATCTGCTGATGGAACAGCAGGCTGTGAGTGGCCACTGCTCGCCAATCCTCACGCTCACGGGCAAGACTGGTTGCCTCAATCGCGTTTTGCATGTGTGCGGCCTGATCAGTCGTCAGCGCGCCGCTCTGGGCAATAGCCTGCAGCTCCAGAGTGCGGCGTACGACGAACAGGTCGCGCACCTCCTCCCTTTCCAAGCGCCGGACCATCACACCTTTGTTGCGTATATAGCGCGTAAGCCCTTCCTGCCCTAGACGATGCAGCGCTTCGCGGATGGTATTGCGCGAAGCGTTGTATCCCTTGACCAGGTCACCTTCGACCAGCGCCATACCTGGCAGCAAACGCCCGCCGATGATATCGGCACGTAATTCGAGGGCGATCTGGTCAGCCAGGGACAAATTGAGAGTCATCGTTACCTCAGGATTGTTGAACAATGCCGGGAACAGAGGTAATCACTTTTCATGCCAAGGTTGTTGGGACATCCTGCCGATAAGGTTTCAGATGCAGAAAAGGCCGGTCAATGACCGGCCTCCTGGGCGATTTTTCACATATTCAATTGATGATCAGCCTGTCGCGATTTTTCTCCAGCAACGCCTTGCCGATGCCCTTCACTTCCAACAACTCATCTACCGCCGTGAAGGGGCCGTTGCTTTCACGATAGGCGATGATCGCCTTGGCTTTGGCCGCTCCGATACCAAACAGATCGCGACGCAGGGTTTCGGCGTCAGCGGCGTTAAGGTTGACCTTGGCGGATTGCTCGACCTGGACCTTCTGCGCCGCAACGGCGGCCGGAGCTTCCGGCTTGGCGGATGGAGCCGCGATGGTAGCGACTGAGAAGCTGGTGAGGAAGGCGAAGATAAGGGAAGAGATGTACGCGTTTTGCATTGGTGACGCTCCATGACATCGGTAAGAGAAAAGCAGCTTTTCCGAAGCTGCTTTTCTAACTTAGGTGATGTTAGGAGAGAGTCAAAAGTGAGTGAGTAACAGGGTGTTAGCTCAGGGCTCGAGGCGACGCTGCTGGTAGATCCAGTCGACAATTTCGCCGTCGGGAGAGTAGCCGCTGACGGTGTCGCGCAGTAATTGGCGGACTCGGGTGTAATCGTCCTCATCCACGGCGGCAAGCAGCTCGCTCAGCTTCCCTTTGAGTACGTCCCAAGCGAGATGGTCTTCGTTGGCGCTCATGATCATCGGGTGCTGGGTGGCGACCACGTTGTCACCGATCAGCAACTCTTCGTAAAGTTTTTCACCAGGCCGCAAGCCGGAAAACTCGATGGCTATATCGCCGTGCGGGTTCTTGTCTGAGCGAACACTCAGGCCAGACAGGTGAATCATCTTCTCCGCGAGCTCGACGATTTTTACCGGTTCCCCCATGTCCAGCACAAATACATCACCACCAAGGCCCATAGAGCCTGCCTGAATCACCAACTGCGCGGCCTCAGGGATAGTCATGAAGTAACGGGTGATCTTGGGGTGGGTCACCGTGAGCGGGCCACCCGACTTGATCTGCTTGTGGAAGAGCGGAATCACCGAGCCCGAAGAACCCAGCACATTGCCAAAACGCACCATGGTGAAACGAGTTTTATTGACCCGCGAGACATTTGATTTGTCACCGAACAGTACGGGTGCCAATTCGCGACTCAGGGCTTGCAAAGTCAACTCAGCCAAGCGTTTGGTACTGCCCATGACATTGGTAGGACGAACTGCCTTGTCCGTCGAGATCAGAACAAAGTTCTCCACTCCCGCCTGCAATGCAGCCTGGGCGGTATTCAATGTGCCGATCACATTGTTCAACACCCCCTCGGCGATGTTGTGTTCAACCATGGGCACATGCTTGTAGGCGGCGGCATGATAGACCGTATCGACGTGCCAGGTTTTCATCACATCAAGCAGTTTAGACTGATTGCGCACAGAGCCCAGGATCGGCAACAGCTTCACCGGGAGCGACTCACGGGTGATTCGCTGCTCCAGTTCCGAAAGGATGCTGTAGAGGTTGAATTCGCTGTGTTCGAACAGCAGCAATGTAGTCGGTCGCAAAGCCAGGATTTGTCGGCATAGCTCGGATCCGATCGACCCACCCGCGCCGGTCACAAGGACACTTTTTCCTTTAATGCAGCGCTCCAGCAATTCACCTTGTGCAGGCACCGCGTCACGCCCTAACAGGTCGGCAATGTCGACTTCCTGGATGTCATCCACCTTTACACGGCCGCTGGCGAGGTCCATGAAACCTGGAACGCTTCGTACGTGGAGAGGAAAGCCTTCGAGGAACCCCAGGATTTCGCGACGGCGCCCACGGTTCGATGAAGGGATTGCGAGCAGGATTTCTTGAGCGCCAGTGGCGTCGATCATTCGCTGGATGTGCTTTGGCTTATAGACTTGCAGCCCGGAGATAACGCGATCAGTAATACTGACGTCATCGTCGATAAAGGCGACTGGACGCATCACTCTGCCCATACGCAAAGCAGCAACCAATTGGTTCCCCGCAGCACCAGCACCATAGATGGCAACACGCGACAGGCCATCGTCACGACTTGTGAACGGGACATGCTGTGACGCGGCAAACCAGTCACCCAGAAAATACTGACGCATTGCCAGGCGCAGGCCACCAACCATAATGAGGCTCAACCACCAATAGTTGAAAATTATGGAACGTGGAACCACGTTCTGGTGGTTGCTGTACCAGTAGACGACCACACCGAGAATCAGTGACGACAGGCTGACCGCTTTAATAATCGCGATAAGTGCATCGTTACCGAAGTAACGCATCACCGCTCGATACATACCGAAGCGTACGAACAGAGGGATTCCGACAATAGGAGCGGCAATGAACAACCAGAGGTGCACACGAACCGGATTAACCAGTTCGTCAACGCCCAGGCGTACGACGAACGCGAGCCACAAGGCTAACCAAACCAAAAATACATCAGTACCAATCTGAATCAGTCGTTTTTTTCGTCTAGGTAGCGCGACCAAATACGCCCGTAACTTATCCATAGCCTCTTCAAACACCTCTATACACTCCAATGCCTTGTGCTCGCAGCGCCAAATATGGAGTCGTCATAACGTCCAGTCTGGCTGCAGATACTACTTATTTGCCAACACTCGGCTTCTCAAGCTCGCCAGCATGAAATTTTATCGCCAGAGCAACCAGCGGTAGATAGCCGAGAACCAGCCCCCAGGCGCCATCCAAACCGTATAAAACAACACCCATGGATATGGGCAAAAGCCAGAATACATTGATGGCCGCCACTGCCAAAGTCACAGGCAGATGTTTGCCGAATTTACGCGAAGCAAATTGGTAAGCATGGCTGCGATGAGCTTCGTAAACCTTATCACCGCGCAATAAGCGCCGTACCAAAGTGAAGGTTGCATCGACCACAAATACCCCCAGCAATATCAACCAGGCCCAGAAGAATGACGATTGGGTCCACGCAGCCTGGATGGAGAAGCAGGCTAAGATGACACCCAAAAATCCACTTCCGGCATCACCCATGAATATTTTTGCGGGTGGGAAATTCCAGAGCAGAAACGCTCCCACCGCAGCAGCCAATAGCAAGGGCAACCAGATCATATCCTGATGTCCGCTCATCGTATAAAGCAAGCAGGCTCCCAGACATGCGCACATTGCCTCAACACTGGCGATACCATCGATTCCGTCCATGAAATTATAGAGGTTGAGCATCCACACCATATACACAGCAGCCAGTACGCTACCGACTATACCGAGCTCCAGAGTCCATCCAAAAACGCTCAGCGGAGCGAGCCCGTTGAGCCAGAACAACGCCCAAATGGCTGCGGAAAAATGGCCAACCAAACGCCAACGAGCAGCGATATGGCCGTGATCGTCCATGAAGCCCAGCACTGCAACCAGGGCTCCGGCCCCCCCTACTGCAACCAACGAGTCCGTAGATACCAGCCCAAGCCATGCCAGCAGCGGAATAACAGCAAGGAAGGCAAGCACAATCGCTACCCCACCGCCTCGAGGCGTGGGTACCGAGTGCGAGCTGCGCGCATTCGGGATATCAATGATGCTTCGCGAAAGCGCGTATCGACGGATGACAGCGGTCATCACAAATGAGACCAACGCAACAGCAGGAACAATCCACCAGTAACTCATTTCTTTTCATTTTCCATGAAATCCGACGCAGTGACCTTCAACGCCTCATTTACCGACAGTGGAGGCATCCATCCCAAGACGGAACGTGTCTTGGCGATATCGACCTGCAATGAACCACACAAGCGCTGTGACAAACTACGCTTACCCAGCATGTTCGCCCCTACGCTTAACAGTACAGCGGGCACAGGAAGAAGACGCGCCGGCTTACCCAACGCAGATGCCATTTTGCGCAGTAATGTGGTGGTTGATAAATCTTCACCATCACTGACCATGAACGTCTGATTAGCCGCAGCCGGGTGACTGACGCAAGTGATGATCAAATCGACCAGGTTGTCCAAGGCAACCAGACTGCGGGCGTTATGAATAGCGCCAAAAGGCAATGGCACACCTTTATGCAGCCAACGCATCATGCTGCGAAAGTTAGCTTTCACACCTGGCCCATAGACCAGTACGGGGCGAATAATCACGACCTCCATTCCAGTGGTCGAGGCCAACTGACGCAACCCCTGCTCAGCTTCCATCTTCGAAACACCGTAAGGGTCTGACGGATTACCCGCTTGGTCGGCTGTAAAAGGTGCACCCGGTGCAGTGCTTTCGCCATTGACCTTGATCGAACTGAGAAACACAAACCGCCTTACGCCCGCTGCAGCAGCCTGACGTGCAAGGTTTAGAGTACCTTCCACATTCGCACGACGAAAAGCCTCCAGCGGGTCAGCTTCCTGGTCGTTCATGACATGTACGCGAGCCGCGCAATGCACCACGGTATCAATACCATTGAGTTCGGATGAAAAGCTCGCGGTCGAAAGGTCGTCGAACCGGACGACCTGCTCTGCTTCAGGGCAAGTAAAATTCGCCCCTCTTACAGCTACAGTGACTCGAATATCAGTGCGAGCGGCTAAAACTCGAACCAACCGACCACCAACAAATCCCGATGCTCCAGTCACAAATATCTGCACACAAAGCTCCTTGCTTATGACTTCGACCAAACGGTGCGGTTAATGTAATCGGTATAACTGTGCACGATTCGTACGACTTTCTTGGACACGGCGCCGCCGAGGTAATCATCGACCACCGCAATATTGCGCTCGCCGCGTACATGTTGTGATGTCACCACACGAACAGCGTTGAGAACGCGCTCGGTTTTCAAACCACACATGATCAGCGTACCCTCGTCCATACCTTCCGGACGCTCATGGGCGTTACGGATCGTGACGGCCGGCAGATTCAGAAGAGAAGCTTCTTCAGTGATTGTGCCGCTGTCAGAAAGAATGCAGTAAGCGCCCATCTGCAACTTTATGTAGTCCAGCAAGCCGAACGGCTTGACGAAACGAATCAATGGATGATCAAGCGACTCACCCAACGCCTCGAGACGCTTGCGCGTACGTGGATGCGTAGACACGATCACCGGGTATTGATATTGGTCAGCCAAAGCCTTCAGGGAACCCAGCAAGTCGCGAAGGTTCTCTGGGGTATCAACGTTTTCCTCACGGTGCGTGCTGACAATGAAATAACGCCCCGTTTCCAGCCCTTCTCGCGCCAACACGTCCGAGGCTTCGATCTTAGGCATGTAATGGTTCAAGACTTCTTCCATGTGGGAACCCGTCTTGATAATGGTTTCCGGGCGTACGCCTTCATCAAGCAGGTACCGACGAGCGTGCTCGGTCAGCACCATGTTGATATCGCTCAAGTGATCCAATACCTTGCGGTTCAGTTCCTCGGGCACGCGCTGGTCAAAGCAACGATTACCGGCTTCCATGTGAAACACTGGAATCTTTCTACGCTTGGCGGCGATAACCGCCAAACAGGTGTTGGTATCACCGTAAAGTAACAGAGCGTCCGGCTTTTCCTTCTCAAAAAGCTCATCGGACTTCTCAATGACCTGTGCGATGGTCTGGGCAGCGGTCTCACCGACGGCGCCTAGAAAATAGTCCGGTTTGCGAATCTCCAGGTCATCAAAAAATACCTGATTGAGCTCAAAATCATAGTTTTGACCAGAGTGGACCAAAATATGATTAGTCTGCTTATCCAACTCTGCAATCACTCGGCTCATCTTGATGAGTTCCGGGCGAGTTCCTACCAGGGTCATAACCTTAAGCATTGAGTTGCTCCTGAATGAAGTCCAGCTTGAGCAACAGCTTTTTAACACCTTCCACGTCGAGACGTTCGGTGTTGTGGGAGGTATAGTCGTCCAATTCGGAGATCTCGGTTTCGCCTTCAACGAAATACTTCTCGTAGTTGAGGTCGCGATTATCCGCCGGGATACGATAGTAACGGCCCATATCTTCAGCTTTGGCCATTTCTTCACGAGAAATCAAAGACTCATACAGTTTCTCGCCGTGGCGAGTGCCGATGACTTTAATTGAGTTCAAGCGGTTGAAGAGTTCTTTCAATGCCTGAGCCAGAACTTCTACCGTGGAAGCCGGGGCTTTCTGAACGAAAATATCGCCTTGCTCAGCGTGCTCGAATGCATGCAGCACCAAATCGACCGAGTCTTCCAGGGACATCAGGAAACGCGTCATATTAGGGTCGGTAACGGTCAGTTCACCGCCCTGCTTGAGCTGATTGATGAACAATGGAATGACAGAACCACGGGACGCCATAACGTTACCGTAGCGTGTGGAGCAAATGACCGGGCCGGCCTTCGGAATCATGCGGGACTTGGCGACTACCAACTTCTCCGCCATCGCCTTGGAAATGCCCATTGCGTTGATTGGGTAAACCGCTTTGTCGGTGCTCAAGACCACAACACGTTCCACATTATTGGCAATCGCCGCGTTCAGAACGTTCTCGGTACCCAGCACGTTGGTTTTGACGGCCTCCATCGGGTAGAACTCGCACGAGGGAACCTGCTTGAGTGCGGCGGCATGGAAAATGTAATTCACCCCAACCATAGCTTGGGAAATACTGTTGTAATCACGTACGTCGCCGATATAAAACTTTACCTTGTCATTACCGAGCGCAATGCGCATGTCTTCTTGTTTTTTTTCGTCACGGCTAAATACGCGAATTTCTTTTACGTTCGTATCAAGAAAACGCTTCAAAACCGTATTACCGAAAGAGCCAGTACCACCGGTAATCATTAAAACTTTATTATCAAACATCAAAAAACTCCTAAATTATCGCTGAGCGCGCATAAACTTAATAAGATCCGGCCAGGCCGGTGGCACATAACCGACTGCTTCACGAAAACGTGTCGAATCCAGAGAGCGGTCAATAACCAATTGTTCATCAGCTACGATGTCAATATTCTTCTCATAGACTTTGGCGATTTCATTCAGCAAGGTGAACTTGTCAATAGGTGCAACGGACACATGGTAAAGCCCGAACAATTCCTTGTGAGGCAACACAAAATCAACAATGATGCGCGCCAGCTCTGCGGTGGGTACGCCGGAGAAAATCGCTTTCGTGAAGCCTTTCACTGCCCCTTCCTGAGATAGGAACCAATCAACCAGAGAGGAGCAACTGGCCAGCTCGTGACCAATAATAGAGGTTCGCAAAGTAATCGCATGCTCTTCATCATGCAGCTCACCGATAAACTTAGATTTGCCATACAAGTCTTCCGCATCGGACGGATCCGACTCAACATACATACCTTTGGCACCGGTAAATACGCAATCGGTACTAATATGAACGAGACGAGCACCCGTCAACTTGCATAGTTTTGACAATCGATGCGGCAACATCGAATTCAATGGCAACGTTGACAGCGGATCTTTGGCTTGAGCCAACTGCTTGATCAGGCCTACACAGTTTATGACAACGTCCGGGCGATTTTTCTCGAACACACCGACTAATGATTCATAATCAAGAACGTCTATATCAGAATAGAAGTGATCTCTATGCTTCTCTTCAAAGTGCTTCGCCCCTCCTTTTCCACGCATAGTGCCGAACACACTATGTTCGGTGTGATTGGCAATGTACTTGAATACAGCACTCCCTAACATCCCCGTCACGCCAAGCACTAATATCTTCATCATTAATCTCTAAGAGTTCGCACGTTCTTTAATAATTTGGACCAACCGACGGCACTGGTTCTTCATCTCGTAATTATTACAGAAAAAACTAAAGCCTGCCGCCCCATAAGCGGCTCTTTTTTCCGGAGCTGCCGCATGCAGCATCTCTATATTCCTGGCCAGCGCGGCAGCGTCCTCAGCCGGCGAACAAAGCCCTGCTCCCGCCTGAGCGACGACTCTAGCGCCTTCACCATCCAACGCAGCCAGAATAGGCTTACCGGCCGCCATATACGCCTGGACCTTGCTGGGTATAGTCAAAGTGAATATTTCGTCGCGCTTGAGCGTGACCAGCAATGCTTCGCTCTTGGAAAACAACTCGGGCATCAATGACGATGGTAGCCGCCCCACCAGCTCCAGATTGTCCAAGTGATGTTGGCGTTTCTGCTCACGCATCCACTCAAGCCGACTGCCACTACCCACCACGACTATTTTGCAATCCAAATGGCCTAAAGCTTTGGCAGCATCAATAATGGTTTCCAAAGACTGAGCGAAGCCCAGGTTACCAGCGAAAACCACACAGAAATTGGATGATAATAATTGGTTGATTTCAAGCGGTAGTCGGTCCGTCGCTTCCACATCGACCGATGGAACACGGTAAGAATTGGGGTAGTAAACAATCTTGTCTTTAGCGGCATACTTTGATGCCGAGGAGACGAAGGCTTCGGACTGAACCAGGATGGTATCAGTCTGCGCATAAATAAAACGTACAAGAAGCCCCACGATCTTGAGCAAGAAAGGATTTTTAATGAATCCAGTGGCCTTAAGGGTTTCCGGCCATAGGTCTTGCACCCACACCATCAAGTGGGCGCCACTGGATCGCTTCAGGACAATCGCTGGAATGGCCGCAGTAATGGGTGAAACGGCGAATACTATGATTGCATCAAACTGCTTGCCGGCATTTTTTTTGGGGAAGAACCTGATCCCATTGGTCACGAACGACAGATAATTGAGCACCAAGTTCTTGGCGCCTCCGGCCTTTCTTGGCCTCAACGGGGCCCGATGAACCTTTATCGAATCCCTATACAGATGCTCACTGCACGCATTTTGATCATAACCTTCGTAGGTTTCACCCTCCGGATAGTTCGGCTGCCCCGTGAAAACTTCCACGTCATGACCTAACGCCGCCAACTCCTCGACAATATCATTGATAATAAAGCTCTCAGGATAAAAATACTGAGTCACAATCGCAATATTCAAAGACATATCAATTCACACTATCAAATCTGGATTTCAGCCCACGCGGGCCCTGTACGACCACCGACTTAAAAAACGAAAACATTGCAACCCAACGATTCATTTTCATATCAAATGAAGGCTTACGACTTGACAGCTCAACAAACTTATCCGACGTTTCGACGATATCAAATGATTTTGCCTTTACGCGATGTTGGTTAGAGACTTCCAAGTACTGCTCTGGATTTAGAGCCTGCAACATGGCAATAGTATCTAGAATGCCCACCCGTACAGTTGTAGCCGTCGCTTCATTGTACGAGTAGCCAGAAACATCCGAAAACAATCCGCAGGTCAATGGCTCCTCTATGGATTCAATGCCCACTACAGAAGGAATACCGGCGGCCGACGCTTCAATGATTGTTGTGCCTGAGCCAACGAAACAAAAAGCGCCCTCGAGGATAGAGGGAAGCTCTGCATACTCCACCTCCCCTTTGAAATGCACATATTTACCGACACCACACGCCTGCGCCAAAGACTCAAGAGCCGCTCGCTCAGGGCCATCACCATAAATAAAGTACTCAAAATCGGCCTGTTTGCGCAGCTCGGCCAGCTGTGAAATCACATGTTTGTTATAGACCTTAAAATCAACCAGACGGCCTACTGAAACAATCCGCAGAGAAGACTGCAGCGGACGTCGATTGGCATAGCTCTCAAAGGAAATACCCAGTGGCAGAATATCTAAATTGCTCACTTCGACATTGGCAAATGCAGACGCCATCTCAGCGGTCCTTTCGTTCGGAAACAGCGTCAACTCCACATTGCGATCATAGAGCTCTAGCATCTTCCTTCTGAAATAGATATCTCGCCCCCGCCACCAGCAAATTTCTTTGGAATGGTAAATACCAATACTTAATGCTGTAAAACGAAGACGTGACTTATTAAGAAAAACATATGCCAACGTTAAAATATCTACCACATGCACAATGTCATAATGAGCCTGATCTTTTTTTGCAGGAATAAGTGCGTTAATCCAACTTGATGCCGAAAAGAAAGGTACGTGTTCCACGACATTGACGGTCGCGTAGCGAGATAATTCCTCGAACAGACCGGCGTCACTCTTGTTTGAGAGCAGCGTCACGGTGACCTTATGTCCCGCCAGACTGAGATACTTCGCCAGCCGGACAACGTAGGTCTCAACCCCACCAATGGCCAACCCGCCCATCACAAACAGAATGTTCTTCATAAACTCACCAGAAAATCATAGAAAATCAAAAAACACTTCAGACCCGCCCGTCCAGCCCGAGTTAGTACTCAAGTTCAGGTACAACGTTCCAAAAGCATAAAGACAAACCGCCAAAAATCCGAGCTTCCTGCCGAGCAGATGAACAGCAATCATTGGAAGCAAAACATATTCAAACATCGATATGCTTGCATACCCACGCCCGGCCAAAATGGCGAAATCACCCAGCACAATCCGAAAGAAAGCAGCACAATAAAACATGCAGAAAACCAGATTAAAGGTGGGATAGCGCACCTCCAACTTTCGCCAACATATCAGCGAAAGCAATATGATTAATAAATTTTTTATATTAACCATATCAAACAACGGCAACGCGTAACTGTACATGTCAGCATTAAGATAAAGTTCAATTTTTTCGCCTACAAACCCAAACAGTGCCGCTTGGCGCAGCACTGATTTAAAGTCAATCAGCATTGCCATCAAGACAAGTATGACACTGACGAACAAGTACAAAATCCTTTTTGGCTTCATCTTATAAAGCGAAAGGGGGATAATGAAAAATACCGATGAAACGTGCACCAAAGTGGCAGCAATAACATAAAATGCCAGCTTCATGTAACGTTGTCTATGCAAATACATCGCTGCTAAAAATAGCAATCCGGAGGCAATGCCCAAGCGTATTGCATTCAATTCTTTTGCAAGATAAAAATGTGTAAAATAGACCAAAACACCCAAAGCGAAATAAGGAGAAAAGTACCGTATACTTCTTATATTGAGCACTACCGCAAACAGCGAACTGAACCCAAACAAGACAAACGAGTTTTTTCCAATCACCGCCAACAAGGAGAGAAACATGAAAAAGCCAAACTCGACATTAAATGTCGAGTAGCTGTAATCACAGTAAATATTTTTACAATCCAATAACGACGGAATTTCATTCGCCATCTGCAAGTAAGCGAGGTCATCGCTCCCCACACCTGCTGCTCTCAACGTCGCTAACAGTATCAGGGGGGCCCCCATCAGGACTGATATGACCACAGACGGCAGGCGCCGATCACTAAGCACGTCAAACGCCGCAACGATTACTAAGAATCCAAATACGAGGTACAACGGGAGTACAAATTCCAACCCCATTATCTGCGCGCCCAATAAACAAAGCCAACGATGGAAATCACAAAGAAAATAATATAGGCCAGCATATAGGAATACATGACGCCGTGGACGCCACCTACATCTCTCCCCACAGAAAATGTCAACCCGACAAATAGAAGTGCCTGTACTACCTCAGACAGGATGTACAACTTTGTCGCCGCTTTCGCAACAGCAACAAAACCGACGACATAAGCGGCCACCTTAAAAAAGTCACCGATTAATTGAAATATGATGAAGTTTTCCAGATCGTGGAATTCAGAAGACAGCAACAGCGGAATAAAAAAGTGACGTCCGAAGTACAAGACGCTCCCTCCCGCCAAAAATACTGCCATCACCAGCAGCATGAATTTCACAACGTGGGTAGTGATGAGCCCCTTGTCCTGAATGGCCGAAATCATGGGCATGAAATAAGAAGCCAGGAAGACGCTGAAAAAACCGATATACGCGCTCGATAATTTTATGCTGCCTTGCCAAATCCCCGCTTCAGAATAACCTACCTGCGTGATAAGCGACTCCCTGATGACAATTTCCACGACCGGGAACATCACTGCGCTGACCAGTAGCATCAGCCCGAACCTGGAAAAACTCTTGGCGAGGGGCATGTCGAACCTGCGCCATTTGAGCATCCTCACCAGTGGTAATCCCCTTAGAAAAATCGGGGAAATAAGCACAGGTATGGAAAATATTGCCAACATGGCGATAGCGGCGCCGGGTAAGCCAAATGCGTAAATCAACCACCAGATGACGGGAAGTGCAAGTAGATTGGAAACGACTTGAACCATTGCATTAACTTTTAACTTTCCCAGACCGTTGAAAAAGCCGGAAAACAAAATATTAAATGCAAAAAATAGCTGAGAAAACGCAAGCAGTAAAACCACCCAATAATATTCAGCCTCTCCAAAAACAAATGCAGATATCCTTTCCGAAAATACTCCTAACAGCAATAACGAAACAACACAAAAACCTGCGGCATAAAAAACCGATGTCGAAAACAATCGATCCAATTTGAATCGATTATTCTTGAACTCCGCAACGTACTTAATCACACCATGGCTAATTCCGCCGCCGGCCAATAGGACGGCAATCGATACCAGACTCATGAAATGACCCAATTTACCCAAGCCATCTGCACCCAGGTAAAAAGCAATCAGCTTGAGTATGCAAAACCCAACAAGTATTTTAGATGCTTGGGCGGCGCTCGTAAAAAAAGCGCCGGCCAACATGCCACTACCTGCGTTGTTTAATTTACCGGCCGGCGGCATCAACGGCTCCTATTACGGAGTCAATTACGTGCTGCACTTCGGCATCTGACATGCCGTACCAGATAGGCAAACGAATCAGGCGCTCACTTTCCTGGGTAGTAAAACGATCTTCACCAGCAAACCGCCCCAATACGACGCCTGCTGGAGCGCTGTGCAGCGGTACATAGTGGAATACTGCACCGACCCCAGCTGCATTTAAGTGTTTAATACAGGCTGTACGAGCCTTGATATTTTTTACTTTAATGTAAAACATATGGGCATTACCGACACAGTCACTTGGCGTCGTCGGTGTCTCAATCAAACCTTCTGCCACCAACCCCGACAACGAAGCGTTATACCGCTGCCAAACACTTAATCTGAAGTCATTGATTACATCGGCACGTTCAAGTTGACCAAACAGATAGGCCGCCTGTAACTCGCCTGGAAGATAACTACTCCCAATATCAACCCAAGTATATTTATCAATCATGCCTCTAAAAAACTGGCTACGATTGGTGCCTTTTTCGCGGATAATCTCAGCGCGACCAATGAAACGCTTGTCATTGATCAGCAACAATCCTCCTTCACCGCCACTCGTATAGTTTTTTGTTTCATGAAAACTATAGGCCGCCAAATGGCCTATCGTGCCCAACTTACGACCTTTATAAGTGGACATCATGCCCTGTGCGGCGTCCTCCACGACAAACAGGCCGTGGCGCTGCGCAATGTCCATGATCACATCCATTTCACATGCAATGCCGGCATAATGAACGGGTACGATCGCCTTGGTATTTTCAGTAATCGCAGCTTCGATCAGGGTTTCATCAATATTCATCGTATCTGGACGAATATCGACAAATACAATCTTTGCCCCGCGCAATACGAATGCATTCGCCGTACTGACAAAAGTAAAGCTAGGCATGATGACTTCATCGCCCGGCTGAATATCAATCAAGATAGCGGCCATTTCGAGCGCTTGGGTGCATGAAGGGGTCAGGAGCGCCTTTTCACACGAAAACGTTTCCTCAAACCAGCGCTGGCAACTAACGGTAAAATCACCATCGCCCGACATTTTGGCGCTGCGCATCGCCTGGGTCACGTATTGATCTTCATTACCTGTATAAGGCGGTTTATTAAATGGAATTTTCATCATGCTCACCGTTAAATTCTTTTTCTAATTGAAGTAAATCTTTCTTTCGTTCTTTGACCCTTTTCGCAGGGATACCAGCATAGATACCCCAGGCATCTGTGCTTTTAGTCAGGAGCGCCATCGCTCCGATGGCACAACCTTCGGCCACGTCTACGCCTGGAAATATAACGGCTCCAGCACCTACGATGACATGCTTGTGCAGATGAACTGCCGAAAACACTTCTTTCTTGTATTTTTTGGGAACGAGGGAATTGGTCAGCGTTTCCCCACTGTAGTCATCAGACTGAGAAAACACTTTAACGCCATATGCCAGCGTGCAAAAATCATCCAAAAAAATACCAGGTGTTCCACCGGCGATAAGGCACATTGGGGTTATATGATTAAACTTGCCAAGCTTTACTTTCCCAGAGATAACACAAAAGTCATCAATCCTAGAAAAGTCGCCAATTTCCATTTCATCAGCGTTATAAATACTGGCACGATCGCTGATCTTGACCTCTTTGCCGAGGCTCTTAAACCCCATTTTAGCTAACTGATCGTTTGATAAATATGCCATAAATTCCCTACAAGTAGCCCACACGGCCAGGATTTCTTCAGTGACCTTACCGCAACGCCCCATAGCGCTGTTCGGCCTTCTGAAATCTGATGGCGATTTTAGACATTTTTACGCAAAGGCAATAGCATAATCACCAAGCGCTCACGCCGCTTCAGTCACCGTCAAAAAGGCACGGCCAAATGGCCAGTGCCAGCCAGAAAATCGCAGCCTCCCATCATAGCCGGATTTCCGCTCATGCTGCATGGGGTGGTTTTGACCGCGCACGCACTACTTAATTTCCGTCCTCACCCGCAAGACAGAACGGAATAGGGCCAAGGCTATACTTAACACCAAGCCTGCTATCAAACCGCCACCAATGATAAAAGCTTTTTTGGGTTTGTATGCACTCAAAGGCTCCAGTGCGGCACGGTCTATAGAGACCAGCTTGAGATTATCCATATCAATGTTCAGATTGCGCAAACGAGCCATTTCGGCGCGCAGCGGTTCGACATCAGCGAGAAAAATATCTTCATTCTCACGACTCTTCAGCACCTCGACTTCTCGGTTGGACTGAAGCAACTGCAACTCTTTGGCAATTTGAGCTATACGAGCTTCGGAAAAATCGTCGGAACCTCGTTGAGCAAGCGCACGGCGTTCAGCTTCAAGTGCATCCACGCCCATAAAATAGAGCGGTATCTGCTGATTATTGATCTCTGTGCGCATTACGCTGCTTGAGCCAGTCCGGGCTACATCACCAAGCGAAGAAGGTGTGGTTGGCTTAACAATCCCCAATGATCGGGCAATACCAATCGCTTCGTTCAATTGTGCGATGCGATCGACGCGCAGTGTCTTGAGTTGAGCGCGCAGCGCTTTAAGTTCATCCTGCAACCGCGCACGCTTAATATTATCCGCCTCGAGCAATGAAGCTATCTTGGCTTCCTTATTGGTTTCATAACTGGCGCGAGCAGCATTAAACTTTCCAGAAATCTCATTTAGACGGTTTTTAACAATAACATTCAAATCAGCCGCTATCTGTTTTCTCTCACTTTGTATAGCGTATTGCACAAAGTTATTGAGGATAGTTACACCATCAACGCCTTTCGGATAATTCATTTCAAGCCGGATATAAGCACTTAAAGAATCCGCTTTTTTTGGATCAGGCAAAATCAAGTTTATCGAGTCTCGATTGAACTCCTCGAAGCTCTGCTCAAGCGTACGCCCTGGGCGCTCAAATTCACTGAACAGCGGTTGATTTTCCCTAAAGAACCCCAAACGAGTCTCATATGACTCCAGGGACGCTCCCAGCTTGGCCAGCGCTTCGCCTGGAGGGAGCTTGTAGACCTCTGAGCGATTCAATGCATCCAACTCGTTGATTGCAACCGGCCTTAGCACGCTGCTGACTTGATACTCCGGAGTCGCTAAAAAGGCGTAGGCGGCAGCAAGAAGCACGAAGCCAGAAGTCACCAAGACAATAAGCTTTTTTTGCTGCTTGACAGTCTGAAAAAGCGCGACGAGATTTATTTCGTCAGAGGGATAAAGCGAGGGCGCGCGAAAACTACTACTCACAACAAAAACCTGCCTTCAAAGAGAAACTGCGGGCTCGTTATGCAGACAATTTTATGTATTTATTATTTTAGTTATATGACCGTCAAAACCCGGCGTCTCTGCCAAATTTTGAGCGCACAAAATGCCCGTTATCGAGAACAGATTCCATTCTGCCATCTCCCTGACATATTACAAGTCTTGACAGAGCCGTAGGATGATTCCTGACTGGCGAGAGATACAGCTCATAAGCTTGTAGGAAAACTAGGCCCGGAGCAAAGAGAGACATCAAGCGAGGAGACAAGCGCACAATATCGCGACCCGACTAGCAACCTACCAGCCCGGCAAAATCACGAGACCGCGCGACAATCAAAATGCATGAAGAAGATTTTCTGACAGACGGCGCCTAAGCCCGACATGCCGAACGCATAAAAGCAAAAGAATCGCTCTTAGCCACGCTCCGCAGGCACCGCTTTACGTCGGCGACCACCAACCACAACCCCCAATAGCGGCCCTATCAGCATCCCAGCAATCAATGCCAACACGACAAATACCGCTACCGGCATCTGCACAGTTGCCCAGCCTAGGAATGAGAGAGAAACACCCTGCTGGTTTTCCAGCACAAAACCCAAGACAGCTATGACTGCAACCAGTACAACCAATAGCAGCACAACGCGCTTAAACCCACGCATAACCTTCTCCTAACCCCAAAAAGACTCAGACGCCTTCTTCCTCTTCTTCGTTCACCCGATCGCGCAATTCCTTGCCCGGTTTGAAATGGGGAACAAACTTACCGTCGAGACTGACGGACTGACCGGTCTTTGGGTTACGGCCAACACGCGGCGCACGGTAGTGCAATGAGAAACTGCCAAAGCCTCGGATCTCGATACGATCTCCGGTAGCCAAGCACTGGGACATTTGCTCAAGCATGGTCTTGATGGCCAACTCCACATCCTTGGATGAGAGCAGCCCTTGATGGGTGACAATACGTTCGATCAACTCCGACTTCGTCATATTTTTCCCTTCTTTTTCAAGCAGCTAGGAAAAGCGCTCCGAAGGTTTTAGCATGACTTGATGAATTTGAACAGCCCATACGGTGACTTATCTCCAGGTACGACGGACACCTGCAAACACACCTTACGACCTCAGTTGCAGATGACCAGCATGGTACGCGTTACCGCGCCGGCAGGGTTCCACCCAAACAGGTAGTCGCCCTCTTCATCCTTGGCATCACTGGACCGAGTGACGACCTTGTAGCCTTGCGCCTTACACTCGCGCGCAGCGCGCTTTTCGCACTTGTCCCAGCCAGAACCAAGCCCTGAGCAGTCGATCTCTATGCCACTCACCCCGCGCTTGGCGTGAGTCTTGGCGCTGGTGGCAGAACACCCCACGAGCATCGCTACCGCAAGCACTACGATCAGCCTCTTCATTTAATTCCTTATTGAAAAAACAACAGAACAGTCATACTCCTGAAAACTATAGCCAGTTCCCATCCTGAGCTGTAGACCTCAACTCTCTGTTGTTGATTCAACGAATTTCAGGCACAAAAAAGGGCGACCGAAGTCGCCCTTTTTCTATAGCTTTACAGAACTTAGTTCTGCTTAGCCATTGCCTGGCGCAGCAGTGCCGCCATGGTGGTGTCAGTACTTTCAGCTTCTGGAGCAGCTTTCAAGTTCTGGATCGCTTCTTTCTCTTCAGCATCGTCTTTCGACTTGATGGAGAGCTGGATCACGCGGCTCTTGCGGTCAACGCTGATGATCTTGGCTTCTACTTCCTGGCCTTCTTTCAGAACGTTGCGCGCGTCTTCAACGCGGTCACGGCTGATTTCGGAGGCTTTCAGAGTCGCTTCGATATCGTCGGCCAGAACGATGATGGCGCCTTTGGCGTCAACTTCTTTCACAGTGCCTTTAACGATCGCGCCTTTGTCGTTGTCCTGAACGTATTCAGAGAACGGGTCGCTTTCCAGTTGCTTGATGCCCAGGGAGATGCGCTCGCGCTCTGGGTCAACCGACAGGATAACGGTGTCCAGCTCGTCGCCCTTCTTGAAACGACGAACAGCTTCTTCGCCCACTTCGTTCCAGGAGATGTCGGACAGGTGAACCAGGCCGTCGATGCCGCCGTCCAGACCAATGAAGATACCGAAATCGGTGATCGACTTGATGGTGCCGGAGATTTTATCGCCCTTGTTGAACTGGCCAGAGAAATCTTCCCATGGGTTAGATTTGCACTGCTTGATGCCCAGGGAGATACGACGACGCTCTTCGTCGATGTCCAGAACCATAACTTCCACTTCGTCGCCGACTTGTACAACTTTCGAAGGGTGGATGTTCTTGTTGGTCCAGTCCATTTCGGAAACGTGTACCAGGCCTTCCACGCCTTCTTCCAGCTCAGCGAAGCAGCCGTAGTCGGTCAGGTTGGTTACACGCGCGGTTACGCGAGTGCTTTCTGGGTAACGAGCTTTGATAGCAACCCATGGATCTTCGCCCAGCTGCTTCAAGCCCAGGGAAACGCGGTTACGCTCACGATCGTACTTCAGAACCTTGACATCGATCTCGTCGCCAACATTGACGATTTCGGAAGGATGCTTGATACGCTTCCAAGCCATGTCGGTAATGTGCAGCAGGCCATCGACGCCACCCAGATCGACGAATGCGCCGTAATCGGTGAGGTTCTTGACGATACCTTTGACTTGCTGGCCTTCCTGCAGGGATTCCAGCAGAGCTTCACGCTCGGCGGAGTTCTCTGCTTCCAGGACGCTGCGACGGGAAACGACAACGTTGTTGCGCTTCTGGTCGAGTTTGATGACCTTGAATTCGAGTTCTTTGCCTTCCAGGTGCGTGGTGTCGCGCACTGGACGAACGTCGACCAAAGAACCTGGCAGGAACGCACGGATGCCGTTAACGTCGACAGTGAAGCCGCCTTTAACCTTACCGTTGATAACGCCCTTGACCACTTCTTCAGCTGCGAAGGCTGCTTCGAGAACAATCCAGCATTCAGCGCGCTTGGCTTTTTCACGGGACAGCTTGGTTTCACCGAAACCGTCTTCAACCGAGTCCAGAGCAACGTGAACTTCGTCACCGACATTGATAGTCAGGTCACCAGCATCGTTGTAGAACTGTTCCAGCGGGATCAGAGCTTCAGACTTCAGACCAGCGTGAACGGTTACCCAGCGAGCTTGGTAATCGATATCAACGATAACACCGGTGATGATGGAGCCTGCCTGAAGGTTCAGGGTTTTTAGGCTTTCTTCAAAGAGTTCCGCAAAGCTTTCGCTCATTTTAATTCCTGTTGATAAGGGCGAAGAATACGCCCATCTCCACACCCCAGACGGTGTGGGTCAGTTTCAATTAAAAGAAGCACTACAGGACTATGACTGGTCCCCTGCAGCCTTCTTGGTCACCCGGCGATATCGCGAATGGCGATTTCACTCAAGATGCGTTCCAGCACCTGCTCGATGGACAACTCCGTGGAATCCAGCTGTATTGCATCAGCCGCCGGCTTGAGCGGGGCTACTGCACGCTGGGTATCACGCTCATCGCGCGCACGGATCTCATCTAGCAGACTCGACAGACTAACACCATCGACTTTCCCCTTCAACTGCAAGTAGCGCCGGCGAGCCCGCTCCTCGGCGCTGGCAGTCAGGAAAATCTTCAGCGGCGCCTCGGGAAATACTACCGTGCCCATGTCACGGCCATCGGCCACCAGGCCCGGAGGCTCTTGAAACGCCCGCTGGCGCTGGAGCAATGCATCACGCACGGCCGGCAACGCGGCAACCTGGGAGGCCCAGGAACCTACCTGCTCGTTACGCAGGTCGTCGGTCACATCATCCCCTTCCAGGATGATCCGCTGGGGATGCCCCTCCGTCGCGCCGACGAACTGCACATCAAGGTGCGCCGCCAGCAGCTTCAGGGATTCTTCGTTGGTCAGGTCGACGCCATGGTTGCGTGCAGCAAACGCCAGCAAGCGGTACAGCGCGCCGGAATCCAGCAGGCACCAGCCCAGCCGCTTGGCCAGAATGCCAGCGATCGTGCCTTTGCCCGAGCCACTTGGCCCGTCGATGGTAATCACCGGTGCTTTGATATTCACAATTGAGCCTCTTGGGCAACACGAATGCCGACTTGGGCACACAATGTAAGAAAATTCGGAAAAGATGTAGCGACGTTGGCGCAGTCACGGATACGAATCGGTGCGGCCGCCCGTAAGGAAGCCACACTGAACGCCATGGCAATCCGATGATCGCCCTGAGCATGCACTTCACCACCACCCATCAAACCTGCGTCAATGATAATCCCATCGGGGGTCGGTTCACACTTCACCCCCAGCGCAAGCAGACCGTCGGCCATGACCTGAATGCGATCAGACTCTTTCACGCGCAGCTCCCGCGCACCGCGCAACACGGTTCGCCCTTCGGCGCAGGCCGCCGCGATAAACAGCACCGGAAACTCATCGATAGCCAGCGGCACCAACGCCTCGGGAATCTCGATCCCCTTGAGTGCAGCCGAACGCACACGCAGGTCAGCAACCGGTTCACCACCGACTTCACGCGGATTTTCCAGGGTGATGTCCGCCCCCATCAACCGCAGGATATCGATCACCCCGGTACGCGTCGGATTGACGCCGACATGCTCCAGCAACAACTCGGAACCCTCGGCAATCGAAGCCGCCACCAGGAAAAACGCCGCCGAGGAAATATCCCCCGGCACTTCGATACGGGTTGCAACCAGCGCATGGCCCGACTCTACCGATGCCGTAGCCCCTGCCACCGACACCGGATAGCCAAAACCGCGCAGCATGCGCTCGGTGTGATCACGGGTTGGCGCCGGCTCGGTCACTGAAGTCTGACCCTCGGCATACAGACCTGCCAGCAACAGGCAGGACTTAACCTGCGCACTGGCCATTGGCATTGAATAGGCCACGCCCTTGAGCACCTGACCACCATGAATGGTCAGCGGCGGACAGCCTTGCGGCCCGGTCTCGATCACCGCGCCCATCTCCCGCAGCGGCGTCGCCACGCGACTCATTGGGCGCTTCGACAGGGAGGCGTCACCCGTCAACACACTGTCGAAGCCTTGCGCCGCCAGCAGCCCGGACAGCAGGCGCATCGACGTCCCCGAATTCCCCAGGTAGATCGGCCCCGGCGCAGGCTTCAGCCCGTGCAAGCCGACACCATGAATGGCCACGCGCCCATGGTGGGGCCCTTCAATGACCACGCCCATATCACGAAAAGCCTGCAAGGTCGCCAGGGCATCTTCGCCCTCAAGGAAACCTTCGACTTCCGTCACGCCTTCGGCCAATGAGCCCAGCATGATCGACCGATGGGAAATCGACTTGTCGCCCGGCACCCGGATACTGCCGCTCAAGCGGCCGCCCGGGTCGGCCCGAAACGTCAGCTCATCAGTGTTCACAGCCGCATCCATGTAAGCCCGGCGAGCCAGGATCTTGCTGAAATGCTCACGCGCCACCCGCGCGCGGGTAAACACGCCCAATAATTGATGACCATCCCCCGCATCAACCGCGTCGCGCAAGGCGTCGAGATCACTGCGGAAAGTGTCCAGGGTGCGCAGCACCGCTTCGCGGTTGGCCAGGAAGATGTCGTGCCACATCACCGGGTCACTGCCGGCAATACGCGTGAAATCACGGAAACCACCCGCGGCGTAACGGAAAATATCGAGGTTCTCGTTACGCTTGGCCAAAGAATCCACCAGGCCAAAAGCCAGCAGATGGGGCAAATGACTGGTTGCCGCCAGCACTTCGTCGTGGCGCTCGACCTGCATATGTTCGACATCCGCACCCAACTCGCGCCAAAGACGATCGACTACAGCCAGGGCTGCCGGATCGGTTTGCTCAAGCGGCGTCAGGATCACCTTGTGCCGGCGGAACAGCTGCGCATTGGACGCCTCTACCCCACTCTGCTCGGAACCGGCAATCGGATGGCCCGGCACAAAGCGCGCCGGCATGCCGCCAAAGGCCAGTTGCGCTGCGCGCACCACATTACCCTTGGCACTGCCGACGTCCGTCAGGATCGCCTGCCCCAAATCCATACCAGCGAGCACCGCCAGCAACTTCTCCATCGCCAGGATCGGCACGGCGAGCTGGATCACATCGGCGCCCTGGCACGCGAGCGCCAGGTCCGCCTCACAGCGATCGACCACCCCCAGCTCAACCGCCAGCTTGCGCGATTGCGGGTCCAGGTCCACACCGACCACTTCGCCGCACAGCCCGCTTTCACGCAGGCCCTTGGCGAAGGAGCCACCGATCAACCCCAGGCCAACCACCACCAGGCGACCGATCATAGGCACAACAGGTTGCAATGCGGTGACATCAACCACGGGCCAGGACCTTGGCCAACGCCTCCAGGAAGCGGCTGTTTTCAGCCGGCAAACCGATGGTGATACGCAAATGGTTCGGCATGCCGTAGTTGGCCACCGGACGCACGATCACGCCTTCGCGCAACAAGCCCTGGAATACCGGGGCGGCCACCTGAGCCAGATCGACGCAAATGAAGTTGCCCTTGGATGGAATCCAGCCCAGGCCCAACTCACGGAAACCTTCCTGCAACTGCAGCATGCCGCTTTCGTTGATGCGACGACCTTCTTCCAGGTGCTCGACATCCTTTACCGCCGCACAGGCCGCCGCCAAGGCGAGGCTGTTGACGTTGAACGGCTGGCGCACGCGGTTCAGCACATCGGCAACCACCGCCGTGGACAGGCCGTAGCCAACCCGCAGCGAGGCCAGGCCATAAGCCTTGGAGAACGTGCGCGAGACCAACAGGTTCGGATAGGCTGCCAGGAAATCCAGGCCGTCCGGCAAGTCACTACCTTCGGCGTACTCGATATACGCCTCGTCCAGCACCACCAACACGTGCGCAGGCACATCTTGCAGGAAGTCGTCCAACGCCTGGGCATCGAACCAGGTGCCGGTCGGATTGTTCGGGTTGGCGATAAACACCACACGCGTTTGCGCATCGATCGCCGCCAGCATGGCCGGCAGATCATGCCCCCAGTCCTTGGCTGGAATCACTCTCGCATCAGCGCCCACCGCCTGAGTGACGATCGGATAGACCGCAAACGCATGCTCACTGAACACGGCGTTCAAGCCCGGAGCCAGGTAAGCGCGGCCGACCAGCTCAAGAATATCGTTGGAACCGTTGCCCAGGGTCACCTGGTTCAGTTCGACACCGCACTTTTGCGCCAACAGTGACTTGAGGGCAAAGCCGTTGCCGTCGGGATAACGCGTCAGCTCGGCCAGCTCTTCACGAATCGCCGCCAGCACTTTAGGGCTTGGGCCCAATGGGTTCTCGTTACTCGCCAGCTTGACGATATTGGAGGGGTCCAGATCCAACTCACGCGCCAACTCGTCCACAGGCTTGCCCGGAACGTAAGGCGACAGTTGTTGCACGCCCGGCTGCGCCAGGGCGAGAAAGTTGCCACTCATGTTAAAGCCTCACAAAACCGCTTTCGGGTAAGAGCCCAGCACCTTGAGTGCCACGGCTTCCTGACTGATCTTCTCCAGCACGCCCTTTACCAGCGGGTCGCGGTGATGGCCGACGAAGTCGATAAAGAACACATAGGTCCATTTACCGCTGCGCGAAGGGCGCGTCTCGATGCGCGTCAGGTCAATCCCGTTATCGTGGAACGGCACCAGCAGCTCATGCAGCGCGCCCGGCTTGTTGCTCATGGAGACGATGATCGAGGTCTTGTCGTCGCCGGTCGGCGGCACTTCCTGGCTGCCGATCATCAGGAAGCGCGTGGAGTTGTCCGGGCGGTCCTCGATCTTCTCGGCCAGGCGCGTCAGACCATACAGGCCCGCCGCCATATCACCGGCGATGGCCGCCGAGTTCCACTCACCCTTGACCCGCTTGGCCGCTTCGGCATTGCTGGACACCGCAACACGCTCGACATTCGGGTAATGGGCGTCCAGCCACTTGCGGCACTGGGCCAGGGACTGGGCGTGGGAGTAGATACGGCTGATGCTGTCGGTCTTGGTGTTCTCGCCCACCAGCAGGTGGTGGTGAATGCGCAGCTCGACTTCACCGCAGATCACCATGTCGTGCTCAAGGAAGCTGTCCAGCGTGTGGTTGACGGCACCTTCGGTGGAGTTTTCCACCGGTACTACACCAAAATTCACCGCACCGGCCGCCACTTCGCGGAACACTTCGTCAATGGCCGCCATCGGCTTGCTGATCACCGCGTGGCCGAAGTGCTTCATGGCCGCCGCTTGGGTGAAGGTGCCTTCAGGCCCCAGGTAAGCCACTTTCAGCGGCTGCTCCAGGGCCAGGCACGAAGACATGATTTCGCGGAACAATCGCGCCATTTCTTCATTGCCCAGCGGGCCCTTGTTGCGCTCCATCACGCGCTTGAGCACCTGGGCCTCACGCTCGGGACGGTAGAACACCGGCACCTCGCCTTCCGCCAGGGACGCCATCTTCACCCGTGCCACTTCCTGGGCACAGCGCGCACGCTCACTGATCAGTTCCAGGACTTTCTCGTCCAGGCTGTCAATGCGTACGCGCAGGGCCTTGAGCTCTTGTTCAGACATTAGCCGTGTTCCTTTTCGAACTCTGCCATGTAGGCAACCAGTGCGTTGATCGCGTGGATGTCGACAGCGTTGTAGATGGAGGCGCGCATGCCACCCACCGAGCGGTGGCCCTTGAGGTTCAGCAGGCCGCGCTCGTCGGCACCGGCCAGGAACGGCTTGTCCAGACGGTCGTCGGCCAGACGGAACGGCACGTTCATCCACGAGCGGTCAGTCAGGTTGATCGGGTTGCTGTACAGGCCGCTGGCGTCGATGAAGTCGTACAGGACGCGCTTCTTCTCTTCGTTGAGCTTGGCCATGGCCGCCACGCCGCCCTGCTCCTTGAGCCATTCGAACACCAGGCCCGACAGGTACCAGGCGAAGGCCGGCGGGGTGTTGTACATCGAGCCGTTATCCGCCGCGACCTTGTAGTTGAGCATGGTCGGGCACACCGAACGGGCACGACCCAGCAAGTCTTCGCGGACGATGTTGACCAGTATGCCGCTTGGGCCGATGTTCTTCTGCGCGCCGGCGTAGATCATGCCGTACCTGGACACATCGATCGGGCGCGAAAGAATGTCCGAGGACATGTCGCACACCAGCGGTACGTCGCCCACTTCCGGCACCCAGTCGAATTGGAGGCCACCGATGGTTTCGTTCGCGACGTAGTGCACGTAGGCAGCATCCTTCGACAGCTTCCATTCGTTCTGACCCGGAATGGCGAAGTAGTCGTAAGGCTTTGCGGTGCCCGCTACATTGACGTGACCGTAACGGGAGGCCTCTTCAATGGCCTTCTGTCCCCAGATACCGGTGTCGATATAGTCGGCAGTGCCCTCTTCGGGCAGCAGGTTCAGTGGGATCTGGGCGAACTGCTGGCTCGCGCCGCCCTGCAGGAACAGCACTTTGTAGTTGGATGGGATGTCCAGCAAGTCGCGCAGATCCTGCTCGGCCTTGGTGGCGATGGACACGAACTCATCGCTGCGATGGCTCATTTCCATCACGGAGAGGCCTTTTCCATGCCAGTCGAGGAGTTCACCCTGCGCACGCTGCAGGACTGCTTCAGGAAGCGCCGCGGGACCGGCACAGAAGTTATAGGCTCTCTTGCTCACATCCAATCTCACTCTGATCTGGTGGTAGTCACGCAAACATATCAGCCGACACCGGACCCGGTGTGGGAGCGGGCTTGCTCGCGAAAGCGATCCAACAGCCGACATCTGGAGTGAATGTCAGTCCGCCTTCGCGAGCAAGCCCGCTCCCACAAGGGATCTCCATGGTTGTCGATATTTCCATCCGGACAAACAACAAGGGGGCGAATCTTCATCCGCCCCCTGTGTGTCCGCTTATTCCTGCGGTTCTTCGTCGTCTGCGGCAGCGTCGAGGGTTGGCTCGTCGATGTTGTCATCGCCGGTTGCGATCACTTCGCCATCAAACTCCTCGCCTTCCAACTCTTCGCCTTCGACTTCCGACGGCTCCTGGACACGCTCCAGGCCGACCAGCTTCTCGTCCTTGGCCAGCTTGATCAGGGTCACGCCCTGAGTGTTACGGCCCAGGCTCGAGACTTCAGCCACACGGGTACGTACCAGGGTGCCCTGGTCGGAAATCAGCATGATCTCCTCACCATCGAGCACCTGGACCGCACCGACCAGACGGCCGTTACGCTCGTTGCTGACCATGGCGATCACGCCCTGGCCGCCACGCTTGTACTCAGGGAACTCGCTGATGGCCGTGCGCTTGCCATAACCACGCTCGGAGGCAGTCAGAATCTGGCTGCCTTCTTCCGGGATCAGCATCGAAATCAGCTTCTGCCCTTCCGGCAGGCGCATACCGCGCACACCGCGGGCGGTACGGCCCATGGCGCGAACGTCGGACTCCTTGAAACGCGTCACCTTGCCGCCGTCGGAGAACAGCATCACTTCACGCTCGCCATCGGTGATGGCTGCGGAGATCAGCACGTCGCCTTCGTCCAGCTCCAGGGCGATCAGGCCCACGCTGCGCTGACGGCTGAAGGATTCCAGCGGGGTCTTCTTCACGGTGCCTTTGGCGGTCGCCATGAAGATGAAGTGACCTTCGGTGTATTCCTCGACCGGCAGCATGGTGGTGATGTACTCATCACTGTCCAGCGGCAGCAGGTTGACCAGTGGGCGACCACGGGCGGCGCGGGAAGCTTCCGGGATTTCGTAGGTTTTCAGCCAGTACACCTTGCCCTTGCTGGAGAACAGCAGCAGCGTGGTGTGGCTGTTGGCGACCAGCAGGTGAGCGATGTAGTCCTCATCTTTCACGCCGGTAGCCGATTTACCTTTACCACCACGACGCTGGGCCTGGTACGCAGCCAGAGGCTGGGTCTTGGCGTAGCCGCCGTGGGAGATGGTCACCACGCGCTCTTCTTCCGGGATCATGTCACCCAGGGTCAGGTCGAGGCGGGCATCGAGGATTTCGGTGCGGCGCACATCGCCGTATTCGGCACGGATCACTTCCAGCTCTTCGCGGATCACTTCCATCAGGCGCACGGCGCTGCTGAGGATACGGATCAGTTCGCCGATCTGGTTGAGGATCTCCTGGTACTCGGCCAGCAGCTTCTCGTGCTCCAGGCCCGTCAGGCGATGCAGGCGCAGTTCCAGGATGGCCTGGGCCTGTTCCGGCGACAGGAAGTACTTGCCTTCGCGCAGACCGTATTGCGGGTCCAGGGTCTCGGGACGGCAGGAGTCGGCACCGGCGCGCTCGACCATGGCCACCACGGCGCTGGATTCCCAAGGCGTGCTGACCAGCGCTTCCTTGGCTTCCGACGGCGTTGGCGAAGCCTTGATCAGCGCAATCACCGGGTCGATGTTCGACAGCGCAACCGCCTGGCCTTCCAGGATATGCCCGCGTTCACGGGCCTTGCGCAGCTCGAACACGGTACGACGGGTCACCACTTCGCGGCGGTGACGCACGAACGCTTCCAGCAGATCCTTGAGGTTCAGGATGCGCGGGCGACCATCGATCAGGGCCACGACGTTGATACCAAACACGCTTTGCAGCTGGGTCTGGGCGTAGAGGTTGTTGAGGATCACCTCAGGCACTTCGCCACGACGCAACTCGATCACCACGCGCATACCGTCCTTGTCGGACTCGTCGCGCAGCTCGGTGATACCTTCGAGCTTCTTCTCCTTGACCAGCTCGGCGATCTTCTCGATCAGACGCGCCTTGTTCAACTGGTACGGGAGCTCGGTGATGACGATCTGCTGACGGCCACCGACCTTGTCGATGTCCTCGATGATCGAACGGGCACGCATGTAAATACGGCCACGACCGGTACGGTAGGCTTCGATGATACCGGCGCGACCGTTGATGATCGCAGCAGTCGGGAAGTCCGGACCGGGGATGTATTGCATCAGCTCATCGACGGTCAGCTCAGGGTTGTCGATAAGGGCCAGGCAACCGTCGATGACTTCACCGAGGTTGTGCGGCGGGATGTTGGTGGCCATGCCCACGGCGATACCGCTGGAACCGTTGACCAGCAGGTTGGGGATCTTGGTCGGCATGACAGCCGGGATCATTTCGGTGCCGTCGTAGTTCGGCACCCAGTCCACGGTTTCTTTGTGCAGGTCGGCCAGCAGCTCGTGCGCCAGCTTGGTCATGCGCACTTCGGTGTATCGCATCGCCGCGGCGTTGTCGCCATCGACCGAACCGAAGTTACCCTGGCCGTCTACCAGCAGGTAGCGCAGGGAAAACGGCTGGGCCATCCGAACGATGGTGTCGTACACCGCAGTGTCGCCGTGAGGGTGATACTTACCGATCACGTCACCGACAACACGGGCAGATTTCTTGTACGGCTTGTTCCAGTCGTTACCCAGCTCGCTCATCGCGAACAGCACACGCCGGTGCACGGGCTTCAAGCCATCGCGCGCATCAGGCAGTGCCCGACCGACAATTACGCTCATCGCGTAGTCGAGGTAGGACTGTTTCAGCTCGTCTTCGATATTGACCGGGAGGATTTCTTTGGCCAGTTCGCCCATGAGAAGCCTGATTCCTTTTTCGGGTGAAACCTCGTCACATCCATATGGGACGAACGAAGCTCGCCGCTGTCGGCAGGGTGCCTGACAACGACTTACGACAAATCAACGAGTTATGACACGGATCTGCGCGTTATAGGCCACCCCTCGGGGTGGCCCTGGAAACCGCCGGATGTTATCACAATCGCCGCCACGCACCTATCCCCCTGATGCGCATGGAGCGTAGTAAGTTGACGGATGACAGGCTTGAGGGCGACGAGAGGGGCTCAGAGCTGGGTTGGGGTTATTTTTTGAGGGTAAATCCGAGGCTTTTATTGACTTCCAGAGCCAATCGGGGGCCATCCGCCGTCAATGCAGACGCTTACGACACATCAACTTCGCCAGCTTCGCCGCATCCGGCCGCTCGACGATGCCCTTTTCCGTCACGATCACATCGATCAGGTCCGCCGGCGTCACATCAAACACCGGATTGTACGTATCCACCTCTAACCGCTGCCCGACGATGTCACGCAACTCGTCCGGATCACGCTCTTCCAGGGCCACATCCTCCCCCGTCGCCATCATCAGGTCGAGGGTGGAACTGGGGGCTACCACCATGAAGCGCACGCCATGATGCATGGCGCATACCGCCAGCTGATAAGTGCCGATCTTGCCGATCACATCACCATTGGCGGCAATGCAGTCGGCACCGACGACGACCCAGGTCACGCCTTTGGTCTTGAGAATATGCGCGCCGGCGGAGTCGGCATTGACCGTCACCGGAACGCCCTCGCCCGCCAGTTCCCAGGCAGTCAGCCGCGACCCCTGCAGCCAGGGGCGGGTTTCGTTGGCGTAGACCTGCTCGACCAGCCCCTCCAGGAACGCCGCGCGAATCACCCCCAGCGCCGTGCCCACGCCGCCTGTCGACAAGGCACCGGCATTGCCATGAGTGAGGATCGCCTGGGCGTTGCCCTGGTGCCTGCGGATCCGCTCGACACCCAGTTGAGCCATGACCAGGTTGGCTTCCCGGTCGCTCTCATGAATCGCAATGGCCTCGGCCTCCAGCACCGCCAAAGGATCGGCAGGCTTTTTGAGGCGATCCAGGCGGTCACGCATGCGCTGCAGGGCCCAGAACAAATTCGCCGCGGTGGGGCGCGAATCGGCTAACAGTGCGTAGTCCTCTTCCCACGCAGCCTGCCAGTCACCGCCCTCTGCGAGTCGAGAGCGGGCGGCCAGCACCAACCCATAGGCAGCACTGATGCCGATCGCTGACGCGCCCCGTACCACCATTGAGCGAATGGCCTGGGCCACCTCATCGACCGAGGTACAGGTTACCCAGCTTTCCCGGGACGGCAGCGCACGCTGATCGAGCAGATGCAGCGCGCCATCACGCCAATCGATGGCCTTTACTTTCTCGGCAGCCAACAGTCGGTCGCGCATCCCTTACCCCGCACTCATGAACAAAAGCCGCCGATTATAGCGATCCGCCAGCCAGGACGCTCGGGTATACTTCGCCCTTCTTTTATAGTTGCCTGGGAAGAAGCCCGCGATGACCGCCACTGCCGCCCCCCTCGACTTACTGTTACTGCCAAGCTGGCTGGTACCCGTCGAACCCGCCGGCGTGGTGCTCAAGGCACATGGCCTGGGCATTCGCGACGGGCGAATCGCTTTTATCGGGCCTCGCGAAGCCGCCTTGAAACTCGCCAGCAAAGAGACGCGTGAACTGCCGGGCATGTTGCTCAGCCCAGGCCTGATCAACGCCCACGGCCATGCGGCAATGAGCCTGTTTCGCGGCATGGCCGACGACCTGCCGTTGATGACCTGGCTTGAAAAGCACATCTGGCCCGCCGAGGCCAAATGGGTCGACGAAGCCTTTGTCCGCGACGGCACCGACCTGGCCATTGCCGAGCAGCTCAAGGGCGGCATCACTTGCTTCTCCGACATGTACTTCTTTCCTAAGGTCGCCAGCGACTGCGTACACAACAGCGGGATGCGCGCGCAGATCGCCATTCCAATCCTCGACTTCCCGATTCCCGGTGCCGCCAGCGCCGATGAGGCGATTCGCCAGGGGATCGAGCTGTTCGGCGACCTCAAGCATCATCCGCGCATCAAAATCACCTTCGGCCCCCACGCGCCCTACACCGTGTGCGATGCGAACCTGGAAAAAATCCGCATAATCGCCGAAGAACTGGATGCTTCGATCCATATGCATGTACACGAAACCGCCTCCGAAGTGCAGCAGGCCGTGGACCAGACCGGGGAACGCCCATTGGCGCGCCTAGGCCGCCTGGGCTTGCTGGGCCCGCGCTTCCAGGCCGTTCATATGACGCAAATCAGCGAAGATGACCTGGCTTTGCTGGTAGAAAGCAACACCAGCATCATCCACTGCCCGGAATCGAACCTGAAATTGGCCAGCGGCTTCTGCCCGGTGGAACGTCTGTGGCAAGCCGGTATCAATGTAGCAATCGGCACCGACGGCGCCGCCAGCAATAACGACCTGGACCTGTTGGGTGAAACCCGCACAGCCGCCATGTTGGCCAAGGCGGTCGCGGGGTCGGCCACCGCCCTGGATGCCCATCGCGCGCTACGCATGGCCACCCTGAACGGCGCCCGGGCCATGGGCCTGGAGAGCGAAATTGGCTCGCTGGAAGTCGGCAAGGCCGCCGACATGGTGGCCTTCGATCTGTCCGGCCTGGCGCAACAACCGATCTACGACCCGGTCTCACAGCTTATATATGCCACCGGGCGCGATTGTGTGAAACACCTTTGGGTCGCCGGCAAGCAGTTGCTCGACGACCGGCGATTGACCCGTATGAACGAACCGGAACTGGTCGCCTCGGCGATCGAGTGGGGCCGGCGCATCAGCGGGCGACACGAATAACGTCGGTTTTGAACCCCTGCGTTCAAAGCCTGCAAACCGATTTATCAGTTTTAGAGGATTCACCATGAGCAACGTCGACCACGCCGAAATCGCCAAATTCGAAGCCCTGGCTCACCGCTGGTGGGACCGCGAAAGCGAATTCAAGCCCTTGCACGACATCAACCCGCTGCGGGTCAACTGGATTGACGAACGCGTCAACCTGGCCGGAAAGAAAGTATTGGACGTCGGTTGCGGCGGCGGCATCCTCAGCGAAGCGATGGCCGTACGCGGCGCCACCGTGATGGGCATCGACATGGGCGAAGCCCCGCTGGCCGTGGCTCAACTGCACCAACTCGAATCCGGCGTCAGCGTGGAATATCGCCAGATCACCGCCGAAGCCCTGGCCGAAGAGATGCCGGAGCAATTCGACGTGGTCACCTGCCTGGAAATGCTGGAGCACGTGCCCGACCCATCTTCCGTGATCCGCGCGTGCTTTCGCATGGTCAAGCCGGGCGGCCAGGTGTTCTTCTCCACCATCAACCGCAACCCCAAGGCTTACCTGTTCGCGATCATCGGCGCCGAATACATCATGAAGCTGCTGCCACGCGGCACCCATGACTTCAAGAAATTCATCCGCCCCTCCGAACTGGGCGCCTGGAGCCGCCAGGCCGGGCTGACCGTCAAGGACATCATCGGCCTGACCTACAACCCGCTGACCAAGCACTACAAGCTGGCCAATGACGTTGACGTCAACTACATGATCCAGACCCTGCGCGAGGAGTAAGCCTGTGAAGTTGCGAGCAGTTCTCTTCGATATGGACGGCACCCTGCTGGACACGGCGCCGGACTTTATCGCCATCTGCCAGGCCATGCGCGCCGACCGTGGGCTGGCGCCGATCAATGACCAGCACATTCGCGATGAAATCTCCGGCGGTGCACGGGCAATGGTCGCCGTAACGTTCTCGATGGACCCGGAGTCGCCTGGTTTTGAAGAACTGCGCCTGGAATTTCTCGAGCGCTACCTCAAGGGCTGCGCGATCCACAGCAAGCTGTTCGACGGCATGGGCGAGCTGCTGGATGACATCGAAAAATCCAAGCTGATCTGGGGTGTGGTCACCAACAAGCCGCTGCGCTTTGCCGAGCCGATCATGCAGCAGTTGGGCCTGGCCGAACGTTCGGCACTGCTGATTTGCCCGGACCACGTGAAGAACAGCAAGCCGGACCCGGAACCCTTGATCCTGGCGTGCAAGATGCTCGACCTGGACCCGGCCAGCGTACTGTTCGTGGGCGATGACCTGCGTGACATCGAGTCCGGCCGCGACGCCGGCACCCGCACCGCAGCGGTCACATTCGGCTACATCCACCCGGACGATAACCCACGTCACTGGGGTGCCGATGTGGTAGTGGATCACCCGCTGGAACTGCGCAAGGTACTGGATAACGCGCTGTGCAGTTGCTGATTGATGACTTGCTGAAGATCAATGTGGGAGGGGCGGTGCGACGATTCGACTTGCTCCCGATTGCAGTGTGTCATTCAACACATTCATTGACTGGACCGCCGCCATCGG